>PKXI01000386.1 GCA_003133425.1 Acidobacteriaceae bacterium
CTCATAGAGGCCGGTTAACAGGGCAATGCTCTCGTCGCTTTGGTAGGGGAGAAGGTTCCTCCCCTTACACCCTAGTCTAATCAGCGTGGAGAAGGAGGCAACTGCTTGGCAAGCTTCCTCCATGGGTGGCGGTGTAAGAGCTTGTAAATGTAGGCGACCGAAACTTCCCGTCCAAGTACCCGAATCAGAGCAGCATGTACCTGCATGGGAGTCAGCAGGGCACCGGTTTCTTGGTTGATTAGATTCTTGGCCAAGAACCCCCGCTCTTCCTCCAGCGGCATTAGACTCCATCTCCTGCCCCCGCGCCCCTTACGCTCGAGACCGGTTGGACCGAATTTGTTGTATTCGCTTATCCATTTCCAGACTGCTTGGGTTGAGACCGCAAGCAGGTTCGCAACCCGACTGGCACTGAATGGACCTTCCTGGGTCAACCAAACCGCCAAGCGGCGCTCATGCGCTGTTTTATCCGGCGCCGACTTGACCCAAGTCCTTAGTTGTTCGGCGGTAAGCCACGGAGTGAGTTTGGTCGGTTTTCTCATGAATCAGCTCGGGGGAACTCTCTAACAATACTCTATATTTGATATCTGATAACAAAAGAAATACCCAAAAGAGAAGTGGCCGAATGTTGGCGAGCTCAAAGTCTAAGGACTCAATGCTAGCCAATCGACGCCTTCTCGACCTGAAGTTGCTAGGAAGGCAGGGAATCGACAAGCTCACCGTCGAGTCCCGAATTCCTCCAATCGTTTCGAGGGCAAACTACGGAGTGCACCTCATTGTTGGAGCTTGCGGCCACTTCGGAAGCGCATTTGCTCACTCATTCCGCTGGCCTTAAGACCGATCACAACGCGTCGAGGGCGCTTGTGCCCGAGCAAGCCGCTAGCATGTAGGTACCGGCTCCCAACATCTGGGTGCACTCTAGGGTGTGGCTTATGCGGCAGTCGCTGTAAGGCTCGCCGGGAATTAGCTTTAGGAGATTTCGGATCGCGGGCCGCGGGCTCGAGGAGACCAATGGTCAAATTCGCGCCTTACTGGACGCGCCGTGCGGAAGATGGCCAAGGCGGTCCTCGAGCCGGTCTTCAGGATAGATCAAGAGGCAGCGCAGTTTTCGCCGCTTCAAGTTGCGTGACAGGATGTCTGCCGCGGGTTGAGACACTCGTGTGCGTTGGTCAGCATGCCGATGAAGCTGTTCCGGTCCAGTTGGGTCCTGGAAACGCCACGGGACGGCGAGCAAAAGGGGGCCGTTTTGTCTGAAGCCGCACAGAGGGCTTGTTAAAAGCTACCAGCAACGAATTATCTTCAAAATCCGGCGATCCATAGCCTGAACGTGCGGCATAGTTAGTTAATAGATTGGGCATAATTCAGTTAAATGTACGGTGGCCGGGTATGGACAACGAAATACCGCTACGAGGTTCTCTTGGGGGAGACGTGGGGCGGCGCAGCCAGTAGAGGAACAAGTCCAGCTTTTGGTTTCCAAAAGTCAATGATTTGCTTATACGTACGGCAGATTGGCCACTGCTTGCTATTTCGCAGCTCCACTATACAGAATATACGTTATCAGACATTGCATCTATCGACGTCCCGGCACCTCCGATACCTCTCCAAGACGGTTAAGCGCGATCACGCCTTTCCCTACCCATCTTCAGTTGCTTGACTCCAAGGGCTCAAAGCGGGCCTGGAAGAAGCGCAGGTACTTCGGCTCGTACGTCATCCGCAATCCCCGGATGCTGGACCGCTCCGCAAACACCGACTCCACCGATTCCGCTACTACGTCCATGTGAGCCTGCGTATACACCCGGCGCGGAATCGTAAGCCGCACCAGCTCCAGCTTTGGACGGTTGTTCTCGCCCGTTTCCTTGTTCCTGCCTGCCGACACAATGCCCCGCTCCATCGCACGAATTCCCGAATCCACATAAAGTGCCGCAGCCAGCGACTGCGCCGGAAACTGCTCCTGCGGAATGTGCGGCAGGAACCCCTTGGCATCGAGGAAAACGCCGTGGCCGCCGATGGGCTCCACAATCGGAACTCCCGCATCGATCAGCTTCTGGCCCAGGTACAACACCTGGCCAACCCTGGCGCGAATGTGATCCTCATGCAGCGACTCCTCGATCCCCGTCGCCAGTGCTTCCATATCCCGGCCGGCCATCCCGCCATAAGTATGGAGCCCCTCATAAATCACCGCCAGGTTTGCCGCTTCCTCATAGATTCCGTGGTCGTTAACCGCCAGGAACCCGCCGATATTCACCATCGGATCCTTTTTCGCGCTCATGGTGCAGCCGTCGGTGTAGGAACACATCTCCTTGACAATCGATGCAATGGAGCGGTCCTGGCACCCTGGTTCCCTCTTCTGGACGAAAAACGCATTCTCCACCACCCGCGCCGCGTCAAGAATCAAGCGGATTCCATGCCGCTGCGCGAGTTCCCTCACCGCCTTCATATTGCCGAGTGAGATTGGTTGTCCCCCAGCCAGATTCACGGTTGCAGCGACGCTGATGTACGGTATCCGCTTCGCACCGTATTTCGTTATGACCTCTTCCAGCTTGGCCAGGTCAACATCGCCCTTGAACGGATGGAGGCTCTTCGGATCGTGCGCTTCAGGGATAATAACGTCGACAAATGTTCCGCCGGCCAGCTCCTGGTGAAGCCGGGTGGTGGTGAAATACATGTTTCCAGGGATGATGTCGCCTGGCTTGATCAGAGCCTTCGACAGAAGGTTCTCTGCTCCGCGGCCTTGGTGCGCCGGAACGACGTACTTGTATCCGTACCACTGCTGAACGGCGCTTTCCAGCCGATAAAAGCTGCGGCTACCGGCATACGCTTCGTCGCCGATCATCATCGCCGCCCATTGCCGGTCGCTCATGGCCGAGGTCCCGGAGTCGGTCAGCAGATCGATATAAACGTCGTCTGATCTAAGCAGGAACGTATTGTATCCAGCATCGAGAATTGCCTTCTCCCGTTCAGCCGGACTGGGAATCTTGACTGGTTCAACCACCTTGATCTTGAAGGGTTCCGCCCACGTGCGCCGCTTTTCTATTGCCATCTCTGCCGCTCCACCAATCGTTCAATTTGGATATCGGCACGAGAATAGGTGATAAAGCCTCGAATTCAAATACAGATTCAATGGTATTCAGGCAGAACGCAGATGTATTCGTAGATTATCGGCGGATTTACTTTATGATCGTTAGGTAAAAGCTGGAAGGAGACCCAACTCGCCTCAATCTGACAGAGAAAAGCTCCTCGATCCCCTCGGCTGGAAGCTGCTGGTCGAACTGCAGACGGACGCGCGCATCTCTTTTGCGGAGCTTGGACGCCGCGTAGGACTCTCCACGCCCGCCGTTGCCGAGCGTGTACGCCGCATGGAAGACGAAGGAATCATCCGCGCCTACCGAGCCGAAATCGACCCCTCCAGCGTAGGCTTGCCCATCACAGCTTTCATTCGCATGAGTATTGTCGGCAATGTGCTGGAAAAACTCACCGAGCGAGTCCATGCAATGCCGGAAATCGTGGAGTGTCATCGCGGTACAGGAGAAGACTCCTTCATCCTGAAAGTCAACGTCGTCTCCGTGGAACAGCTAAAGGACGTAATCGATCGGCTCACGCCCTTCGGCACGACCTCGACGTCGTTGGTGCTTTCGTCACTTATCGAAAGAAACCTGCTCAGCCCTCTTAATCTCCAGTGGGCTGACTCCCGGAAACCGCGGGCCTAAGAGCCGGAGACCTGCCAACACAAACCCCCTACTCGTGCGCTGTCGGCGGTGGCGGAGCTGTCGACGGCGGAACCGGCTTGCCATCGGCCGTCTGTGCTTCCATCAGTTCCACCCGGGTTCCATCCGGATCGTAGAGATTCACCTGCCGCTTGCCGTTCACGCCCACCCGAATCTCAAGCGGCTTCTGGTAGCTCAGATAATTCTTGTACACAGGCCGCGCCTCCAGCTCCGCGACAGCCTTTTGGATATCAGGCACAACCAGCGACGTGTGATTCTGCGTGCCGAAAGTTGCAGGCAGTTGGCTGTAAAGCATCAGCTCGATGTAATCAGTCCCGTCTGGTACCTTAAGATTAATCCAACTCAGAATCTTCGGATCGCGGCCGCCGCGCCAGGTCTCTTTGAAGCCGAGAATATCTTCATAAAACGCGAGCGACTTCGGCGTGTTGCCGACCAGAAAACCCAGGTGATAGATCGACGGCGCGATACGCATGTCCGGCAGGGATTTCCCCGCTGCCTGCGCTTCCATTCCAGTCGGCAGTGTCTGAACGAATTCGACCAGCGTGCCGTCAGGATCCTTGATTTCGAACGCGTAGTCGCCCGTCCGTGTCTTGCCGCCGTTGCCCGGCTTCACATCGAACCCCTTCGACCGCAGGTACGTCCGCATTTGCTCGATGTCATCGACCGTGAAGCACAGGTGACTCATCATGTTCGGCGGTGCGGTTGGCGCATCGGTAAACAGCTCGACATGCTGGTGGTCGTTGATCTTGACGAATGCGATGCGGACCTGGTCGGTCCCCGGCTTCGTAAGGTCGTAGGCCTCATCGTATCCAAGCAAATCGTGCCAAAAGCCCATTGCCTTGGGAAGATCGGAAACGAAGTAGCCAACGTGCGAGATCCCTGTAATCCGTGGGCGCTGCGGCGTTGCGCTCTGAGCGAACAATGACGAAGTGGATATAAACAAAAATGCTGCTGCAACTAGTGCGAACGTGCGAATACTGCAACTACGCTTGAAGCGCATCATGGTCCCCTTCTTAATTCCTGATTTCAGCCAGCAGACCTTCTACTTCTGCCTTCTCCGCCGAAGTGAGAGGAAGCAGAGGTGCCCGTGAGTGCCCGCCGTAGTAGCCGTTGTAATCGCAGGCGTATTTTACGCCGCTGATTCCAAGGTCGCCAACGACGCGCTTGTTTGCACCGGCGATGCGCTTCTGCTTTTCTTCCGCAAGCTTCAAGTCGTGGTCTTTCCATGCGAGATAAACCTCCTGACACGCTTGTGGTGCGCATGCCGCAAGGGCCAGAATGCCTCCGCTAGCACCCTCATTGAGTGAGGCGAGCATCGCCGATGCTGAACCACAGATAACCTGGAACCCAACTTCCTTGGTCCGTGTCTTGATCGGTGCAGACGGTGGAGCAGTCGCCAGAGCGACACCACTAGATAATTCGCCGGCCGAAACAAACGTGCTCGAACCTTCTGCCTTGGCGGTGAGCATCCGAGCCGTCACGGCTTCAAAGATTGGTGTAACCGTCTCGCTGCGCTTGGGCGCCGAGCGTGTTGCAGCTACCTGGTCGCGAATCCTGTCCACGCTGCCGCTGGAATCCTTGATGCCGATAATGTTTGGATGAGCCGCCAACTCGGCCACAATCTCAATGGGAATCTGGTAAGGAACGCACTTTGGGATGTTGTAAAGCAGAACCGGCAGCGGAGAACGATCGGCGACACTGCGAAAATAATGCAGCACGGCTGCCGAGGACATCTGGCCGGCATAGTAGCTGGATGTGCGAACCAGCACCGCATCGTACTTATGCACTGCCGCGGCCTCGGCCAACTCAACCGTTCCCTTCACGCTCTCGCGGCCAATGCCAGCGATCAGTACCTTGTCCGGCGCCGTCGCTTCCGCGGCAACGCGCAGCACGTCGATAGTCTCCGCGTCGTTCAGCATGGGCGCCTCGCCGGTAGAGCCAAGGACAACCATCCCCGCCAGCAGGCTGCGCGAGTAGCGCGTCATGTTTGCTTCCAGTTTGCGAAAATACACCCGCTCGTCCGGGTAAAATGGAGTCGTTACGGCAGCAAAGACACCTTCAATCAGCATGGCCTTATTGTAGAACCGGGAGCGCCGCCCGTGCATTTTGACCAACCTGCGCAGGCAGGAATGTGCCTAGCGGGCCGGTTTGAAAGGTGCCGGGCCTTGGCCCGAACTTGAATTCGTCCAAATGAACGGAGGCTTTACAGGCTACGAAAAAACTCATTCCAGCATGGGATAAGCGAGGTTTTGTAACAGNNTAGACGTGGGCTTTAGCCCCTGAGGGAATGCCAGCCCAGACTACCCCCATGACAGGAATCCACCTCTAATTTGCTGTGCGGCGCACGTTAAGTGGATAATAGCCGGGAACATAAAAAAGGCTTCAGGAGCCGCCTGAATGGACTCTTTATATAGTGATGAAGAAGTAGAAAGCAGTGCCTCGAAACTCACCCGGCAGGCAATCTCATTCTTCGTGCACACAGCCCTCGCTCTTGGATCGTGGCTGGCCCTGATGCTGGTCGGCTATGCCCTGAATCCACCGAATGTTCCCCAGCCTCTAATCCTTTTGCTTTCCATTGTCGTCCCACTTGCCGTAGGCTTTGTGGTCACTCGATTCCGTCAGGACGATATAGCGACCGTAGTTTGGCTTGTAGGTCTGGTCTGGTTGATGATCCTTGCGCTGTGGATTGTGGATTTGCCGACAAGGCCCAACGAGTGCTTCCAATGCGGCTTGACCGAGAAGCTGACACGCACCTTCTTCAGCCTGCCGTCTCCCAGCGGACTGATCGACGACGATGGGCCGTTTATAGGCACCTGGCCCGCAGCCGCCCTTGTCGGATACTCGATCGGATCAGTCCTTGCTCTCCGCCGCAAACATCGGGAGGACTGAACTCGCAACCGCCCAGCCCCGCCCTCAGACTCCAATAGCAGTGTGCAGTTCCTGCAACGCGTACACCGTGGTGCGATGCCGCTGCATTGCAGCGATGCCTTCCGCGGCAGCCTGCGCAGCGGCAATGGTCGTAATCGTTGGAATGCGAGCCAGCACCGCGGCACGGCGAATAGCCTTCTCGTCGAAAAAAGTGTCCTGTCCGCGCGGCGTGTTCACAATCAACTGGATGCGGTCGCCCTTGATCAGATCAACAACGTTAGGACGGCCTTCCTTGACCTTGAACACCCGTTCCACAATCAGCCCCGCCCCCTCAAGCGCATTGGCAGTGCCCTCAGTGGCCACGATCTGGAAGCCGAGGTTCACATAGCGGCGCGCCAGTTCAATCGCAGCCGCCTTGTCATTGTCGTTGACGGTGAAGAAGACCGTACCCTTGGTGGGAAGCACATGCCCGGCAGAAAGCTGCGCCTTCGCAAACGCCTCGCCGAACGTGGCAGCCACACCCATCACCTCGCCCGTCGACTTCATCTCCGGACCCAGAACTGTATCGACACCGGCAAACTTCGACCACGGGAACACCGGAGATTTCACGTAGTAGTACGTCCCCGTCTCCAGATCCTTGCCTGAGGCAAGTTGGTCCGGCAGTAACTCGCGCAGAGTACGGCCGGTCATCAACCGCGCTGCAACCTTCGCCAACGGAATACCTGTAGCCTTCGAGACGTACGGCACAGTCCGCGATGCCCGTGGATTCACCTCGATCACGTAGACATGATCCTGTCCCTGCGCATCGCGCTGAATGGCAAACTGCAGGTTCACCAGCCCGACCACCTTGAGCGCGAGGGCAAGCTTGCGAGTGTATGTCCGCAGTGTCTCCAGGGTCTCCTTGCGAATGCCCACCGCAGGAAGCACGCACGATGAATCGCCCGAGTGGATCCCGGCCTCTTCGATATGTTGCATGATTCCGGCAATGATCACATCCTTCGAATCGCACAGCGCATCTACGTCCACCTCAACGGCGCTCTCCAGGAAGTGATCGACCAGCACCGGGCGCTCCTGCGAGTATTCGACTGCCTCGCGCATGTAGCGAGTGACTGCTTCAGCGTCGTAGGCAATCACCATCGCCCTGCCGCCCAGCACATAGCTCGGTCTCACCAGCACGGGATAGCCAATGCGTTCGCCGATGGCCAGCGCCTGTTCAACGCTGGTTGCCGTTCCGCCCGCGGGCTGCGGAATTCCAAGCTCCTCAAGCAACTTGCCGAAGTGTTTGCGATCCTCCGCCAAGTCAATCGACGCCGGCGATGTACCGATGATCGGCACGCCGGCTTCAAGCAGTCGCTGCGCAAGGTTGAGCGGCGTCTGCCCCCCAAACTGCACAATCATTCCAATCTTTGCGCCCGACTGCGCTTCATGGTTGTAGACCGCCAGCACATCTTCCAGCGTCAGCGGTTCAAAGTAGAGCCGGTCGCTTGTATCGTAGTCGGTGGAGACGGTTTCCGGATTGCAATTGACCATGATGGTCTCGTAGCCATCGTCTTTAAGCGCGAAGGCTGCGTGGCAACAGCAGTAATCAAACTCGATTCCTTGCCCGATCCGATTCGGACCCGAGCCAAGGATGATCACCTTCGGCGTCTGTGTCGGCGGCGCCTCATCCTCCTCGTCATAAGTGGAGTAGAGGTAGGGCGTCATCGATTCAAACTCAGCCGCGCACGTATCCACGAGCTTGAAGACCGGCTTGATTCCCTTTCCCTCGCGCAGTTCCCTCACCCGCTTGATGCCCTCGTGCCCCTCAAGCTTCCACTCGGTCGCGATCCGTTCGTCACTGAGGCCGAACCGCTTGAGTTGGCGCAGGTGCTCCGTGCTTATGTCTTCCGGTGTCGTTTTCGCGATAGCCATCTGTGCCAGCGTGACCTCGCGCAACTGGTGCAGGAACCACGGATCCATGCGCGTGAAGCGAGCCACTTCCCTTACGCTCATCCCGCGCTCGAAAGCATAGCGAATATAACCCAGCCTCTCCGGCCTTGGAGTTACCAGCATCTGCGTCAGCCGCCGCGGCTCCAGCACTTCGGCGCCGGTCTTCTTGCCGGTCTCAAGCGCCCTCCATGCCTTCATCAGCGCTTCCTTGAAGGTCCGCCCCATCGCCATCACTTCGCCCACCGACTTCATCTGCGGGCCAAGCGTGTCATCTGCTCCAGGAAACTTCTCGAACTGCCACTTGGGAATTTTCACCACGACATAATCGATCGTCGGCTCAAAGCACGCCGGCGTTTTGCGCGTAATGTCGTTTGGAATCTCGTCCAGCGTGTAACCCACAGCCAGCTTCGCCGCAATCTTCGCAATAGGAAATCCGGTAGCCTTCGAAGCCAGCGCCGACGACCGCGAAACGCGCGGATTCATCTCAATCACCGTCATGCGCCCGTCCACGGGGTTCACCGCAAACTGCACGTTCGATCCACCAGTCTCGACGCCGATCTCGCGCATAACCGCAATCGCGGCGTCACGCATCTTCTGGTACTCGCGATCGGTGAGCGTCTGCGCAGGAGCAACAGTGATCGAGTCCCCCGTATGCACGCCCATGGGATCAAAGTTTTCAATCGAGCAGATGATAATGACGTTGTCCGCCAGATCGCGCATTACTTCAAGCTCGTACTCTTTCCAGCCCAGCACGCTCTCTTCGAGCAAGCACTCATGTACCGGCGAAAGATCAAGTCCGCGCGCCAAAAGCTCCATAAGCTCTTCGCGGTTATAAGCAATGCCGCCGCCCGTGCCGCCCAGCGTAAAGCTAGGCCGAATCAGCACAGGAAATCCGAGCTTCGAAGCAAAATCAAGCCCGTCGCGAAGATTATTCACCAGCACCGATTTCGAAACCTCAAGGCCGATGCGAATCATCGCATCCTTGAACAGCAGCCGGTCCTCAGCCTTCTTGATCGCCTCAAGCTTTGCGCCAATCAGCTCCACGTTATAGCGGTCCAGAATCCCCGCATCGGCCAGATCGACGGCCAGATTCAGCGCCGTCTGCCCGCCCACCGTCGGCAGCAGCGCAAACTTCCCCGAGCCAGGTTGATTCGCGAGCATCTCCGTTTCAATGCGGATGATCTCTTCAACGTACTCACGCGTCAGCGGCTCAATGTATGTGCGGTCGGCAAGTTCGGGATCGGTCATGATGGTGGCCGGGTTCGAATTCACCAGCACCACCTCGTAGCCCTCCTGCTTGAGAGCCTTGCANNGCCTGCGTCCCCGAGTAGTCGAACTCCGCCGACTGCCCGATCACGATCGGCCCCGAGCCAATCACCAGGATCTTCTGAATGTCATTTCTACGTGGCATTTGTCTGAGCTACTTCCTGTACATCGTTGATCGTGATGCTTTGAAAATCACCGCAACAATTCGGCCGGCAGTTTCAAATCGTCCCAGTCGTACGCCTTCGGGAGAAAATCTGATGCTAAAGGGACTTCTGTGCCTGGTTTTGGTGCCGGACCGAGCTGCTCCCTACCATTCACATTGCGACGCAGGACAGTTGAGTACTTTCCATTTTTACTTACCTTCCAGCGCTGCTCGTATCCCAACCAAACTGGCGTCGCATTAGGTTCGCTCTCGTCGGGAAGCGCCCAATCGATCTCCTCAACGAGCCGAATCCGTTGGTTCTGCATGCAAAATAGATGGCGGGTTTCATAAGGTCCTTCCGAATCTATTCCCCATAGTTCGACCAAAATTCGATTCCCGCTAGACCTCACCACAACTGTGGAATAGAAGTCAGTTTCTTCATCTTCCCGAGCGTGCAACAGGTGTTCGACTACTTTCCATTTGTTGTGCGGCATCTGGGCGTAGCGAGTCCTTGCGGTCTTCATGTCCACCCCGCATTCTTTCGCAAACCGCACCAGGGCGGGCTCGGGCCGATTGGCCCTTAGCTCCGTCAGGTACCAGTCAAGGGGATTTGTTGGTTCGCTATTCTGAGCGAAGGAAAAAGAACTCCCCAGCCCTGCGAACAAAATCAGGACTGGAAGCCAACATCTCATCCCTTCCACTCCTCCATCATGTTGCGGAAGTCGCGGAACAGATAGTGCGAATCATGCGGTCCCGGAGCCGCCTCCGGATGGTACTGCACACTGAACAGCGGCAGCGTCTTGTGCCGCAAACCCTCCAGCGTCTGGTCGTTCAGATCCACGTGCGTCAACTCCACTTCGCTCACATTGATCGAATCAGGATCGACCGCGAAGTTGTGATTGTGCGCCGTGATCTCCACCTTGCCCGTCGCGTTATTCCGCACCGGATGATTCCCACCGTGATGCCCAAACTTCAGTTTGTAAGTGCGCCCACCCAGCGCCAGCCCCGTAAGCTGATGCCCCAGGCAAATCCCGAACACTGGCACCCGCCCCAGAAACTTGCGGATCGCCTTCACCGCATAATCCACCGGTTCCGGATCGCCCGGCCCGTTCGACAGGAACACTCCATCCGGCTTCAGTTCCAGCACGTCTTCTGCGCTGGTCTCCGCCGGCACAACCGTCACCCGGCAGCCCTCCCGCGTCAGCATCCGAAGAATGTTGTGCTTGATCCCGAAGTCGTAGGCCACCACATGGAGCTTTCGCTCTTTAGCGTCTTGGACTAGATCCTTGGCCAGGAGTGGATCTCCCGACTGGTTCCGCGCATCAGCCGAATCGAAGCGGTAGACCGCCTTCGTCGACACCACCTTAGCCAGGTCCGTCCCATCCATCTTCCGGATGTTCCGCGCCCTCTGCACCAGCGCCGCCTCGTCGTCAGTCTTGGTCGAAATCACACCCCGCATCACGCCAAAGGTCCGCAAGTGTCGAACTAGCGCCCGCGTGTCGATTTCCGCAAGCACCGGAACCGCGTACCGCTCCATGTACTCGTCGGTCACCTGTTCGGAGCGCCAGTTCGAGCTGATAGCCGAGAACTCACGAACGATCAGTCCCTCAATATAGGGCTTGGCCGACTCGTTATCTGCCCGGTTGGTTCCGTAGTTCCCGATCTGGGGATTTGTGAGAACGACGATTTGACCGGCATAGGAGGGATCGGTGGCGATTTCCTGGTAACCGGTAAGGGAAGTATTAAAAACGACCTCACCCTGGCATTCGCCGGGGTACCCATAGCCGTGGCCACGGAAGATGCGCCCGTCTTCGAGCGCTAAGATTGCCTGCATCGCCTCTCCGAGGAGTGGATTCAACCGGTTTTCGTCAAAGTGTACTATCCTCTTTATTATCAGTATTTCTCGAAATCGAAAACTGATTTTGTGGAAAATTCGTGGAAGAGGTTGAACACTATGCCGACCACCGAACCAGCATCCACATTGACTATACCAGTTTTCACACGCCATTCCGACACCTGCTCATGGCGGGAAAATCCACAGTGGAAACGCTGCTGTCAAGGGCAGAGTAAAACCAGGCCACTGGGGCGGAGTAAAAGTAGGCCAGTTGTTTTGTTGCAAGATCGGGTTGTTGGGTATGCGGGGTAGAAGGGCCTCTGGAGCGTAGCGGAAGAGGCCCTTCTACCCCGAGGTGCGTTCGGAGGATGGGGTCCGTTTGCGGCGGCTCTGCTTGAGGCGGTAGCTGTCGGCGTTCATCTCCAGGATATGGACGTGATGTGTGAGCCGATCGAGCAGGGCGCCGGTCAGGCGCTCCGAGCTGAGGACTTCGGTCCATTCCTGGAAAGGCAGATTACTGGTCACCATCGTTGAACCGCGTTCGTAGCCTGACGACAGCTGCACACTCTCGCAATTGACATGAAAGAGCAGTCCTGTTTGCGCTTGGCGAATTCCTATCAGCAAACTTAAGGCATCGCTTACGGCTCCGGAGTTACCTTTACAGGATTGAGTGAGACTCCATCGGTCGCCTCGAGTGGACTATGGCCAACATTCACCACAATATAAGGTGTTTCCTTCGCCATGTCCGGGTAGATCTTGCCATTTCCCGCGTTGTCCATCACCTCGAACAAGTACATCAGGTCGAATTGAGGATTGAGATCTTGCGCAGGAATCGTCGCCTCATATTCGTTACCGCCCCCAGTGGGCAGCATCTCCAGCGTCTTGAAATCCTGAAACTGGCTCACGCCGCGGTAGCGAAGATGAACCCACTTCACACCCGACGAATCTTCAACGTGCGCGGTAATTCGCAGCGGCTTCAGCGGCTCTGCAGACAAAATCGGTGTGTGATGCAGTGTTGGAGGCTCGTCATCTCTGGTGACCAAAACAGAGATCGGGTTAGCCCTGCCCTCCTCAGGAAAGGTGGAAATGCGCCCCGAGGAATCCGTCGCCTCCAGAAAATACGACATTCCCGCACGCAGTTTCGCTGCGGGAATCGTTCCCTCATACCGCGGTCCACCGCCCTGCAACTCAGTCATCGTGAAGCCGCGTCGTGCGTCGCCGAAATAGACGCGCACATTCACAATTGGCGCCGTGCCTGCAACCGTCGCCCGAAGCTTCAAGTCCTGCCCAGGTGCGAGCCGCGCCACGGGCACGTGCGCAATGACCGGATCAATCCGGGTCACAACCATCGTGCTGCCATACGCGTCCGCGCTTGTAGCGTGGTCGAGCAACACTTTCAGTTTTCCCCGGATCGCCGAAGCTTCAAGCGTCCGTTCAACGGTCTGCCCGGCCGGCACCTCAAAGATATCGCTGTACTCCGCTCCGTTCACATTCACCCACATCGGACCATGGATCGCTTTGTCATCATGAATACTCACTGCCACTTCGTATCGTCCATCCGGCACATTCAACACCGCCAAATGACCTCCAGCGCTCCCGGTTGTCGCAATGCGCTGAAACCCCGGCAGCGTCGGCCCGAATCCAAAATCGTACCGGCCCACCACGCGCCGCCCCTCGAGTTTGTACTCCTCGCGCTGCTTCTTTAGGGCAGCAAGCCCGTCCTTCAGCTTCACCAGTTCATCCCGCCAGTGGCCGCTCAAATCATGCTGCGGAAGTCCCATCATCAAATCGAAGCCATACACATCGCCGGCGTCCTTGACCATCTCCGCCCAGCCGTTGGTAGCCTCCGTCTCCTGGTGGATCGCATCGTCGAGCTCATTCAGGTCGTGCGTCCTTTCAAACAACGCATAACTCAGACCGGCCAGGACGCGGTGCGAGTGATAATCCGCCAGGTCGGAAAGCATCTTCAAATCGACCATCGTCGAAACAAACTCTTTGCTTGGATGCGGCCCCGCATTCTTCTCTGCCTCCCCAACCAGCGTCCTCACATCGCTGGATGCGCGAGCAAACCACGCGCTTGTCCGAATCGGTGTCATCTTCGCCGAAGAATGTCCCCGTAAAATATCCTCGGCGGCATCCTTCAAGCTTTCAAACTGCTGCGTATCGCTCGGCGTCGCCTTCACGTACTCAGGTAAATCTCCCTCGCGCTGGCGTTCCGGCCACCCCTCCGTCGTCGGATAGTGATCGGGCGGCAGGCAATAGGCCGTAATCTCCGGAAGTATCTGGCTGGCCCGCTCCAATCCCCGTTTCACATAAGGCCCGGCACCCTCGCCGAAGTGCGCAACAAACCCGTGCTCCAACTCTTCCGTCTGCGTGCCTGGGTCGTAAGACAATCGTCCGAACACCTGGAAAAAATACCAGTAGCGCTGAAATTCATAGTCATAGTAACGGTAAGCGGGTTGAAGCAAATCCGGCGGCTTCATATCGTGAGTATGGCCCTGCATCTTCGTCGCCAACGGCTCATACACATCGAATCCGTCTACCCCGCCAAGATGGCTCATCGCAGCGAAGCGCCGCACATACTCCGGATCGCCCCACAGTAAAACACGCGTCGTACCCGACGTCCACAAAGTCCAATGCAGCTTGTAAATGCGCGGATACTTCAACATGTCCGCATACCCGCCGCGCCGGTTGAACTGGTCTGGCTCCTGCACATGCGTCGGCGAGAAGGGCAAGCCTACCTGCTCAGCCCAGTACTTCGTGTTGACCCGCATCTTCAGGCCGAGGTCGATTCCCTGCTTTACCAGATCGTCGGAGACGCCCTTGGCGCGAAGCTCGTATTGGATGTTGGGCGCTGCCTCCTTCAACGCAGGAAAGATATTTTTCCAGAACACCTTCATGTCCGAAGTCTTCAATCCCGACTCATCCATCATCAGCAGTTGAACGCCGTCAATTTCATGAAACTCCGTCAGGAACTGCTTGATCGCCGCCAGGGTATAAGCAATCAGGTTGTTTTCCGAAAGTCCCTCCACCGTATCCATAACCGGCTTTGAATGATCGACTAGCACCCAACCCTTCATCGTGGAGTTAAACGGAATCGTGTTCCGGTAGTAGTGGCACCAGATCCCAAACGTCACGCGTATACCACGCGCGTGCGCCAGGCGGACAAGACGATGAAGATCGGAAAGATTGCGTTGCTGGTCTTCCTTGCTCAGACCCGTGACCTTCACTTCCGGAAAACCATGCACGTCCATGTAGTACGGATAGACCGGACAGTTGTAGCCATTCGCCTCGTAGGCGAACATCACCTCGATCGAATTGAAACGGTCCTCCGCCAGCATGTCGAAGTATTTGACCCAGTAGTTCTCGTCGTGAAGGCGATCTTCATACTGATGCTTCTGCATCGTCGTGATCACCATGTCACGATCGGCAACGCTCGGGGATTCAACCGTGTCTTTCACTTCGCTGAGAGGCGCTGCTTTGACTTTCGCCCATCCAATTCGATCCGCAATCTCAAGCAGCGCATACATCAGGCCGCGGTCATCGCTCCCGCTCACCAGTAGCGCTTGCTTGCCTTGCCATTCCCCCCTGTGGATCACCAGCGATTCCGGTTTGTCCGGCATCTTCACGCCGAGCGCCCGAATCCTCTCAGCGACTGAGCCGGAAGCAGAATCAAACCACGAGCCCGCTGCAATCAATACTTCGCCGTGCGCAGCTTTAGCATCGGAAACTTCTTCGTAGCGAACATCCGCCGCCGCAAGTGCAGCCTTCACTTTGTCCCATCTGTGCATCGTCGCCGGGCCAGGCTGACCTTCTTGGACGATGGAAACTTGACACGCTCTATCTCCGCTGTGATTCGGCGCGATGGGATTAATCAGTGAAAGAAGTGCAGTGACCAATGAGAAAAAATTTGTCATTCCCTGGGTGCTCCTGAATCATCTCGATGGTTTAAATGGTTTTGATCGGTTTGAGTATCGCTTCCGGCAGCATAGGAACTCAGCGAGCTGCCAGTTTGATTCCAATCATATTCCGCGCCAGGCGCTGCTCTTACTTGAACGGCGTTTGTCTCAGCAAACGATTATTGCACTCGCTGCCGGCTTGCGTACTCAATCTCACTCGACTAGAACTAAGAACTGCCACCGGCACCCCCTTCCGCACAAACTCGGGAAATGAAATAGACATTACACAAGCAAGAAGCTTTGTTCTTTTGAGACGCCTGCACGATAGTTGAGCCGGCTGAAAGGGATGGTTCTCATTGAGGTAGGGGCAGCTCTGCTCTGTTTCTACTTTTTAAATGAGCGGCAGAAGGAGCGCTGCAAGATGTATTCCGTGAAGGGCACGATCACTGCCGTCCCCTCACAGATCAGCGAAAGCTGGCTCTATTCGCCTGATTACCTCACAACTATGCACATTCTCGAAAGTGCTTTACATGTTATGCGAGACATTGAAAGTCGCTTCAGAATCCGAGAACATAGAGCAATCTTCGCAAAGAAACCGGGCAGCAGGATGAAGCAAGCGGTCACCAGGTCAATCCTTGTGAACTGTCTTAGGTGTGTAGGCCACCAGGTTCGAATCGGTCAACCCCTCCACCGGCCACCGAGGCCGGCGGCCGTTGATGATCGGAAGATGATCCCAAACGCCGTTGGTGTAATAGGAACTGTGGCCATCATAAATGTGGTCCCATATTCCCAGCGTGAACCTCAATCCACGCTCGTGTGTCATTGCGATTATCCGGTTCAGAGCATGCAAATATCGCTGCATCGCTTCTGGAGTGACGCCTGCCGCTTTCACCTCTGGAAACTCGGGAAGTTCAAAGAACCATGGATATGGTGGAGCAAGAAAGCCGGAAGACTCGTAGGCAAACAACAGAGAGAAATTGTTGAAGCGATTGCGCACCAGGTTGTTGAGGTAAACATCCCAGAACGTCTCATCGAAGAGGCGGCTCTCGAAGTATGCCTGCTGCATGGTATACATCGATAGGGAACGGTCACGCACCGCGGGCGATTCACTCTGATTCCGCAGGGCCATTAGCGCCGACTGAGGACTTTCGCTGGTTTCTATTAGATCTGCGATTGAATAAAGCGCATAGGCAAGCGCAAGTGCGTCAGCGCCACAAACAAGCGCAATATTCTTATTTCCCACCATTCCACTTTGAATAACGAAGGACTCTTTGCCGTAAGGGCTCGGAGCACCTAGCTGAGTGCTCAATTGGCGCACTGGGGAGGCTTGATCACTGCGGCAGCTGATGACCAACAGGTAATCTGCGAGTGTGTCATCGATCACCTGGACGCGCCTCAGGCCGACCCCTTTCTTCTCACAAGCGCGTTCAATCGCCTGCACCCCGAATGCTGCCGCCGGTCCGGCCGATTGATCGAGATAGTATGCAATCTGGCGCGGCGGCTTTGACTGGACCGCAAAAGCGAGGAAGGAATTGTTCACGGTTGTAGCACCCACAACTCCCTGCACAAACTCTCGTCTGTTCATCGTGTTCCTTTACCTGTCTCCCGCATTGTCGGTAATTCGACCTGTATGGCACTGCCACTACAGACGATGGCAATGCAAAGCGTAGCTCCGAACCAGCCCCCGTTTAACTCAAATCTGTTCGTGGACGGTTACTACGTAAGATTAGATTGGTGTCGACCAGATCGTTTCCATCTCTTTCTTCATCTATGAATTCCCGCACTTCGTTTTCTGGAAGTTCGATGCAACATCCGCAATCGGATTAATGTACGCTGATGAAATACTCCAACATCTGATTGCGAAAGCCTCCCGTGAGCCGAAACTACAAAGAACAAATCAGATCTTGCCTGAATCTCGGGAGACTGGCCGACGCCGATTCATTTACTCCGCCTTCCCGTATGCACCATCCTTGTAGATCTTCTGGATGAAAAAGAACGCCTGCTTCTTCTTGCCGTCTTCCGAAATCAATCCCTTGCGGTTGTAACCGTCCTGAAGCAGAGGAATATTCCGAGTGGGCGAACGAAAGTCCATGAGCACCCATGGCGCGAAACCACGTATCTGCGGAATCCTGGAAAGCATCACGAAGTTGTGGCGATAGAAGTCAAGCTGGAACTCTTCTGTCCATCGCTGGTCTTTGGGGCCATGGTTTCCGGCCTTGGCTTCGGCGCCGAATTCGCTGATGATGATAGGCTTTTCAGGCAACTCGAATTTGACGTTTTCTGCTTGATCGGGAGTGTAGGTGTACCACCCGACGTATTCATTGACGCCAACTACATCGAGCGCCTTGGCTAACGGGTCAGTAAGGATCTTCGTGTCTCCCGGAGTTTGAGGCTGAAGGAGGGCGCCTGTGACCAGGCGCGTGGAGTCGACTCTGTGAGCTTCAGAGGCCAGGTTCGTGAGGAACTCAGTGCGCGTGGCGTTGTCCGGTGTCTCGTTGGCCACCGACCACAGAATGACGGATGCTTTATCGCGGTCGCGGCGGATCATCTCATGCAGCATCGCAACTGCCTTGGCATACACGCTGGGCTTGTCATAGGAGATGTGTTGCCATATCGGAATCTCAGACCACACCATAATGCCGTTGCGGTCCGCCGTGCGCTCCATGCGTTCGTCCTGCGGATAGTGGCAAAGCCGTACAAAGTTCGCGTTAAGGTCCTTGAGGAATCCGAAGATCGCTTCGACATCTTTGTCTGAGTCAACGCGCCCGGTTCGGTAGGGCGCCTCGGCGTGAGCATTTGCACCGCGCAGAAAGACCGGCTTGCCGTTCAGCAGTATTTCCGTACCGTCAACGCGGATATCCCTGAAGCCGATGTCATCGGTGAGCCGGTCCTGGCCAGTCTCAATCTGGACTTTATAGAGCTTCGGGCTTTCGGGCGACCAAAGACTCAGTTTCTTTGCTGGAATTTGAAACTCCGCACGGCCGCTGGCGTCGGTTTTCACGGTGGCATCAAGCCCGGCCTCGGGAATGCGGATGGTCACCGGAGTTCCTTCGGTTGCGTCCTCTACGTGGACATAACCGTCAATGCTGTCCATGGTCTCGGATTTAATATGCAAATCGAAGTCATCGACAAACGCCTTGGGCACATCCACGAGCGACACGTCGCGCGTAAGCCCTCCGTAGTTGTACCAGTCCGTATTGACACCGGGAATTCCGTCCACGAGGCGAGTCGAATCCACCGCGATGACGACGAAGTTGTTGCCGGGATGCAGAACGGCCGTCACCTCGCAATCGAAGGGCGTGAAGCCGCCCTCGTGGTCGCAGATTCTCTTCTGATTGACCCAGACATAGGAGCGATAGTTGGCCGCACCGATGTGCAGGAAGGTTCGCATATCCGGCTTAGGCTGGTAGTCAAAGTCGCGCTCATACCAGAGGATGCCTTCGTAGCGAAATAGCGTTGGCTCCTGCGTATTCCAGTCGCCGGGAACTTTGAGGGTGGGGGCGTTGGCGAAATCGTATTCCTGTACCCTGCGCTCGCCCACTAGCGTGGGATGCTCATTAAGCCCGTAGCCGTTGTCGCGCACCGTTCCCTCGGGGTTGTATAGACTTCTCCCAGTCATGTCCACCAGGTAGTGCCAATCCCCATCCAGGCTTGTCGCGGGTCGATGGTCGACATCAACGATAAGGGTCTTCAAAGGCTGCTGCGCAAAGACGGAGGCCGCGCAGAGACCGCCGAGAATCATTACCCGGCAAATAATGCTAAGACTGCGAAATGAACAAAGACTTCTTGAATACCACTCCATTTCAACTCTCCTGCACGCGTATAGGTTAGCCCACAAGCTCAACTAAGAGTTTCGTAGTGCGCACTCTATCAATTCTGGACATTCTCCGTTTAGTGGGTGCGAGAGGTTAGCGACCGCCTCTGATCAAGCCCGTCAGGAGCGACTGTCCACGGTATCAATTACAGGCAAAACTTCGGCACTCCAACTTTACAGCGAAATCGGTTGTAAAGTTGGAGTGCCGCGTTATGTGGTTTCGAGCCTAGAATGTCACCTTGGCACCCAACTGTAGCTGCCTGTTAGGATATGCTCCGTTCAGTCTACCGAACGAAGATCCGCTGGTCGCGGTCGTGCCCAGCGAGCTGTAGTTGCAATGGTTCAGGGCATTGAAAGCATCAGCCTGGAACTTGAAGTTGACCCGCTCGGTGATGACGAACGCCTTGGTGAAGGTCAGGTCCACCTGCTGGAGCGAGGGGAGCTCAACCTGTCCGACGCCGGCGTTTCCGAAGGCATTGCCAGGAGCCGCAGTCCACGCGGCCTGGTTGAGCCATTGAGCCTGGTGACTGGCCAGGGCGAAGCGGCTTCCCTTGGCGTAGAAAGCCGAACCGGCAACGTAATTTGCGCGGCGGGTCCCAAGAGTTGGAGCGCTTCCGGTTATGGAGTAATACGGTCCGCTCTGGTAGCGGTAAACTCCGGTCAACTGCACCCCGCCGATTGCCTCGCGAATCAGAAGGTTTTTGCCCGCAAAGTTAGGCAACTGCCACGTCACCGTGTTGATGAACGCATGTCTGCGATCGATGCTCAGCGGACCATAGTTGTATGCACGGTTCTGCCACCACTCCAGCCCCGTATTGTTCGTCGAAGAATCGCCCAGGGTCTTGCCAAATGTGTAACCGCTGGTAAAGGTCAACTCACCTGTGCGCTTGGTGAGATAAACCTGCAGGGCGTTGTAGTTGGAGTTAGAGTCGCTTCGGTTCTGGGAAATCCCAGTGAAGCCCTGGTACTGGTTGAAATAATTTGTGTTGTAGCTGGTATTCGTTGCCACTTGCGCGGGAGTGGGCGTGTTGACATTCGGCTGACGCAGCAGGTGATGTCCCGCATTGCCAACGTAGGTAGTCTCCAGGAGCATACTCCACGGCAATTCCCGCTGAACGCCGAGGCTGTAGTCCTCAACATATGAGCTCTTCAGCTTTGGATCGATTGCTGAAATGCTTCCCTGCAAAGCGGTGTTGTTGGGCGTACCGCCGGAGATGTTTGCGAGATTTGCATTGTCGAATTCGACACTCTGCAACCAGGGCTGTACGTTGACCTGGCTGAAGGTTACGTTTCCTTCCACGCGGTAGTAAAAAATCCCGAAACCGCCGCGGACCGAAGTCTTTGAATCGGGAGCGTAGGCAAACCCGACGCGCGGGCCAAAGGCGCCCTTCATGTCGTAGAAACCGCGCGGCGCACCCAGCGGAATCTGCGGAAAGGCAGCAGTGTTTATGTTGGGCACGCGAATTGCCTGATCGGAGGGAACGCCGTCGCCCGCGCGAACCAGGCCGTTGTAAGGGTTGCCGGAGCCGGGAACGACCTTTCCGGTGGTTAGGACCGTAATGACTTGGGATGCGCTATAGACAGAGGGGTCGAAATTTGACATGTTATTGCCCTGCGCATAGAGCGGGCTAATCAACTGCCAACGCACGCCGTACTCGAGACTGACCTTCTGGGTAGCTCTCCAGGTGTCCTGAACGAAAGCCTCCGGCTGGTTGAAGCGGAAGTGGCCGGTAGGATCGGCGCTCGCTTCCGTGTAGGCCTGGAAGTTGCCCAAGAGAGCATCTGCCAATGCATTGCCGGTTGTGTTTGTGCTGCTGCTGGTTGAGAAGTTGATCTGACCGTCGTATTGCGGCCGGCCATTCTGGTCAACACGGTTGCGAATGTAGATTCCACCGAACTTGAATAGATGGTTGCCCTTGATGAGCGACATGGTATCTGCAAGCTGAATGTCTGTGGTCGGCGAATGCAACGCGAAGTTCGGACCCTGGAAGGAGGCGAAATTCTGAATCGTCACATAGGGTATCCCAGTCGGATAGGGCCCGGCGCCCGGGAAGAGCTTGTTGTACTGGAAGCCGTAAGTTGACCGTTTCCAGTTCACGCCGTAAGGAGGAATGTTCTGTGAGACCCAACTGAAGTTCACCGTCACCTGGTTGATCATGGTCGGCCGGATCGTCCAGCTCTCGGATGCGAGGTAGCTCTGGCCGGGACGGTTGCGGGTAGTCGGCGTAGTTGGCAGGTTACTGCTGGAGAACGTTCCGAATGGATCGATCAGGCTGTTCGAGTCGTTGATCCATCTCCCAAAGAGGTTGTGCTTGGTGTTGATGGCGTAGTCGATCCTGACGATATCTTCGCGGTAGTTGAGCGGATTGAGCGGAATCAGGGTCAGGTTGTTGGTGGCGCCCGTTTGATCGGTATACGTACCGAGCTTATTCATTGTTGTGAAGACGTTCGCAATGGCTTTGCCGTCGGTCGTCATCATGGACGCGATGTTGTTATTTGGAATAGGATTCGTCGTCCCAGGGAAATTGAGTTGAGCCACGCCGGCGAAATTTCCGGCAAGTTGCGCGGAGCTTGGTGTGGTCTGCACAGAGGGAGACTGCTGCTGGCGAAGCCGTTTCCATTCCTCACCTGCGAAGAAGAACAACTTGTCCTTCAGTATTGGACCGCCGACAAAGTAGCCGAAATTGTTGTAAACCAGTTGCGTCTTGATCGAGCTAAAGTACGGCCTGGCGTCAAGGTCATTATTGCGAAGGTACTCGACCGCGCCCCCATGGAACTGGTTGGTGCCGCCCTTGGTGACAATGTTGAACGCAGGCCCGGAGGTTCTGCCGAATTCCGCCGAGAAGTTGGAGGTCTCGATCTTTACTTCCTTGATAAAGTCGGGGCTAACGTTGTTGATCAGGCTCCCATTGCTACCCGAAGCCTGGTTGAAAGCGCCGTCCACGGTCAGATTGGCGGAGTCGGCCCGGTTGCCGTTCACAACCTGGTTAGTCGAGTTCAGCCCGGTGGTAACCGAGAAGATATCCGGATTTGTTACGACCGCGCCAGGAATCAGCGTAAGCACCTGAGTGTAGTTGCGCCCGTTTAGCGGAAGCGCTTCGACTTCTTTCGTGTCAATGACGTGGGCAAGTTCGCCGCTGGTGGTATTCAATGTTTCGCCAGCGATTGCGGTCACCGTGACCTCTTCAGTGACTGCACCGACCTGTAATTGAAAGTTTGCAGAAAGGTGAGCATCCGCGATGACGGAGAGACCGGTGTGTCTCGCTGGGCCATAGCCCTCCTTCTTGACTGCCACCGAGTAGTCGCCGATGGGCAAGTTGGTGGCGATAAAGTATCCGTTATCGTCTGAGGTTGCTGTTTTGATGGCTCCCGTCCCGCCATTTGTGATGGTGATTGCAGCCCCGGGAATGATGGCGCCGGTTGTGTCGGTCACGACGCCGGAGATCTGCCCTAGTGAGGTTTGTGGATGCAGTGACGTGCTCAAGCCGATAACAACCATGAGCGTCACAGCCAATCGCGTAAGGAATTGTCGCGTCATTTTGTCTCCTGAAAGTGTTGTGAAATCCGTCGCACCGGGACACGCATACGGCGGATAGCGTTTCGGTTGGAAAGCGGCAACAATTGAACATCCTGTTGCCGCCCCGCTTTTCAGCCAAAAGGCGTGAGGCCTGTCAGGTCTCTTGCCATTTGGTGTAGTCTGTCTTGCCGGTGGTGCCCTCCCTGAAGATCCTTGCTTTGCGAAAGAACGCCTTTTCCTTGTTGACGCCTTCAGAGATCAAGCCTTTGCGGCTGTTGCCGTCCTTTAGCAACTGAATATGCCGCGCTTGAGAGCGAAAATCCATCAAGACTCAAAAGGCGAGCCCACGCGATAATCGCCTAAAGTCTGACCGCGAAATCAACAAGCCACAACCCGTGTGATCGGCAAGGGCCGATTCCTGGATCCTCGCGCATTTTCCGCGCGCTAAATCATGGCCTCCCGAACCATGTCTTTTTCCCGACTGGAGGCTTCTCCGTCTCTTGCAGTGTCCTATTTCAATCTCAAAGACAGTTGCTTTATAAGATCGCGGAAAGAGTACCGGGTGGCGTTGCGGCAGGGTAGGTTACAGAAAGTTACAATTCAAGACGTTACATCGCAAGTTGTTGATAAATATTAAGTTGAATTTACGTTAACAACAATCTGGGTGGTTCAAATCGACCAATGAATAAGCTCTTTACGATTCGGTCACGCACACGCCAGATGTGTCGAATCTGCGAAGGAGGGTAGCGTGCGCGGCTTCTCCAACGCGTTGAGCGAGTGACGCATGTTGACCGTGTTCCTGTGAAGAATGGTTCATGTAAGCCATTTACTATCAGAATCTTACGATTATTGATTCGCGAATTACAGAGGTTGTATACTCTGGCTAGGAAGCTGATTCGGCAGAGGCATTATGAATCGGGATGAAAGCCTGATCGAGGAAGTCCCGGCAAGGCGGGATTTCCACGCAGAACGGCTGGAGCTTCAGACGGTTCTAGCGACTGCGCTGAACCGCTCCTCCAATATGAAGCGGCTGCTTCTCTATATCTGCGATCGGTATTTTTGCGGGCAAGCTGCTGATATTAAAGAGTATAGTATCGCTGTAGATGCGTTCGGGCGCTCGCCGGAATTCGACCCGGCCGTTGACTCCATCGTTCGCGTAGAGGCGTTTCGCCTTCGCGCCAAACTTGCGCGCTACTACCAGCAAAAAGGCGCCCGGCAACGAGTTCAGATTGTGTTGCCCGTCGGAGGTTATGTCCCTCAGTTTATTCACCTGCCCGCCGACGAGGTGCCTGCGTCCGATAGTGAAGGTCCCTTGCACATGCTGCAAACGATTCGTCTTGAGGCGATCCCTGTAGTTCAACCTGCCGTTTTGGCTGTCCTCGACCGCCCAGAGAAGGCGAAGACAACCGTCCAATGGCCTACGGCTCGCTTTTGGTTTGTCCTCATCGCGGTAGCTGCTTTCCTGACTCTGGCCGCACTCTCTGTATGGCGCTTTGCAAAACCCGGCATGAATGCCTCCAATGCGCTGCAAGTTGGGGCGGTAGCCAACTCTGCTTTGGAGCCCAACACGCTCCAGGTCCCTACCCCGAATGATTCATCCGCAGTTCGAATCATGGCTGGAAGCAAGTCCTCTGAAGTGACCGATGAGCGCGGAGAAATTTGGTGGGGCGACCGCTACTTTCAGGGCGGCGATCCTGAGGCTATCTCACCAAGAACTTTCGATTTCACCTCAACTCCGTCACTCTATTTTCGTCGTCGCCGCGGAAGTTTCAGTTATGCGATTCCGCTCCGGAAGGGGATTTATGAATTGAAGCTTCATTTTGCCGATGCCTTCTTCGGACAGGACAACCCGGAAGAAGGGGGCGAAGGCAGCAGGCTGTTCGATGTGAAGGCAAACGGCAAGGCCCTCCTGAGCGAATTTGATGTAATCGCGGATGCGGGCGGATCCAACACCGCGGACGTCAAGGTCTTCAGAGATATTCGACCGGCGACCGACGGTTTCCTGCATCTGGATTTCATCTCGCGCCGCAATGTTGCCTTCATCAATGCCATTGAAGTCTTGCCCGAAACATCGCAAAAGATAATTCCGATTCGGATCTATGCGGGGACCACCGATTACAAGGATAGTGCGGGAATTGTCTGGAATTCAGACCGGTATTTTCGGGGCGGGGTCCATCATCACCAACTTGCAAACCAATCGGCAATTGCAGATTCGAGTGGATTCACGGATGAGCGATTCGGCAACTTCATATATCAATTGCCAGTTGCCGAAGACGGAGTCTATATCGCCAGATTGCGATTTTGCCCGGAAAACATAATCACTCCGCAACCTACCGACAATCTCGGTAATATCTTCACCGTCCATTTGAACGGATCGACGCTTTTTGAAAATTTCGAGATACCGGCAGGGACGCAATCGACAGGCTGTGTCGTGAGACAATTCACTGGACTCAAGCCCAATGCGCAAGGCAAGCTCATTTTCTCTTTTGTTCCCGTCCGCGGCTATGCTTCCGTAAGTTCCATCGCAATCGATGAAGAATGATACGTGGCCAAGGGACTCGCTCGCCATTGATTGCAGTTGCCTTGAGCTCATCCTTGGGCGTTTACGGGGAGTAATCCTGCCTACCGGACTGGAAACGGTCGATTTTGGGTTGTCGCGGGAGGCGGA
The DNA here is from genome assembly GCA_003133425.1 of Acidobacteriaceae bacterium. The sequence goes on from PKXI01000386.1 coordinate 25,660, forward strand.
TATTCCAATTGACGTCGGTCTATCGGTTTCAAGGTCCATGGCAGGTTATTGCATAAGTGGTAACTGAAGTGGAAATCCCCGCATTGCTGGTACCGAATGAGGCCCTTCGTCATGCCAACATCCTACACTCCCACGTCTGAGAAGCGAGAAATGGGGCACCCGTTCATTTGTGGATGGTCAGATGTGAGACACCGGCCAGTTCACCAACATTCCAGGACGAATTATCATCACAGGCGTGCGAGTAAAACGCGGATCAGGAATTTATCCGTGCGCGGCGATTGCAAGCACAAGTTCACTGCCGGCACTCAGCTTCACATCGCCCTTCCTGGTCGAAACGTAGACGCCGGAGTTGTTGCCGGCAATGCTGCTGTGAAGATCCACACTAGAGACCACGCCGATCTCGTCCAAACCTAGGCTTTCTCACCCGCCGCTTCCTTGCCGGCGATGTATCCCTGACAAGTACACCGTGCCAAGCCGTGCTCGCTGAAGCCGCCAGCACACTCGCCTCCGGCGTACAGTCCGGGAATCATTTCCCCATGCAGATCGACCACCTGGCACTTGCCGTTGATGCGCACCCCGGCGCGGGTGTCGTGAATCACCGGAGTTGCCCAGGCAGCATAGAAGGGTGCGGTCTGAATTTTGTATTTGGGTTTCGGTTTGTCAAAATCCGCGTCTGTGCCGGCATCGACAAACGAGTTGTAGCGGGCGACGGTGTCCAGCAGAGCCGCGGCGGGCAGCGGTTTCGCCTGGTACTTCATCGTGACCTTGCCGGCCAGTTCCTCGAGCGTATTGCCTTCGAAGAAGAATCCGTTAGCGGTATCCACGTCGGGCGGCCTCGAGTTCCAGTTTTCGCGCTTCACGGCATCGGCATCGAAGATCGCCCAAATCGGCCCGCCGCCGTTGACGGGCTCGCCGGTTCCCGCCATCGCGGCATCGAGGAAAGCCGTAGAACGAGCCTCCATCTTGACGTTGAGGAGGTTGCGATAACCGCCCTGCTCGTATGGTTGAACCATGCCGCTTCGATTGGAGCTGAACCCTTCGGCGGTTTCGTCGTAGAAGCGCAGGCCGGCCTGGTTGACCAGGATCACGTTCTGCCAATCGGATACGGTAAGACCGGAAGCACCGGCCTCCTTGAAATAGGCGCTTCCAGGCAGCCACTTCAGGGCGCGATACCCGTACCGGCAGCCGACCGACCCCGGCTTGGTGATATTGATACCGAATTCGCCAATCTGGTTGTAGGCTCCCCACAAGGATGCCCCAACAGCCATGGCGGCCATTTCGCCGCTGGCGTCCTGGAAGGAATGCGGCTCGCCGGCCACGCCGCAATACTCTTCAGTCAAACGAGGATCGAAAATCCGACGGAAGTTCACATTTCCGGTCGAACCGCCGGTAGCCAGAATCACAGCCTTGCGGGCGCGGAAATTCAGCTTTTTCCCTTTGTTGTTCGCCACCACGCCGAGCACCCGGCCGGAAGTCTGGCTCTCCCGGATGAGGCTGTCCATGTGGTGGTCAAGCAGGATCGGGATATTGGCCCTTTTGGCGGCGGCCTCGAGCGGACGCATGAGGCCGACACCGTGCGATCGCGTCTTCTTGAGTGACCCCTCAAAGGGCACACCCGCTTCGGGACGCACAAAGTCGAGCGGCGCGCAGTGCATTTCGCGAAGGACTGAGTTGCCAATCGACGTGCCTCCGACGTTGTCGGGCCCTTTGTCCACGAAAGTCACGCCCTGGGCCAACAGCCATTCAAACGTGGCAGGAGCATTGTCGGCAAAAGCGCGGATGATTTCGCGGTCATTGTAACGATATTCGGGGAAGCCATTGGGTTCGATCACGGACCAGTCCACCAGGTCTTTGAATAGAAGGTCGGGCGAATCCGCAATGCCGAACTTCTTCTGCACGCTGGTTCCGCCGCCCAACGCCACGTTGCCAGCGCTGACAATGGCATGTCCGCCGACGTCGCGGGTCGCTTCCAGCAGCAGCACTGAAGCCCCGGCCTGCTGCGCGCGAAGCGCAGCAGGCAAACCCATCGCCCCCGCTCCCACAACGACCACGTCCACCTCCCGGTCCCACTTCACGCGAACCGGAACAGCTGAAGCCGCTTGCGGAACCAAGCTGCCGGCGGCAACACCGGCGCCTGTAATCGCTGCCTTTTTAAAGAACTCTCGACGCGAAGTTTTCATTGTTTCCCTCGCTCAGCATATTCTCTCGCCAGCCGCACCGCACGAACCGAATCCGTTGTTCGACCATCGAGAACCGCGGTGCTCCCGCGCAATTAAACCGGAATTTGAACACTGCCTCTCGGCTCCCGAGCAATATACCAGAGTTGCCTCCGCTCACAATCTTCTTTGCATTTGGTCCAGGGCTTCTCGCTGGCAACACGGCGATCAAAGAACAGCACATTCGCCTTCACCCCCTGCGCGTAGAAGATGCCCGTAGGCAGGCGCAACAGCGTGTGCACATCGCAATCATGCAGCAACCGCCGTCGAATCAGCTCGCCCGCTCCGCCTTCAAACAGCACGTTGTCCGGCACCACCACCGCAGCACGGCCATCGATCTTCAAAATCGAGCGCACGTGCTGCACAAAGTTAAGCTGCTTGTTGCTCGTCGTCGCCCAAAAGTCGTCGCGCACAATCGTCAGCGTCTCGCGCTGCTCGTCGCCGTCTTCGCCGATCACAGTAATGCTCGACTTCTTGCCGAACGGAGGATTGGTCAGCACCATGAGCTGCTCAATGTAGTCCTGATACGACAGGCCGTCATCGCGCAGGATGTTGCAGTAGTTCCACAGCTTCTGGACGATGGCGTTCGAGGTCATTGCACTCTCTTCCCTTTGATCGGAACTCTCGTGAGGGCAGCCTTGCTCGGAATCGCGCGGCTGCCTTCCGCCAATTGCCGATCCATCAGCCAGAACACTGCATCTTTGTGCAGCGACCAGGCGAGGCCCACGCCATCCATGCACATCGTAGCTTCTTCCTCGCTGCCCAGCGAGTACATGTCAGGCAACTCCTGCGGAATCGCCCTCTTGCCGGTCATGTAAAGCTCCACAAGAGGGTTTGCCTGCCGCGCCGTTTTCAGCGTGACAGCGGCGCCGGCGGGGTCGCCGGCCAGAAAGCGCTCCAGCACGCGGCCCCATGCAAAGTTCGCTCCAGCGTCGTCCTTGTAACTCTTTAGCAGTTTGCCCGCACCTACCAAATCGTCCGCGCACAGATACGCGCCCAGCAGCGAATCGCGCACGCCCTGGTTGTCGTTGGGATTCAGTTCCAGCATCCTCTCGTAGACGCGGATTGCATCCAGATTCAGTCCCTGTGCGAAAAGCAGGCGGGCAAGCTGCTCCATGGCGCGCATATACGGACGCGTCTCCATCAGCATCCAGAAATGCCCCGTGTTCTCGCGGATGAACTCCGCGCCCAGCGAGCGCTCCCCGGCGGCCACCGCTTGCTGCAGACCCGCGATCATCGCCTGCGTCGTGCGCGCATCCAGATCGGTCATCACTACCAACGCGTCTACGCAGTCCGGGGCCAGCCGCAGGGCGCGTTTGGCCAGCTTGCGCGCCTGCGCCTCGGTTTCAGCTTCCATGGCCTCGAAAGCTAGATCCTGCGCCTCTGCCTTCGCATCCGCCTCTTCATCGCTCAATCCGTCCGTTGCAGACGGACCGTGCAGCGAGGCCAGCAGAGCGTCCAGATCGTCCTGCGTAATCAGATCGCCGCCCGCCATCAGCTTTTCCATCTGGCGCATTGCCGCTGCAATTTCTGTATTTGGAGCAGACTTTTTCTTCGAAGGAGATTTTTTCGCTGCCTTCTTCGTCATCGCTGTCCTCGCTTTCTTGTGGTACTGGGCATCTCAATCAAAGAGCTGCCCGAATGTCGGCCAAAGTTACCATGAGCGTCATCGGCTCAATCGGGCTCGTGTCGAAGCCAAGCGCAAGATAAAAGCTCTTCGCCTGCTCCGATATTGCGTGAACCACGATGCCGCGAATTCCAATCGCATCGGCTGCCTGCGCCACGCGGCCTACGGCATCGCGAAACAGGGCACGGCCGATGCCTCGCCCATGCCAATCCAAATCCACGGCAAGGCGGGCCAATACTGCGACAGGGGTGGAGTTGGGCATGTTCCGCCTGAACCGGCCAGGAGCATTTTCGACCGCGATCATGCCGGAAGCCAACGCATAATAGCCGATCACGCGACTACCGTCGCACACAACGTAAGTACGGGAAGCGCCGCTTACCTGATTAGCGTGCGCGCGGCGTTTAAGCCAATCGTCAAGCGAGACTTCCCCGGAGCAGAATGCCTGGAATTCATGGTGACTCGCCAGCGTCTCGGGCGGCGTCGCCCGGCTTACTTCTCCCATGGCGCGGCAGTCCTCAGGGCGCGGCGCAACCGTGCATTGGGCCGTGGCGGCGTATCGAGGCGCGCCAGGAACTCGGCGTAGGCCTTGGCGTTGACGGCAAACACAGTGCGGTCCATCAGCGCATCCTCGGCGGCGTGACGGGCGGCATTCAGCACGAAATCCGTCCGATTCTTGCCCGTCGCCATCGCGGCCCGATCAATGAGCCCGCGGAGTTCGGGTTTGATACGAAGATTCAGCGTCTCGCGTCTGCTTTTTTCCTGCTGCGGCACGGCCATCGGATCTCCTCGCACGAAGAGGCAGCATAGCACACCGTAATNNATTACGGTGTGCTATGCTGCCTTGCGCTGCGGACAGGTTTGACTCCGCCGCCTCTGGCGCGCTCGGCGCGAATGCGTTCGAGCAGTACGGATGCGGGTTCGTCGGTCGGATCCTGGGGGACTAATTTGCCGGTGAAAGCTGAAGATAGGTCGGCTGGAGGCGTGGGGCTCAAGCAGATTGGTAAAGCGCGTCTCAACGCCCGTGGATTGATACAGGAAAGGGAGAGGCCGCCGTGAGGCCGGAAGCGCCTCCGGAATGCCCTCACTATACTTCTGAGTCTGAAGTTCAACGCCGATAAGGGCAGTGCCCTCCTTCTTCGCCTCGATGACGCCGACGGCTTGCCCATCTGCGAAGAGGAGGTAATCTGCCTCGCCAAAGCCGCAGCCTAGAGCGAATTCGCGAATGGCCACCCCGCGGCCGGCGTCGATGTTGGCGTCGGCTCGATCCTGGATAAGCCAACTGGTGGCCAGGAGCATGCCGTCGATGGACTCGCGGGCTTGTTCTTCAGGAGTCAAAATACGTTGAAAGCTCTTGGCCACCAATGTATGACACACGCCTTCCCTTCTCGATGGCCTGCGCTTTTGCAATCGAACCGAGCTTGTGTGGCTGTGGAACCAGATCGCACTTGATGTCGGAAAAGTCGACGCACCTACAGATAGTCAACCAAGCCCTGCGAGGGTGGCTGACTGCTTTGAGCGGCACCGATCCATTGGCAGCATGTCTGCCCTACTAACTTGCCACGACTCTAATAGGTTTTGCGGTGGATCTCCGGGCGGTTTCCAGGTGCCTTAGTGCACCACCCCGGCGTCCTTTGCCGGCCAGTAGATAAACACAGCTTTTCCGTAGATGAGCGACCGCTCAACAGGGCCAAATTCACGGCTATCGGATGAAATCGAGCGGTGGTCCCCCATCATGAAGAAGCTCTCCGCCGGCACAATAATCTCTCCCATGGAGCGGCTGTCGCGATAATCTTCGGGAACATAACCCTCGCGCAAAGGCTTGCCGTTGAGCCAGACCTGGCCGTGGTCAATCCACAACCGGTCTCCGGGCAGAGCGATCACGCGCTTGATGTAGCTCTTCTCGGGGTCGCGCGGATAGTGGAACACCACCACGTCCCCTCGCTCGATCGCTGAAACGTGATACACAAACTTGTTGATGAACAAGCGGTCGCGGTCTTCAAGCCGCGGCAACATGCTTGTCCCTTCCACGCGGACTGGCTGATAGAGAAAGGTAATAATCAGCACAGAGGCGGCCGCGGAAACAAACAGATCGCGCAGCCATAGCCCTAAACCTACGGCCTTCTGTCGAGGCGCTGGTGCGGGGTTGGGAACCGGCTCATTCGGGCCGGTCTGAAGGTTTCCAGTAGAACTGGGGATAGGGGTAGCGTCGGGAAACGTTTGCATCTCACTTCCAGAATACTATTATTCGCATCCAAGTCCTCCCGGAGGACACATAACTCTTACGCGTCGGGGTTTTTGGACTGGTTTTGGCTGGTTGGCAGAGGGGACCAGCGCGGGCGCCGGCTCGCTTGTACCAGCAGCAGAAAGGTCCTCGTCTTCCAGGATCAGCGGCCTCTGCAGCACCATCTCAACCTGGGTTCCGCTTTGAATATCCACATCGGCGCCGCGCGTAAAAAGCGTCGCAAGTCCCATCACGGCAAGCCCTGCGCCCACGCCGGCAAGCCCTCCAGCAATTGGATGTCCTGAGCCCAGTCCACCGATGGTTCCAATCGTTCCGCCTGTAGGAATTGCAACCTCTGCCACCTTGCCGGCATTGCGCCCCTTGTTTCCTGCTTGTTCAACGGTGCCTTCCCCGTCGTCCTTCACTGTCTGATCTTTCGCACCCGGCAGGCTATTCACCATCCCCGGAACCTCAACCACCGACCCGTTAGGGAAGATGATCGACGTAAAGTGCATATCCAGCTGCGCCCTGCCTTTTACGCGGCCTGCCCGGGCCACCCGGTCCACCACCCCCTGCACGTACACGCCTGCCGGAATCATTACCCGATTTCCAACCACCACCGGGAACGTAGAAGCGAGGTAGACACCGTCGCCCGGCTTGGCGCTCTTGGTGTTGATGGCGCTGCGCAATTGCAGCAGAACTTTTGTTCCTGCGGGAACCGTGTAGATCTTTTTCTGTGGAGCAGCCGGAGCAGCATTTACCGACGAAACAGCAGCCCGCGCATCTGGGGACAATGTCGCGGCTGGTACAGGATCGGCTGACTGCGCGGGCACGTTAGCGGCAGTGTCCGGTTGGCTGGGTGCCTGGGATACGCCTGCCTGGGCAAAGCCGGAACTGGAGCCTGCTGCCCCAAGGTTCAAAGCCATCGCACACGCCAATGTTCCCCGCAACAGACGCATAGCTTCCTCCCTACTGTCCTACCGTGATAGACGATCTCGCCGTCTTCAAGGATAGCGCTGGTCGCTTCAAAGACTGAAAAATCGCAGGCCCGTGTCGCTCCGGGACCTGATTCGCGGTACGATGCAAGTCAACGATGAATGCCGAAGTCACCCCACCCCTCACAAAGCAACTCAGCTCTGGCACCCGGTTTGCCGCCGCAGCCCAGATTCTGAACGATGCAATTGCCGCACACGCCTTTCCCGGCTGCGCCTTTGGCGTGTTGGCCGATGGCAAGGTCCAGATTCAGGATGCGCTGGGCCACTTCACGTATGAAGGCACATCGCCCGCGGTCACTGCCGAAACGGTCTACGACCTGGCCAGCGTTACCAAGGTAGTGGCGACCACGGCGTTGGCTATGTGGCTGTTCCAGCGCGGCCAGCTCGATCTCGACATGCTTCTCGGCGATATGCTGCCTGGATTTGTAACGGGCCGTGCCCTTGGTGACCGCGCACGCCATGTGAAACTGCGCCATCTGCTGGCGCACAATTCAGGGCTGCCGGGCTACGTCGAGTTCTTCCGCACCATGACTACACCATCCGAATTGTTCCGCGCCTGTCTGCAGCTGCCTCTGGAGGCCGAGCCCGGCACTCGATCTGAATACTCCGATCCCGGATTCATCCTGCTCGGTAAGGTGTTGGAGCTTTGCATAGGTGAGCCTCTTTCGGTTTGGACCGAGCGTGAGCTCTTCCAACCTCTCGGAATGACCTCCACGGGTTATTCCCCAATTCCCGGCAAGCGCAGCCTGATTCCCCCCACTGAAGAGGACACAACATTCCGCCATCGTCGCATTCAGGGCGAAGTACAGGACGAGAATGCCTGGCTTCTTAAAGGCAGTGCCGGCCACGCCGGACTCTTTTCGAACGTGCCGGACCTGCTGCGTTTTGCAGGCGAGATTCTCATTTCCGGTCCCGGAAAAGCTCCGGCCGCAAACAACGCTCGCCTTTTCCAGGCAGAAACCGTCGAACTGTTCGCAGAGCGGGAGGGCCCGGAAGGAAGTTCGCGTGCTCTCGGCTGGGATACTCCCTCGAAAAATTCGTCGTCCGGAAGGCATTTTCCCCCACATTCCATTGGACATCTCGGCTTCAGTGGCTGTTCCTTATGGATCGATCTTGATGCTGGGATGGCAGTTGCGTTGCTTACCAACCGAACATGGCCCGATCGGCAGAGCCAGATGATTCGCAAGATTCGCCCGGCTTTTCACGATGCCGTTCGGGAAGCCCTTTAGAACTTCGGTACCTCCGGCCCCCTGGGGCGCGTTACGCATTTGAGAATTCTCTCGTTACTTGCCCATTTTGAAGATAGAATCAAAAATTGGGGACAGATGCGATGCTAACCAGCTCGATGATGCAGGATACGGCCGGCGCCCAAGCAATCGATAACAAGAATGACCAGGCCTCCCTACTTCAACAACTGACGACCGAGAGCCAAAACGAGGCATCTCAAGGCTTTGATACTAAATCTGCAATAGAAATTGCTCGTATCATCAACCACGAGGATGCGAAGGTCGCGGCGGCAGTAAAAAAAGCCATTCCAGAAATAGCCCAGGTCATCGATCAGGTGGCCCGCAGCCTTCGCGACGGTGGCAGGCTCATTTACATTGGCGCCGGGTCCAGCGGACGCATCGCTGCGCTCGATTCATCTGAGTGTCCACCCACCTACTCAACTGCGCCGGGTCAGGTTCAATACATCATGGCCGGCGGACCCAAGGCATTAGCCTCGGCGGTCGAGGTCAATGAGGACTCAGAAGAACTGGGTCAGCGCGATATCGCCCGTCGCCGCCCCACACGCAAGGACGTCGTCGTTGGTGTTTCTGCCTCCGGCCGCACTCCATATGTTGTAGCCGCTGTGGCCTATGCCCGCGCTCGCGGAGCACAAACCGCCGCCGTCACCTGCAATCTTGGAACTCCGCTGGCCGATGCAGCAAATATCGCCGTCGTTGCCGATGTGGGTGCCGAGGTCATCTCCGGTTCCACGCGCATGAAGGCCGGCACCGCGCAAAAGATGATCCTCAATATGATCACCACCGGCGCCATGACCCGCCTGGGCTACGTGTACGAGAACCTGATGGTGAACGTACACATGCAGAACTCCAAGCTCGTCGAACGCGGAATCCGCATCCTCATAGGCGCCTGCAAGATCGACCGTGCGACTGCGGTAAACACTATCAAGAGTGCAGGCCGCAGCGTACCGGTAGCCCTGGTCATGCTCAAAGCTAAAGTCGACAAGCCCGAAGCCGTCCGCCGTCTCGCCAAATCCGACGGAAACGTCCGCCTCGCCATCGAAGACAACGTCCTGGAACTGTAAGCATTCCCTGCCCGTCTCACATCGGCGTTAAAGGCGAGTGCGACGAGCAACTCTTGATCCGACCCTATCGGAGTGAGGCCCCGTGCCGCATTCTTGCGCCTTCTTCCCGGCGCAAAGGCGGAACAGCATTACACTCTCTGCCTGTCGGAGCAAGTTGGTTCTCGCAAGCCCTGGCTGACTTGCTAACTTGCTAACTCCGCGCAGCGGAGGCTAAATCGCTGCTCTTTTTTCAAACCATCGCCCCGCGTTGCACACCATGCGCCTCACCGTCGTCACTTGTCTGTTTTCGTGGCCAGCGCGAGATCCGATAATGTCCGAAAAACGATCGCCGTCAAAATCCCAGAGTCCCTCGACTTTAGTAGACTTAACGGCAGAATGTCTGCTTTCTCTCGCACCATCTGCCATTTCCGTTCAGCATTTGGTTTTTCTGCGCTTGCCGCCGTCCTTGCCGCCTTCATGGCCTGCTCCCCGCAGGCTCAAGCGCAAGGAACCCACCTTTGGACCCAATCGAAACTCGAGGACTTCGAAAAAGGCACGCCCCAGGGCGTTGCCCTTCAGAGCGACGGCAACTTGCGCGAAGGACCAGGCCTAAAAGACGTGCTCACCACGCCCTCGACGTTTGTATGGTCCGTTGCCGCGGACAAAAATGGCGTCGCCTTCGTCGGCACTGGTTCGCCAGCCACCGTTCTGCGCGTGGGCCGCGACGGCAAGCCATTCACGCTCTTGGAGACCAAAGACCTCGGCGTGCAGGTCGTGAAGATCGGTCCGGATGGGTTGCTCTACGCAGCCACACTTCCGAGCGGCAAAGTTTACCGGCTAAAGCCAGATGCCACCGCCAAGCAGGATGACAGCAGCGCCACACTGGTGTTCAATGCCGCGCAGTTCGATAGCACAACCGATCCTGACGCGAAATCGGCCAGCGACAAGACCAGCTCAACCGCTCACTACATTTGGGACCTGATCTTCGATCAATCCGGAAAGCTCTATATCGCCGCGGGCGGTCCGGGAGCGGTGTATCGCGTCGATCCAGCAAAACCCGGCTCAAAGCCGGAGCAATTCTTCAAGACCGATGAAGCACACATCCGCTCCTTGGCCTGGGATGCGAAGGGCAATCTCATTGCCGGCTCGGACGGTTCCGGCCTTGTCTATCGCATCAGCCCCGACGGCAAGGGATACGTGCTGTTTGAAGCTCCAAGGCGCGAAATTACCGCAGTAGCCGTGTCTGCCAATGGCACCATCTACGCCGCCAACGTGGGCGACAAGGCCCACAATCCTCTGCCTCCGCTGCCCGTGCAGGGTATCGGCACTGCCACCATCACCATCGTTCAACCGGCATCCCTTCAGGCCGTCAATACCAGCACTTCCCTTCCCGATGGATCTGAGATCTACGCGCTTGACGAAGGCCAGGCGCCTCGCAAGCTTTGGACGAGCAAAGACGATATCGTCTATGCAATGGCCGCGCGCCCTGACGGCCTTCTCGCGCTGACCGGCAACCGCGGACACATCTTCCGAATTCAGAACAATGGCACTTTCGCCGACGTCGCGCACCTCGAAGCCCAACAAGGCCTGAGCCTGGCCGTTGTGCAAAGCACAGAAGGCGCAAATGGCGTCCTCGTCGGCACCGGCAACACCGGCAAGCTGTGCTTGCTCGGCGCAGCCGAAAAACACGAGTACGCCAGTAACGTACTCGACGCTGGAGCGCTGGCCCGCTTTGGCCGCGTCGAAATCGAGCCCGGTTCAACCGGATATGAGATCTGGACCCGCTCCGGCAACGTCGAACAGCCCGTGCGTGGATGGTCCGACTGGCAACCGCTCAAAGACAGCACAATCGCCTCACCCGCCGGACGCTTTCTGCAATGGAAAGCAGTGCTCCATGCAAACGGAACGGTCGGCGGCGTTGGCGTGAATTACCTTCCCGTGAATGCGGCGCCCATCGTCGATGACCTGGTCGTCGTTACAGGTGCGCGCTGGAGTTCGCAGGGCCAAATCGCTGGCCAGGCACAGCCGGTCAACATTGCATTTCCCTCGCCGGCCGCAAGCGTCGATGTCACCAGCACCGACGCCGCATCGCCGCTCACTGCTGCGAAGGACAGAACCGCCGTCACCGTGCGATGGGCAGCCCACGACGAAAACGGCGACGATCTGATCTACGCCCTCTACCTGCGCGGCGATGGTGAATCCGTGTGGCGTCTCCTCAAGGACAAGATCACTGACAAGGCGTATAGCTTCGACGCAACCCTGATTCCCGACGGTGGATACCAAGTCAAAGTCGTGGCTTCCGACGCTCCCTCCCACACTCCCGCCGACGCGCTCTCCGGCGAGAAGGTAAGCAATCGTTTCGAGGTGGATACAACGCCGCCGGTAGTTCTCAACCTCAAGGCAACCGCAGAAGGCGCCGATTGCGATGGCACTCATTGCTCCAAGCCGTTCCAGGTGACTTTCGACGCACAGGACGCCTTCTCGCCCATCGCTCACGCCGAGTATTCACTGGACGCAGGACCATGGATTTACGTCGAGCCGGTAGGAAAGATCTCCGACTCCAGAACCGAGCACTATTCGCTTCGCATCTCACTGGACGTAGCAGCGGGTAAGATCAGCGAACACATCATCACCGTGCGCGCATACGATCGATACGACAACCTGGGCGTAGCCAGGACGGTGATTCCCGCCAAGGAAAAGTAAACCGGGAAAAGCTACACCGGAGAAACCAGGCTCAATGCGATTTGAATTCTTTCTTGCGGCGCGATACCTGAGAGCCAAGCGGCGGCAAGCCGTTGTGGGCGTCGTCACCGCCATCTCCGTCGCCGGCGTTGCAGCGGGCGTCGCCGCGCTTGTCATTGCCCTGGCCATCACTAACGGCATGCGGCGCGATCTGCAGGACAAGTTGCTAGGCTCGTCGGCTCATGTCGAATTGATGCGCGTCGATGCGGATGGTATTCGCGATTGGCGGCCACTCCTCGATCGCCTCCGCGCTGCCCCCCACGTCACCGCCGCGGCGCCGGGCATCTATGAAGAAGTAATGGTGTCTCACGGACCGCGCGCCGGCTTTGCGCTGGTCAAGGGCATCATTCCACAGCAGGAGCGTACAGTCAGCAATCTCCTGTCTTCAATCACCTCCGGCTCGGCAGCGGGCCTCGAACCGAACCAAAGCGATAACTCGATTCCTACCGCCGGCGCCACGGTCCCAGCCCTTGTCATCGGTAAGGACCTTGCCGACCAGATTGGCGTTCAGGTGGGAGACCAGGTCGTCGTCACCAGTCCGCAAGGTGAACTGAATCCGGTCATAGGTCTCATTCCCAAGTTCCAGCCCTTCCGGGTCGCGGGAATCTTCCGTTCCGGCTTTTACCAGTACGACTCAGCGATGGCTTTCATAAGCCTTGCCGACGCGCAGCGCCTCTTCGACGAGCCCGACCTGCTCTCCGTCATCAGCTTCAAGGTAGACAACCTGAACCGCGCTCCCGAGATTGGCCGCGAGCTCGAACAGGCCGCCGGCAAGGGCTTTATGACGACCAACTGGATGGAGCAGAATCGCGAACTCTTCCGCGCGCTCAAGCTCGAGCAGGTTGTTACCTTCATCGTCATCGCGCTCATCGTAATCGTCGCCGCTTTGAACATTCTCATCGTCCTCACCATGATGGTGATGGAGAAGACACGCGACATCGCAGTAATGATGAGCTTCGGCGTCGAGCCCGGGCAGGTGCGGCGCATCTTCTTGATGCAGGGCCTGCTCATCAGTCTTGTCGGAACAGCGCTGGGGCTCGCGCTCGGCTACTTCACTGCCTGGGCCGGCGGCCATTACCACTTTATCCATCTCTCTGCCGAGGTCTACTCCATCGACACGCTGCCTTTCGCGCCGCGTCCGCTGGATGCACTCATTGTGGCCGCCGTCTCCATCGGAATTTCCGTTCTGGCCACGCTCTATCCTTCCTCAGCCGCCGCCCGCGTCCTCCCCGCCGAAGCCCTCCGCTACGAATAGGATCGGACTAACCCCAACAAAGAGCATCCCCTTGACAATGTGACACAATATGTGTCACATTGTATCTATGCCGAGCGTAAATCTCCGACAACTTCGCGACACACGCCAACTGCTGGCCTGGCTGGAAGCCGGCGAGGTCGTCGAACTCCGCAAACGCAACGCCGTTGTCGCCCGCATCGTCCCCGAATCCCCCAAAATCCAGCCTGTAGAGTGGCCCGACTTTGAAGCCCGTCGGCGAGCTATCTTCGGCGACCGCACAATCGATGCCGTCGACATACTGATCGAGGAGAGGAATAGCCGCTATTGACGATTTACGTGGATTCGAGCCTACTTGTCTCCAGCTATGTAGATGATTCCCACTCTGCCGAAGCTGATCGCCGGATGAGCGGGTCTCCCTTAGTTTGGATCACCGTACTCAACCGAACCGAGCTGGCTCACGCAATCCGTCAATATGTCTTTCGCGGCAAAATCTCCCTATCCGAATCACAACAAGTATGGAGTCAATTCCAGCAGGATTGCGCGCAAGGAATCTGGATTCCGGTTAACTTGCCCGGCAAAATCTGGGAGACCAGCATCGATCTCGCACAACGCTACGGACCCACCCTCGGAGTTCGCACCCTCGATTCGCTTCACGTAGCCTGCGCCCTCGAGCTGAAAGCTCAGCGCTTCTGGACCTTCGACGAAAGGCAAGCCCGCCTGGCCGAGGCGGTTGGACTAGACACGACCGCGTGATCCCGGCCCTCAACCTTCACTGCGGCGTAATAATCCCGCCCAGTGCATGGCGTCGGGGCAACACAATGCCGCGATGATCCACCTCCGCGGCGGGCGTGCCGCGTTGCTCGATAGCAGCCTCGCTTACCCGCTCAATCAAAGCGCCACCACAAGCAGGACACCAGTCCGCCATAGTTTCCGGTCCGAGCACGGCGTGACATTGGATGCAGATTCGTTCCATACCTCAAAGATTACCGGATCAGGCTTCCCTGCCGGAACCGGACATCGTCGCCCACGGGCGCAACCGCTCATCCGAAACCCCGCCCGGTAAACTGAATATATGCACTCACCCGTTCGGCTGGTCGCAATTGACATGGACGGCACCCTGCTGCCGAACGTTGCGCAATCAATGAGCGAACGCAATGCTCGGGCCCTCAGGGCGGCGCAGAGCGCTGGCATCACAGTAGTTATCGCCACCGGCAGGCGCATGGCCTACACTGTACCGCTGTTGGAAGGCCTTGGTCTGCGAGCGGATACGCCCCTGATTACGTCCAATGGTGCAGTGCTGCGGACTTTAGACGGCCAGCCAATTGACAGCTGCCACATGGATGCGCTGGTGGCCCGTGGCCTATGCGGGCTGCTAAGGCCGTTTGGGGTCCTGGTTTTCACCTTTGACCGACCGGGACGAGGCGAGTTGGTTCTCGAAGACCTGGAACGGGTTCACGGGCGAATCGCCCTTTGGGTAGAGGCCAATCGCAATTCCATTGAGGTTTTCAACCCATTAGAGCTGGCCTTCAACGACGGCGAAGACCCCATTCAGGGAATGGTAGCCGGCGGAATAAGCAGGATGCGGGAAGCTGAACAGGTGCTCAAGGCGAGCGAGTGGAGCGGCCGTTGCGAAAGTGCGCGAACCGAGTACCCGGTACGCGACCTGTCGATCCTTGACCTGCTGCCACGTGGCGTCTCCAAAGGCTGGGCTCTGGAACAACTCGCCGGGCGCCTGGGCGTCAGTCGCAGTGAGACCATGGCCATTGGCGACAACTGGAACGATGTGGATATGCTGGAGTGGGCGGCGCAAGGTGTAATCATGGGCAATGCGGCCGCGGAGTTGCGCACCATGGCAAAGTCGCGCGGTTGGAAGCAGGCCCCGCCAAACGATGAAGACGGTGTCGCGGTAGTGTTGGAAGACGCCCTGAAGAAGCTGGCCGCCGCAAGCAACTAGTATTGCAGTTTGTCGCTCGCAAATTCGAGTAGGGGCCGAGAGCTTGACAGGCTGCGAAAAACCGAATCCGGAGGGAGGCCGGGGTTTCAAAGGCTGCGGAAAAACTCCTTTGGCGAGGCAAGGAGTGTCAGGGCACGACTTTAGTCGTGCCGCAATTGCTGCAAATGCTATGAGGGCTTTAGCCCCTGAGTCATGTTTCTGCCTCTATACCATCAGGAGACCGGCCTTAAGCTACGGATAGAAGCAAATACAACTGAAGCACCAGATGAAACGTCTCGATAGAATGGTGTAATTGGTTATGCGCAGAAAACTTCTCAGTCTCGCCGCCGTGCTCGCCGTGCTGGCCCCTTCAGCCTGGGCAGCCGAGCGCGTGACCCTGCGCAACGGATTTGAGCTGCGCTGCGACCATCGTTCTCAGATTGAAGGCCGCGTCCGTCTCTATCTCAGCGCCAGCGAAGACAACTACATCGAATTCCCCTCCCAGGACCTCGCCACAGTCGAGCAGGTTACCGACTCACCCCCGCCACCGGTCTCCGCGCAAACCCCCTCACCAGTTGCAAGTCATGACGCGAAGCTCAATCAGGCTGACCTCGGCGAAATATTAGCCAGGGCGGGCCATGAGCACAATCTTGATGTGGACCTGCTGGCCAGCGTTGTGAAGGCCGAGAGTGGCGGAAATATCCGCGCTGAGAGCCGTGCAGGAGCCCGTGGCCTCATGCAATTGATGCCTGCAACCGCCAGCGGCCTCGGCGTTGCAGACAGCTACCAGCCTGACCAGAATGTGCGCGGCGGAACAACCTATCTGGACGCACTGCTTACCCGATATCGCGATAATCTGGCGCTGGCGCTGGCCGCCTACAATGCTGGTCCAGCCGCAGTGGATAAATATCACGGCATCCCGCCGTACCACGAGACCCAGGTTTACGTTGCGCGCGTGATCCATGAGTTCAATCGCCGCGCCCTCGCGCGTGAAGCGCACCTCGATAAGCCTTTCCCACAGGCAAGAGCTTCGCAAAACTGACTCCTGATCAATCGCAGGAATTCGCGGCCGAGGATAAGGTCGTTCGCGAATCAGTTTTATATGCAGTTGTCAGTAAGTTTCGTCGCGTTGATTTGTATTGACCATCATTGACGCGGATGCTACATCTTAAGCGGGTGGACAAACTGCCCACCTTACAATTCTTCCCTTCCGCAGTTCCCGCCAACGCCGTAAAACCCCAAGCCCCCTCATAATTCCCCGTGGATCATCCCCGACAATGGAGATCCAACAAGGGTCGTTTGGTGCCATGCGAACGCCCGAAACGATTGTTTGGGGGCTCGCTCAACCCCCCAACCGTGGACCTGACCCGTGCGTGTGCGCAGTCATTCCTCGGTCACCCGACCAGTTCGCCGCCCCGCTCCTCGTCGCCCGAAGCAAGATAACCCGGCCGTCTGGATGCGTCCGCCGACTGTTGTTCTGGCCTTGAAAACAAGAGAAAGAGAAAAAACATATGAAGCAAGTGATGGTCATGCGGATGACAAAAGCGACTCTCGCAACTTTGGTTCTCTCTACATTCACTGCGGTTAACCCTGCGTCTGCACAATCTGGACCCGGCTTGCGGATCGATATCCCATATACGTTCACCTTTTCCGCAAAGCCTCTCCCCGCCGGAATCTACACATTCACCCTGGCAGGTTCAAGACTCAACGTGGCCTCTGCTTCAATCGGGCAGACCACCCAGAGCATCATCAGCGAGATCAGTGGACCCGCCGAGTTGTTTCGCGAAGGCTCCCTCGTTTTTGACAAGACTGAAGCAGGCCTCATTCTCTCTGAAGTTTGGATTCCAGGAATGGAAGGGCTGCTTATGCACAGCGTTCCCAAAGGCCATGCTCGCACGGTCCTTTCGGCGCCCCTTCTGGATCAGAATCGCATCTACTCAGGAAAAGCGGCCTTCCATCTGACCTGCGCAAAATGTCATGGCGCTGATGGCAAGGGCAGCAAGGAAGCGAACAAATTCTTCAACACTACGATTCCACCCCTCACCTCAGCACAGGTGCAAAGCAAGTCTGACGCCGAGTTGAGAAATCAAATCTCGCGGGGCAGCGCCAAGATGCCTCCTGTGGAAGTAGATGAGGCCGGATTCCGGCATCTTCTTCCACCGAAGGATGTAGAAGCTGTCATCGCTTACGTTCGTACCCTGAAACAGTAGTTCAACTCCGATATCGGCGCATCGTGACTTCAGCAGGGCGGATGGCATTCGAAATCCCACCACATTCTCCCTGCTGCGAGCCCCTTGCCTCTCATGCCCAGGCGTTCTGCATTTGAAATCGCCCGTCCTTCCAAGAGAGCTGCTGCTCGTGTGGTAGCTCCTACCTTGACCGATGATGCTGTGAATACCCCCGGACGTTTCCCTCCTGTTCGTAGCCATACACATAAAATAAACTAATATCGATAGTCGCGGAACGGAGAGCGCTTGAAGAAAAATCAATTAATTCTTGGTCTGGTTGTACTTGTTGCCATGGTTGCGCTTGTGGTTTGGGGCCGACAAAGGATTCACTTCGACTTTGGCCTCTTTCGCGCCCAGCTTGCTCATGCTGATTGGATCAAAATAGCTCTCAGCGCCGGCTGCATCTATCTGGCCTATGCCTTCCGCAGCGCCCGCTGGGCCCGGCTTCTCAAGCACAACAAATTGGTCGCGCCGCTCTCTCTTCTCGGCACGCAGGTGATTGGCTTCACCGCCGTCGCTCTTATCGGCCGGGTTGCCGACCCTGTTCGTCCATATCTGGTCGCGAAGAAGACAGGCCTCCCCCTCAGTTCCCAGATTGCGGTCTATATTGTCGAACGCTTGTTCGATGCCGGTTCCATGTCGCTCATCTTCTCAATCGCCATGCTTTCGGTCCCGTACGCCGACATCATGAGAGCAACTTCCAACTCGCACCTCATCTCCCTGTTGGGATCCCATTCCCCTTTTCTGGCCGCATTCGCCGCGCGCTATGGCGGATTGGTGCTCACAATGCTCGGCGCTCTCTTTCTGGTAGCCGTACGTTTGGCAGGCAATACCGTCGCGTCGATTGCAGAACTTAGTTTCGGTTTGTTTTCAAAGAAGCTTGGGGCAGCGGTAGGTGAAAAAATTCGCGCCTTCCACGCAGGACTCGATACCATGCGCACGTTCGGAGAGTTCAGTGTCACTGCCGCACTCTCCATCTCCATGTGGCTGCTGATTGCTGCTGCCTACTTCGAAGGCTGTCAGGCGTTCGCACTGGCCTCTGTAACGCCATCCAGATGCATTCTCCTCATGGTTGCCAGTGGCGGGGCCAGCGTCTTTCAACTTCCGGTCCTTGGCTGGTTCACCCAAATCGGAGTCGTCGCCGCCGCGTTGACCGGCCTTTTTGGCGCGAATGCTGAGACTGCCACAGCTTGTGCGGCTGTCCTGCTGCTCACCACCTTCCTCGCCATCATTCCCGTAGGCCTCATCTGGGCCCGCTTTGAGCACGTAAGCCTGCGCAAAGTCACCGCGGAAAGCGAGCACGCCGGCGAGACTCTCCCTGAAGAAGGAACCGCATAGTCAGGAAATCTCAACAAGTCCGCCTTTTGGAAGGCCGCAGCTTATGCCCCGCTCTATTCAGTCCCTGGGTGAAAAACCCGCATCGCGGGGGCTAACCGCTGCACTGATCTACAGGTTCCCCGACGCGCTCCGCAAAGGCTCACGGTCCATTGCTCACTGTCGGGGTAAGCACAGAAAAGCACGAAATTTGCTCGAATTAGGCCCTATTTGGCCTTATTTGCCCCGATTTGCTCGGTTCCCGGGTAGTTCTCTACAACCCGTTGCTCAAATTGGGCTGCCTTAGAGCAGCCACTTCATCAATTTGGGCCGCAAATAGGGTCAACCCCTCAAAGAAGTGTAACCACCCAAGCGAACATTCAGCCACTTTTCGTAACCATTTAAGCGAACATTTCGGGGGTACATCGCACCACCTGAGCGAACATTTAATGCTTTCGAAACAACCACTTGAGAAGCTACGATCGCCCGTCAACGCGTGTCGTCCTCGAACAGCGCAAATCAAGCTTTCGGCCCCTCATCACCCTTCGCGGGAATCGCTAGCTGCGAGAACCGGACCGTCTCCGGTCCCACCGCCCCGCCCGTCATCAACATGCTCATGGCCTGTTCCATCGTCAGGCCGGTTTCGATCACCCGCTCCATTGGAAGTATCTGTAGAAAGGCCGAAGTAGGGTTGATCGCATTTGGCAACAACACAACAGCGAGCGGCGCGCCACTAGTTGAATCAGTCATTGTCCGGGTCAGAAATCCGATGCTTTTCTGGCCGACAATGGGAAAGTCCACCAGCACCACACGCTGACTGCTTTCCTTCTTGGCCATCATCGTGTCCAGAAGTTGACGCACCGATGTGTACACCTTGGCCACGAACGGAAGCCGCTCCAGCACTGCCTCAAACAGGTTGAACGCCTGTCGGCCAATAACCAGCGAGGTCAAGCGCCCCACCACATAGAGCACCACCAGCGTGAGCACCACGGCCAGCACCGATTGCAGCCAGGGCTGGCTGAGCCATGCCTCAGGAAAGAACGCAGCAAACAGCCGGACCGCAGGCAGCCCGGCCTGCGCCAGCGTGTTGAGCAGAAAGCTGAAGATCAGGTAAGTGACAAATAGAGGTCCAATCGTAAGAATGCCTGCCAGGATGCTGCTTTGCAGGCTGCGGAATGCGCGTGCAACAACTGGTTTCACAAGCCTCTCCCGGGTACAAGGATACGTGAACAGGAGACCAGGACATGGTCCGCCCTTCAGGATGCGCCGGGTTCATGATCGCAGGATGAATTCCGCAATGCGGATTTGAGTTCCCATTAAATGCAAAATCAGTTATATATGGGGCTTGCCTCTTATAGTTAAGAGAGAAGGAATTCCATGAGCGATTCGATGAGGGATAGCCTGGGCGATCAGGTACCCGTGATGCAGACCGTGGACGCGGCACCGGCGGTGAACGATACGCAGGCCGTAAACGAGATGCATGACATCGACGTCCCGCAACCTCGCACTGTCGGATCTCCGCTGCCGATGGGAGATGCCATCCGGACACAACATCCGCATGGCCAGAGCGATTCAAGGCGTTTGTCAGCTGTCCCTCCGGCCGGTCGAGCGCTGACCAGCCAATCATCCGCACCTCCTCCCGCGGGACAACGCACCGGTCTGCAGCGCGCTGTCGGTGCCCTGCGCACGGCATTACCGTACGTGCAGCGAATACTGCCTTTGCTCGACGGCAACATCGGAACCGCAGTCTCGAACATCCTCAATCCGCGTCCGCACCCCGCCCCACCCCCTTCGCCGCCAGTCAATCTTGCGCCCATCGAGAAAGGCCTGACCGAGCTCCAGACTCAGCATCGCGAGCTGCGCGATCAGGTTGTCGAGCAGAATGCATCGCTGAAGCGGGTTGAGGACCACTTGGAAATGGTTCGCGAGGCGACTGACCGCAACACCCTGGAACAACAAGAATTACTCGAAGACCTCAAATCTGTCAGCAACAAGGTGAATGTTGTTGCAGTTATCGCGTTAGGGTTGCTGGGAATTTCGATCTTGCTGAATCTGGTGCTGTATCTGCACATCCAGCGTGTTCTGCCCTGATTCCGCGACACTGCGGACCTGCGGCGCTGATGAGAAATCCGGAAAAAATCGAAATTTGGCGGCGTGATTTGCGTCACGAAACTCTCCATTTGGATCCTTCCGCCCCCAAATTACCCTATTTTTAGCTGCGTCAATCGGTGTGTTGCTTATACAAATACTAATTTGAGCCATTTTGCTAACTTTACGCAATATTTGTGATGTGAGATGTTGCCAGTCGTCTTTTCGTGGGACTAGTATTCCCGTTAGTTGAGCCGGGTTTCTTAAAATTTTGACCCGGAGATCTGATCCACTATGCAGTCATCTTAAGTTCACAGAGCTTCACCAACCGGCGGCGTCTATCAACGCACGCGAACGGAGCGTCTTGTCATGGCATGGTATGCCTACTGCATCGGTGAAAAACAAGCTTTTCCTGAATTGGCCCGTCATCGTAAACCTGTACCGCTCGAATCAGTCCTTGGAGTAAGCGGCAACCAGGTATTCCTCTATCCCGCAAGCGACCTTGCAGTTGTCGTCAGTGAGCACAACCCCCAGGAAACTCTCAATCAGAAGGCCGGCGTTGACCACGCCCGGGTCATCGCGGACTGCTTCCAGCATTCAACCGTCCTTCCCTTCCGGTTTGGAACCGTCTTCAGCGACGATGAGATCCTCCGCAAGTCCATTCGCTCAAACCAGCGCCAGTTTCTCGGCAACATTGACAAGCTGCGCGGCAAGACCGAGATGCACCTCAAGATATTTGTAGACGACTGCTGCGGCCGTGAGGTCGAGCGCCATCTCCCCGCGGAAAGCGTCGGCCGTGAATATCTGACCAACCTCCGTGAAAGTGCAACTCGCACCCGCGAGCGCCAGACGCGCGCCAGGGCCGTAAGTTTTCAGATGCACCGGCTTTTCATGCCTCTTGATGAAGAGGTAAGCTGTCGGCTCACGGAAAACGGCAAAATGGTGCTGGACGTCGCCCATTTGATCGATCGCAAGTATGTGGAGCGGTATCAGAACAAGTTCGCCACCACGAGCGCCATGATGCGCGAGTGCCAAATGCAGTTATCGGGTCCCTGGCCTCCCTATCACTTTGTCCACCGGCTCACCAGGTCGGCCCATACCCATCCCGCGGCTGCACAGCCTGGTGCAACGGTTCCAGCCTCTTTGATTCAAGTTTTGGAGCCGGCAGCCGTGCTTGTCTAGACCCTTTAAGGCGGACTCCGCCAGCAATGCAGACAAGGAAAAGCCCCGGACTATCCGGGGCTTTTCCTTTTGAAGCATATCGGCTTGCACCAGACTCAATCGTAGTACTCGAGCCCAAGATGTGTGATGAGTGTCTCACCCATGATGTGGCGCAGAGTGTTCTTCAGCTTCATTGACTGAATAAAGAGGTCATGTTCCGGGTACAGACCCTCGGCAGTCTGCGGCGATTTCAGGTAGAAGCTCAGCCACTCCTGAATTCCCTTCGACCGCAGTTCCGGCGTCCGCTTGGCCAGGTCAAGGAAAAGGACCAGATCGAGCGCAATCGGAGCAGCTAGGATCGAATCGCGGCAGAGAAAGTTCACCTTGATCTGCATCGGATAGCCCAGCCAGCCGAAGATGTCGATGTTATCCCAGGCTTCCTTATCATCTCCCCGTGGCGGGTAATAGTTGATGCGAATCTTGTGATAGATGTCCTTGTAAAGATCAGGGTAGAGTTCGGGCTGAAAGATGTATTCAAGCGAACCCAGTTTCGACTCTTCCTTGGTCTTGAATGATTGCGGATCGTCCAGAACCTCACCATCCCGGTTTCCCAGGATATTGGTCGAGAACCAGCCGGATACGCCCAGATGCCGTGCTTTGAACGCTGGCGCCAGCACGGTCTTCATGAACGTCTGGCCGGTCTTGAAGTCCTTGCCGCAAATCGGCGCCGCGTTCCGCTTCGACAGCTCGATCAGTGCCTTGGTATCCACCGTCAGGTTCGGTGCGCCGTTTGCAAAGGGCACCCCTTCCTTGAGCGCCGCGTAGGCATAAATCTGCGAGGGCGCAATCCCGATATCGCTTGACTCCAGTCCCTTCTCGAATGTCTCGATGGATTCATGCACCGCCGTCGGCTCCAGGAAGATCTCGGTCGAACCGCACCAGATCATTACCACGCGATCTACGGTCTTCTTGAATGCCCTGATGTCGGCGATGAGCTGATCGGCCAGGTCGCGCTTGTTCTTGCCCTTTTTCACATGAGTGCCGTTGAGGCGCTTCACATAATACTGATCAAAGACAGCAGGCAGCGGCTTGATGGTCTCCAGATACGGCTTCAGCTGCTCCAGCGTTTCCTTATCCAGCACCTTGGCATGGGCGGCAGATTCATAAACGTTGTCTTCGAAAATGTCCCAGCCAGTAAAAACCAGATCCTTCAAATCAGCCAGCGGCACAAAATCCTTAACCAGCGGAAACTTGTTTTCGGTGCGCTTGCCCAGGCGGATTGTTCCCATCTGTGTAAGCGAACCAATAGGCTTGGCAAGTCCACGGCGAACAGCTTCCACCCCGGCGATCATCGTGGTTGCCACGGCGCCCAGGCCAACCACCATCACGCCCAGCTTGCCGGTAGCAGGCGCCACTTTTGACGTAGCGGTCTCGTGACCGCCCTTTTGCTCTGTTGACATTGTTTCTCCTAACCCTCTATTGCCACGCCGATGGCTTCCCATCGGTCCAGACTTAAGTTGCGCTAATTGAATCAGCGTGCGATTTACAAAAGATATTGGCTGCGGCCAGCGTGTTCAGGCTGCTTTCGCATTTCTTCCGCGATTGATGTGCGACCACACAAACCAGATGATCCCCGCCAACAGTGCAATCTCGACCGCGAGATGGAAGCGATGGAACGCCTGGTAGAACCTGGGGTCGGTGTGCCACTTCTCGCCTAGCTTCATGCCCACATAGGTTAGGCCGAAACACCAGGGCCACGAACCAGCAAAGGTATAGATGTGGAAGCGGAGCTGCGGCATCTTCGCAATCCCTGCCGGAAAAGCGATAAACGTGCGCACCACCGGCAACAGCCGCGCCAGCAGCACCGTGATTGAGCCGTACTTGTCAAAGAAGTAGGTCATTCGATCCAGGTCATGGTGACTCATCAGCACCCAATGGCCGTATCGCTCCACCATCGGCCTGCCGCCTCTGGCGCCGATCCAGTAAGCCACTACCGAGCCAAGATTGCAGCCGATGGCCCCTGCAGTTGCTGCCCAGAACAGGTTGAAGTGACCCAGGTAGACCAGGTAGCCGGCAAAGGGCATGATGATCTCTGAGGGCAGCGGAATGCATGCAGATTCAATTCCCATCAGTGCAGCAAGGCCGGCATACCCGCCAGCATCGATGACATGGGTTATGAATTGAACCAGGACGGCAAGAATTTTTTCTGTCATGAACGTTCCCAGTATATAAGCCCGAGAAGCACTGTTTACGCTCCTTTCGTTCGATACGAACAGAAAAGATAAATGCACACGTATGCAGTCTCACTTTGTTACGATGAGATGATCGCAAGTGAGTTTGGAGTGGGACAGTTTGAAGGGTACGGGCTTTAGCCCGTACATAAGTTAAGCAGAATTATCGCGGGCTTTAGCCCCTGAGGGTTCGCTTTTTCAGACTGATTCACTAACGAAAGTTTGAGGTGGTTCCGTTGTCCGAATTTCCCCCTGTCCCGCTTACTCTTGAAGGTTCAGCCCTCCTCCACCAGTTCTTCCGCTTCAAATGGAAAGCGTGGCGCGCAACGGCGAAAGCTGATCGTGACCGCATCGCCGCCAACGCAATCCAAGTGCTCAAAGGTCTTGAACGCGCGAATTCCGACGCTCCTGTCCGGTCTGCTCTCTTCTCGCAGCTTGGCCACAAGGGCGACCTCATCCTGATTCACTTTCGCGACTCGCTGGAAACTCTCAACCAGGTCGAACTCGATCTCGCCCAGACAGAACTCTACGACTACCTCACACCCGTCCACTCTTACGTCTCAGTGGTCGAACTCGGTCTCTACGAATCCACCCGCAAGACCTACGAAGCCGCAGCCGCCAAAGGATTTGAGCAGCACAGCCCGGAATGGAATGCTGAAATTGCTGCGTCGCTCCAACGCGCCGCCGCCGCCATGGCCCCGCGCATCTTCCCCTCTGTGCCTGAAGCAAAATACATCTGCTTCTACCCCATGGACCGCAAGCGCGGCGAGGGGGTCAACTGGTACTCGGTGCCCTTTGCAGACCGCCAGCGGATGATGCACGAACACGGCCGCATCGGCCGCCGGTACGGCGACGTGGTCAGGCAAATCATCTCTGGCTCGATTGGCATGGACGATTGGGAGTGGGGCGTGGATCTCTTCGCTGAAGATCCGGTGGTCTTCAAGAAGCTGATCTACGAGATGCGCTTTGATGAAGTAAGCGCCGTTTATGCGCTGTTCGGACAGTTCTTTATCGGCGTACGTTTGCCTATGGAAAGGCTTGGCTATTGGCTGAACGGTAAACTATAGTTCGCCATGCGGTGAACGCTTCGTCGTAATTGACCTGTCATCCTGAGCGAAGTCGAAGGACCTGCGGTTCCGTTCTTCATCAGCCACAAGGGCACCGTGCCCCATCCTTTCCGCTTCTTTCCGCGGAAAGGGTGGGAGACCAAGAACCTTCAACAATAGTCAACAAACTCCGCCATGCCCAAAAGCAAGTCATCAATGAAATCCGCCGCGAAGAAGCAACCGAAGTCCTCGCCGAGAAAACAAACTCCGCGTGGTGATTTAGCCCCCGACCGCATCGCCGCCATCCTCAAAGGCCTCTACGAAGCCTACCCCGACGTCGAATGCGCACTCACGCATCACTCGCCATGGGAACTGCTTGTCGCCACGATCCTCTCCGCGCAATGCACCGATGTCCGCGTGAACATGGTGACCCCGGAACTGTTCCGCCGCTTCCCTACTCCGGCGGCGATGGCGAAGGCTACGCTCCCCGAACTTGAAGACCTCATCCGCACCACGGGCTTCTTCCGCAACAAGGCAAAATCCATCCAGGGCGCGGCCCGAAAAATCGTGAACGAATTCAATGGTCAGGTTCCCCAAACCCTCGCCGAACTCATCACAATCCCCGGCGCAGCCCGCAAAACCGCAAACGTGGTTCTCGGTGTCTGTTTCGGCAAGGCCGAAGGTGTCGTTGTAGACACGCACGTCTTCCGCATTGCACGCCGCCTCGGTCTGGCTAAATCGGAAACAGCAGAAAAAGTTGAACAGGAGCTGATGCAGATTCTCCCGCAGAATCGCTGGATCGCTTTCTCCCACCAGCTCATCCACCACGGACGCCAGGTCTGCGACGCGCGCAAACCCAAGTGCGATCGCTGCAACCTCGAGCAGCTCTGCCATTCAAAAGACAAGACCTGGCAATCCTGAGAAGCCTTTGCAGAGAATTACCTCTTGCCAGCGCACAATGGCAATAGAGTGGAAGCGCGAAGAAGCTCTCTGCAATATTCAGGAGCCTCAGTGAGCGATTCCCGCTCTCTTGGTGAGAGAAAAAGTCATTGTCGCAGGGCCAGTTGAATTCGCGCTACATCACAGGACCACGGACCCATAGAGAGCATCACTGGAATTGCAACTGGTCTCTACCCTGCGACAAATCCGCCTGAAGAGGCGTTTTTGGCGCTGTATAACTGTAAAGCACACTTAAAATTCACAGAATCAATATGTTAAAGCGACACTGAGCCGGCGTACAGGCGCTGTATGCCAGTATGGACGTGCTAACAATCAAATAATCGATATCTTGCATCGAATGTCGAAGCGGCATGCTGGCGCATTCATACTGTGCGCTCTCCGCTTGGATGCCAAATGCCAGCCGGTTTTACCGGCGAGACAATTGAACCAGGGCGTCAATCAATCCCGGGATATCCGAGACACTGGCTTCAGCTGCAGGCTCCCAACCGAGCTCGCGCAATGTCTGGCTGGTGATAGGTCCAATCGAGACAGCTGAAGCTCCCGCAAACGGAAACTTGATTCCAGCAGCGCGGGCCGCATCTGCAAGGTGCGTCGCGCTTGATGAACTGGTGAAGGTTACAGCATTGATCCCCGCAGCCAGCGCCCTGCGAAGCTGCTCCGGTGCGCCTTCGGGCATTACGTTCCTGTAGGCGTCGGCGACATCGACCTCGGCGCCGACCTGTCGCAGCACAGCGGGAATAACGTCTCTTGCGATTGCCGCGCGGGCCAGTAGAATCCGCCGCCCTGAAACAAGGCTGGTCAAACCCTTGGTTAAACTCTCCGCCACATAAGATTCCGGAACCAGTGTGACTGCGAGCCCCGCCTTCCGTGCAGCGGCCGCAGTCGCGTCTCCAATCGCGGCGATCTTCAATGACGCCGGCGGCTCAAGCCGAAGCTTCAAATCCGCCGCACGATCGGCAATTGCTCTAACCGTATTCGCGCTGGTGAGGATCAGCCAATCGTACCGCTCGAGCTGGCGCAGAGCATGGTCGAGTGGGTCGAAGCTTGCAGGAGGTCGAAGCTCGATGATCGGGACTTCAACGGGCTCAGCACCTAGCGCTCGAAGGCCGTCGCTGAGCTTGCTGGCCTGATGTGCGGCGCGAGTTACAAGCACGCGACGACCGGATAGCGGCACTGTGCTCATTGCGCTACTCCGCCTGACGCCTCCAGCAGCGGCCCGGCTCCCGCATCGAGCAGCATCTTCGCGACCAGTCGGCCGAGTGCAGTGGGGTCGCTGTCGGCTCGCGGTGCGGAGTGATAGATGCGCACTGCCGCGCCCGTCTCGGGTGCAGCGACTACAGCGAATATCTCGTCAGTGGGTCCGGCCCCACTACCCGCGATGGCTATGCCTGCCCGGCAGTGAATGCCGATTGGCACTTGGCACCCGCCACCCAAAGCAGCCAATGCGGCCCGCTCGGCTGTCACGGCAAAGCGTGTTGGTTCATGGTTCAGAAAGGCGACCGCTTCGATGGTTGCCACATCGTCTTTGCGGGTCTCGATGCCAAGCGATCCCTGCCCTGCGGCCGGACAAAAGTTCTTCGGATCAAGACGCTCACGTACCCAATCGGTCTTGCCTAACCGTTCGAGGCCTGCGGCGGCGAGCAGAATCGCGTCCACCTGTCCCTCGGCGAGTTTGCGCAGTCGCGTGTCGACGTTGCCGCGAAACTCGATGGCATCGATGTCGGGCCGCAGAGCCTTTAACTGCGCGCGGCGTCGCTGGCTGCTGGTTCCCACTTTCGCACCCTGCGGTAGCGCGGCGAGACTTGCATAGTTCACCGAGACAAACGCGTCCCTGGGATCGACGCGCGGAGGCGTAGCAGCCAACGCGAACGGCGCGGGCAGGTCTGTAGGCAAGTCCTTGAGAGAGTGAACAGCAAGGTCCACGCGCCCGTCGGCCAGCGCTTCCTCGATTTCCTTGGTGAACATGCCCTTGGAGCCCACTTGGGCAAAGGTGACTTCCTGCAGGCGATCACCCGTTGTCTTGATGATCTCGATTTCGACGATGTGTCCTTCGCCGCGAAGAAGTGCCGCTATGTGGTTGGCCTGCCAGAGTGCCAGTTGCGAGCCACGGCTACCTACGCGCAGATTCATCGGCGAATCTCCACGCCTTGCTCGCTTGCCTTCTTCTGCTCGGTATTCGCCTGCTCAGAACTTGCCTCTCGGGGCGCGGGCTTCTGTATCTGCCGCTCCGCATCCGGAGTCGCTTCAGCCGAAACAGACCAGGCTTCGCAAAGCGCATCGAGTCGAGCCGAATCGCCCTCACGTGCAGCCTGCTTGATTGCCTGCATGGGCGGGTGAAGGAACTTGTTCACCAGGCCGCGCGTGAGGGCTTCAACGGCGGCGGCCTGCTCCGCCGTAAGAGTTCCCAATCGACCCTGAATGCGATGCAACTCGCCCTGGCGAATTTCTTCGGCTTTACGTTGAAGTGCCACGATTGCCGGGGCCAGATTCACTGTGCGCTGACGCTGCTGGAAGCGTTCGACCTCTGCGGCAATCAGCGATTCGGCATCGCGCGCCTCGCGGCTGCGCTCTTCCATGTGAGCAGCGGCTACCTGCTGCAGGTCGTCGATGTCGTAGACAAATATTCCGTCCAGCTTGTTCATCGCCGGGTCCACGTCGCGGGGCACTGCGATGTCGATGAAGAACATGGGGCGATTGCGGCGGCGATGCAGGAAGGCCTGTCCGTGCTCAGGACGGAAGATATGGTGAGGTGCGCCGGTCGAACTTATCACAATGTCTGCGCTGCTGGCCGCTTCGTAAAGTTGCTCGAATGGAACCACCTGCGGAACCACGAGGCCTTGAAACTCCTCGGCCATACGGCGGGCCCGCTCTTGTGTGCGGTTGGTGACAAGAATTGCGCCGGCTCCCTGCTGGACCAGATGACGGGCCGCCAATTCGCTCATCTTACCGGCGCCGACAAGGAAAACGGTTCGCCCTTGCAGTGATCCAAAGATCTTGCGCGCGAGATCGACGGCGACAGAAGCGATGGATACGTGGTTGGAACCGATGCCGGTCTCTGAGCGAGCTTTTTTTGCGGCAGCAAACGCGCTCTGGAGCAGGTGTTCGAGTTGTGCGGCGACAGTGCCCGAAGCCTTCGCAACAGCGAAAGCTTCTTTCACCTGGCCCAGGATTTGCGGCTCGCCCACCACCATCGAGTCGAGGCTGGCGGCCATGCGGAAGAGATGGCTAACGGCTTCGTTATCGCGGTGTTCGTATATGTGCGGAGCCAGAAGTGCGGGGTCCAGATCGAAATGGCTATGTAGGAAACTGGTCAGATCGGTATCCGGAGATTCGACGGCGGCCAACAACTCCACACGGTTGCATGTGGAAACGATCATGCACTCGCTGACACCGGGCATGTCGGCGAGGGCACGTGTGGTTTCGGGCAGATCTTCACGGGAGATAGCAATGCGCTCGCGCAGTTCGATGGGCGCTGTCTTGTGGTTCACTCCGATGAGCGCGAGAGTCATTGGGGACCGAACCTGTGCACGTGGCTGAAGAGGTTTGCGGCCCAGACGGCCATCATGACGACGAGAACGGCGCCAGAAAGGTATGCAGCTTTGCGCCCTCGGAGGCCGACACTGCGACGAACGAAGAGCAGGAGGACATACACTGCCCAGCTGATGAAGGAGGCAATGACTTTGGGGTCGGCGAAGTAGGCGGCGCCAAGGGTAGTTTCCTGGGCAAGCACGGAACCAATGACAAGGCCGACAGTCATGCACGGAAAGCCAAACTCCAGCGTTGCATGGGAAATGCGCTCGAGCGTGTCCAGGGGTGGCAGCCATTCAAAGGGCGCCCACCATGAGCTTTCGCCTGGTTTTGGTTTGGATTTGATTCGGCGCTCCTGCACCAGGTAAAGCATGGAGGCCAGCAGGCTGAAACAGAGTGCTGCATAGGCCATGAGAAGCGCCACAATGTGGGCTACAAGCCAACTTGTCCGAACGCCCTCGGAGGGAAATGTGTAGCGATCGGGCCCCAGCGCGGGGACAAAGACCAGGAAGAATGTCGCCGGCAGGGCAAAGATACCAAGGGAGATCGCGTCGTATAGCCACCAGACGAGGAAGAACAGCCCTGCCACGGCGAGACCAAGGAGGGATTCGATTTCGCGGACTGTGACCGGCATCCAGTGGTGGGCCTGGACCAGCATCTCGATCACGGAGACGAAGTGGAAAAAGAAGGCCATCCCACCTAGATGCACACATGTTTTCCGCCAGCGGAGGATGCCATAAAGCACGGCCGGGAAGACGGCAACACACGCCGCCGCGTAGAGGATAGCCGCAACTCGTAGCCAGAGGAGGTACATCTCGTTCTTCACCTTAAAGCGTTTAGGGGCAGTAGACTGTGATCCAAATCACCTAAAACGGGCGTCAGGAATCAGGGCTCAGGGGTCATTTCCAAGTTCCCGCTCGTCGAAAAGCCGCGTACGGGCTGTTAACTCCAGAGTAAATCTTCCGGGTGAAGGCGTGTGCGCAAGTGTGCATGCGGAGATACACAAAATTTTGGCGAAATTGGACAATTAGGTGGATTCTAAGCGAGTTTGGCCTCCCGGCGGCTCGTAAGTTGTTGATTCCTGGTTGAACGAGTAGGCGTACGCGCGGACTTTTTGCGCTTTTTCGTATTTTTTGAAAACGATCTTAACTCATTTATGTTGTTTGTTTTATGGGACATTTCCAGGAGATGTGCGCGCCAGAAGCGACCATTTCTTGCCATTTTGCGCCTCGAGGGCTGAAATCGCTTTTTGCAGAGGGTCTTCGCGGAGCGGTCGCTGGAGGTTTTCGGATACTCGATGGTCGCGGACCGCAAGGGCGGCGGAGATTGGCGAAGTACGGGCTTTGGTGGTGCACACGGGAGATGAGCAGGCGCGAAGGGTTCTTGAGCGGTTCGATTTTGAGGGGTCGCCTACGGACCCGCTCCATCTCTTTGTAGCGGTGAAGAATATCGGGTGCTTCCGGCTTCCCGGAATTACTGCGGCTGAGTCGTGGTCGTGGTCGTCGTCTGTTGCTCCGGGGTAGGATTCCTGGTGGTCGTTGTCTTTTGCTTCTCCTTCGTTTCCTGCTTCTTATTGTTGCGATTTTTCTTCGTTTTGGTCTTGGTGGTCTGGGTGGTGTGGGTTGTTGGCTCAGTTGGAGTCTGTGTCGTGGTGGTGGTGGATTGCGTGGTGTCCTGTGCCGTTACCGGCAGCGACATCGCAAGCACGACGAGCGATCCGGCGACAACAGCACATAGTTTTCTAAACTTCATTCGATTCTCCTTATGTTCGTCTGGAATGTGAGCCTTGAATGACGCACGGATTCCGACCGCGGTGAACTGCTTCCTTCACGGTATGCCTAGGTTCGCCTATCGCCGAGCGCAATGCTGTACAGAATGGGTCATGGCGTGAGACAAGGCCTGCTGTCAGGCCGATTGGGCGATTATCAAGTTGCGCAAAGGAGGGACCTGCGGCGGGGTTGTTGCGGGACGAAGACGAAAGGATTAGTGGGTCGCCGATGGCCGGTAGATGATGCCGATCACAATGCCGAACCCTGCAGTGTGAGTGCGCGAACCTTTCCGTCGTTATTCGTCAAGGACTTTGGGTTTGACCTAACTGCGCACGCCTCCCGATACCTCAAAGCCTGCGTCAGTCTCGGCATTGACGTGAATTATCCACTGTCGAGAGGCGTCCTACCGCTAGCCCGTCCCACCGCGATACTCTTAAAGCCAACGTGATCAAGGGAGACAAACAACCCGGCGCTACGCGCTTTACACCTTTGGACGAGGGCTCTGCGGATGAGACGCCGACTCCTCCTTTGGATAAGGCTCCTCCAGAATTGACGCCGTTCATGCGGCAATGGACGGCGGCGAAGCGGGAGAATCCGGACGCGCTGCTGTTTTTCAGGATGGGGGATTTCTACGAGCTCTTTTATGACGATGCGATAGTGGTAAGCCGGGAACTGCAATTGACGCTGACGGCGCGAGACCGGGAACGGAATCAGCCGATGTGCGGGGTTCCCTACCACGCGGTGGACGGGTACCTGACGCGGTTGCTGCGCAAGGGCTACCGCATAGCCATCTGCGACCAGATGGAGGATCCAAAACTTACCAAGAAGATCGTTCGCCGCGAGGTGACTCGGGTCCTTACGCCAGGAACGGCATTGGATAATGCGCTGGGGCAGGAGCAGAACAACTTTCTTGCGGCGCTGTTTGAGGTGGGAGGAGTTGCGGAAAGCACTCCCTCGGGGACAAAAGCCCATGACAGTCTCGGACCGCTCCCGGCGCGGCTGAAGCCGCGCCCTTTCAAAGCTGAGCGTTCTTCATCGGAAAATCATAGCGGGAACGAGCATGGACTGATTTGCGCAATCGCGTTACTGGATGTCTCGACCGGGGAGTTTCGGACGGCGGAGTTTCACGGGGCGAATGCGCGGGAGCTGGCCGCGGACGCGATTCTGATGGCAGGGGCAAGCGAGGTGCTTGTGGCTTCGAGCTCTGAGCTGCCGGCAGCGCTCGAGCGGATTCCTGCGCGGACACGCGTTGAGGATTGGGTCTGGACGCGTGAATTTGCTGTACCGCTGGTGGAGCGGCAGCTCGGCGTGAGGTCGCTCGAAGGATATGGGTTGGTGGGGCACGAAGCGGCGGCGATTGCGGCCGGAGCGGTGCTGCATTACGTTCGGACGACGCAAAAGAACGAAGCACTGCACGTGGATTCGCTGCGCTTCGAGGAGCACTCGACAGCGCTGGAACTGGACCAGGTGACGGTACGCAATCTCGAACTGGTGGAACCACTGTTTGTGGGGCAGGATTCGAGGGCCACGCTGTTTCACACCCTGGACGAGTGCCAGACGCCGATGGGCAAACGGTTGTTGCGTGCGACTATCCTGCGGCCGCTGATGGATGCGGGGGCACTGGAGGCTCGCTATGAAGCGGTCGGCGAGGCACATGGAGATTTGCTGCGGCGCGAGGAGATTCGGAGAGCGTTTGCCGGAATCCAGGACCTGGAGCGTCTGCTGGCAAGGTTGAGTCTGGATTCAGCTGGACCGCGCGACGTGAAGGCCCTTGCTGCGAGTTCACGCAGGCTGCCGGGCTTGAAGACGGCTCTCGGTGCGATGAAGGCGGCCAAGTGGCGGAACGTCGCAGAGAGGCTGGATACGCTTGAGGACGTGACGGCACGGATTGAGAAGACGCTGGTGGAAGAGCCCCCGTTGACGCTGGTGGATGGGGGCGCGATTGCGGCCGGTTTGGATGCGGAACTGGATGAGCTGCGCACCATTTCAACAACCGGACGGCAGGCGATTGCGGCCATCGAAGGGCGCGAAAGACAGAGAACGGGCATTGGGTCGCTGAAGGTGCGTTACAACTCGGTGTTTGGCTATTACATCGAGATTACGAAGGCGAACCTTGCGATGGCTCCCGCGGACTATGAGCGCAAGCAGACGCTGGTAAACGCGGAGCGGTTTACGACGCCGGAGCTCAAAGAGTACGAGCGGAAAATACTAACGGCGCACGACCGTTCGATAGAGATTGAGAAGCGGATTTTTTCTGAACTGCGGACTGCTGTTCTGGAGGCGGCCGGGCGGATTCGGCGCTCGTCAGCGGCAGTGGCAGAGGCGGACCTGCTGGCGAACTTCGCACACCTGGCGGTGGGGCGCCGGTATGTGCGTCCCCGGATTGCCGAGGAGCCGGTGATTGAAGCAGTGGCTGCCCGGCATCCGGTGATTGAGCAGTGGATGGAGGAGACGCGCGAGGGACGATTCATTGCCAACGACCTTTATCTGAATGCGGCGGATGATGGGCCAAGCCTGCTGCTGATTACCGGACCGAACATGGGCGGCAAGAGCACGTATCTGAGACAGGCTGCAATGCTGGTTCTACTTGCCCAGATGGGTTGCTTTGTGCCGGCGGAAAGCTTGCGCTTCGGACTGGTCGATCGGATTTACACACGCATCGGGGCGAGCGACAATGTGGCGCGTGGCCGCTCGACATTCATGGTGGAGATGACGGAAACCGCAACGATCTTGAATACGGCAACGAGGCGGTCACTGATTCTTCTGGACGAGATGGGGCGCGGTACAGCGACGTTTGACGGGCTTAGCCTGGCTTGGGCAACTGTCGAATTTCTCCACGCTGACACGGGCGCGAGGACGCTATTTGCGACGCATTACCATGAGCTGACAATGCTGGCCGAGAAGTTGCCGCGAGTGCGAAATCTGCGCGTGGGCGTGAAAGAGGCAGCAGGCGGAATTGTGTTTCTGCACAACATTGAGCCGGGTGCGGCGAGCAAGAGTTATGGAATTGAAGTTGCACGGCTGGCGGGGCTGCCTGCGCCGGTGATTGAGCGGGCCAAGCACGTGCTGCGCCAGCACGAGAAGCAGGAGCGTCAGAGCGTTCAGGTGGAGACTGCCGCGGAACCGATGCAACTGACAATTTTCACACCGCTCTCGCAGCGGATTGTGGATCGGATTGAGGCGACGGACGTGAACTCGCTGACGCCGCTGCAAGCGCTGAATCTGCTGGAGGAGTTGCAACAGGAATTGAAGGAGCGGGGATGACGGCAAGTTTGCGGCGCGCAGCGGGAAGTCTACTGGTAGTGGGGCTCGGCGGTACGGAACTGACCGGTCTGGAGCGCGCGTGGCTCAGGCTAGTGCGGCCGGCAGGGATCATCCTGTTCCGGCGCAACATTGCCGATGCGCGACAGACGCGTGCGTTACTGGACGAAGCTACGGGCCTGGGCGCGGCGCACGAGTTGCGATGTGTGGATGTGGAAGGCGGAACGGTGGACCGGCTGCGAGATGCGCTGGCGCCGATGCCCTCGGCACAGGCTGTCGCGCGGAACTCCTATCCCATGTCTCAAAAGCGAGACATGGGGCACCCGCGGGTCAGCTCTACCGGGAACGGTTCCCGGCTGGGGTTCGTATCAATAGAACGGGCCGGTGCGGTTGGATGAACGCGCGGCAAGGATGGTGCGATGGCGAAGTTTCTGTTGTGGTGCATTCTGCTTGTACTGTGCTGGCCGTTGGCGCTGCTGGCGCTAATCGCTTATCCGTTTGTGTGGCTGCTGCTGCTGCCGTTTCGCCTGGTCGGCATCGCGGTGGGCGGAGCGCTGGAACTGGTGGGCGCGGTGATCTTTTTGCCGGTGCGGGTGCTGCGGGCGATCTGAGGGCGAGGGCCTTTGCAGAGCCATCGGGATTGGGGCACGGGGCTTGGTGGCTGGCTCTATTCGTCCAGAATCTGAATCGACGTCGAAGGTCCAAGGTCAGCCGGCGGAGTCCACGAGCGCAGAACCCACAACGCCGCGCGGCCAAGCCTCGGCGAAGGGACCGCGGTTCCCCGTCCGCACTATAATCCACGCATGTTGTTCAACCTCGATCGTCGGCGTCGGGCCGTGGTTCTGCTTTCCTTAGGGGTGTTGGTGTTTCTGGGGTTGCTGGGCGGCCTGCAGGCATTCAACACGTCGAAGGTGAGCTTTCTGAACCCGGAAACGTCGGGCGAGACGCTTGCGTTCACTAGTCTCACGGTGCTGCTGTTCGTGATGCTCATTGGGTTCCTCATGCTGTTATTGAGGAACATCCTGAAGCTCTATGCGGACCAGGGCAGCGGTGCGTTAGGCGCGCGGTTGCGAACGCGCATGGTGCTCGGCGCCGCTCTCATTGCGCTCACGCCGGCATTCTGCATGTTTCTTTTCAGCTTCTTCCTGATGAACCGTTCGATCGACCGATGGTTTTCGCCGAATACCTCCGAGTTGCGAGAGGATTCGACGCGCGTAGTGCTGGAACTGGCTCAATATGTGGCGAGCAACGCGCGCGGCGAGGCGGAGTCGATTGCGGCCACGGGTGCGCCGGACGGAGACTCGGCGCCTCTTCAGGATGTGCTCGGCTCGCACCGCATCACTCTGGATGGCGGATTTGTTTTGGTCTACGGCAAGGACCGGCGCGTGTTGGCCACCTTTCAGGCTCCTCCTCAGTCGACCTCGGCAAGCCTGATTCCGTGGCTCCCGGAAAGGACCGATGAAGGCGAGAGCCGGGCGGCGATTCCGCTTCACGGACTTCTCTCAGAATATTTATTAACCTCGGCGCAGCGCAATGACCAGCCCATCATTCGGATCGGCGATCAGGAGTTTGCGCTGGGCATGTCGGTGACTGCATCCGGCAAAGTGGTGGTGGCGGCACTGCCCATGCCGCAGGGTCTCAGCAAGACCACCGCGCGTATCCGCAGGGGTTCAGCCGAGTACTGGCAGCTATTTCGATCGCGCAATCGCATCCGCGCCAACTTCTTTCTTCTCCTTTTGGTGGTCACCGTGTTTGTCTTCTTCTCAAGCGTGTGGCTGGCCATGTTCCTGTCGAAGCAGATCACGCGGCCGGTGGCGGCGCTGGCCGATGCCATGGACGAAATCAGGACCGGCAAATATGAGCAGCGCGTGGAACTGATCACGACCGGCGAAATGGCGGAGCTGGTGCGCTCGTTCAACCACATGGCAGCCGATCTGGAGACCAGCCGGCAATTGGCGGAGACCTCGTCTGCGCAACTCACAGCGGCCAACCTGGCCATCGAGGAGCGGCGGCGCGAGTTGGAGACCATTGTGGAGACGATCCCCAGCGGCGTGGTCACGCTGGATGGCGCCGGGACCGTGCTGCAGGCCAATCGCGCGTTTGGCGTGCTGATGGGACGGGGCGATGACGCAGGCATGCGGGGCGAGAATATTGCTGCGTCGCTGCCGGCCGAATGCGCGGACGAGCTGGCCGCGGTGATTCGCCGCGGACATCGCATGGGGGCGGCCTCCGCCGAGATTGAACTTCATGCGCGGGGCCGTACCATACACCTGGCCGTGACCAGCGCTCGGCTTGATCTGGGCCACGGAAAGCAGGGAACCGTGCTGGTGGTGGAGGACACGACGGAACTGCTGCGGGCGCAGAGACAGTTGGCGTGGAAGGAAGTGGCGCAGCGCGTGGCGCACGAAATCAAGAATCCGCTCACCCCGATTGCGCTGTCGGCGGAGCGGATCGGCAAGCATCTGGATCGCGGCCAGCCGGACTCGCCCAACGTGATTCGCAAGTGCAGTGAAGTGATCCTGGGCTGCGTGGGCACATTGCGTACGCTGGTCGATCAGTTTTCGGCGCTGGCGCAGTTTCCCGCGCCGCAGCCGCGCGCGTGCGATATGAACGAGGTTGCGGAAGAGGCTCTGGCGCTGTTCGCCGGACGTCTTGATGGCATCACGGTGAAGCGCGACCTGGAACCGGGTTTGCCCGCGGTTTTGGCCGATCCTGAAGCCATCCGCCGCGCGCTGGCCAACCTGATTGACGTGCTTGACCCTGACGTGATCGTCCTCGGCGGCGGCGTCTCAAAATTCGACGCGCTCTACACGGACGGCGTGGCCGAGGTGGCCAGATTTGTTTTCAACGATTCGCTGCAAACTTCCATCGTCAAGCATCAGCTCGGCGATTCCGCCG
>PKXI01000241.1 GCA_003133425.1 Acidobacteriaceae bacterium
ACTGTAAACACCCCGGCCGAAAGCCACAAATACAAAAACGTGTCGAGGATGGGGCACCCAGTCTTGTGATGGAGCACCCGCATCTTTCAACGCGAAGCATTTCCCGGGTTCGATTTCCCTGACCCCTGATCACTGATCACTGACCACTGTGCACTGTCTTGTTACAATCAAAAAGGCCGAAAACTGCCGATTTTCAACCTTTTTTCGAGCAAGACGAAAGACCGATGACCCTCCGCCTCTATAACACCCTCACTGGACAACTCGATCCTCTCGTCCCCTCGGACGGCAAGGCCCTGCGCATGTACGCGTGCGGCCCCACGGTCTACGACTACGGCCACATCGGCAACTTCCGCACCTTCCTGGAAGTGGATGTACTGCGCCGCTTTCTGCTGCTCACAGGCGTTCCGGTTCGCCACGTCATGAACATCACCGACGTGGATGACAAAATCATCCGCAACGCTGCCGCGGCAGGCATCTCCATCCGCGAATACTCGGCCCCTTACGAGCAAGCCTTTCTCGAAGACCTCGACTCGCTCAGGGTGCAGCACCCCGAGCAGCTTGCCCGCGCCACAGATCACATTCCGCGCATGGTGGAGCTGGTGCAAAAGCTCGCCGAGGCCGGCGCTGCTTATCAGACTGAAGATGGAAGCTGGTACTTTCGCCTTGCCGCGTTTCCCGAGTACGGCAAGCTGAGCAAGAAGGACCTGAGCGGCATGGAAGACGGCGCGCGCGTGGACGTGGACGAATACGAGAAGGACTCCGCCCGCGACTTTGCTCTCTGGAAGGCCGCCAAGCCCGGCGAAACTTCATGGGACACAGCAATCGGCCGTGGCCGTCCCGGCTGGCATATTGAGTGCTCTGCCATGGCCATGGAGTACCTGGGCGACAGCTTCGACCTTCACGCCGGCGGCGAAGACCTGATGTTTCCGCACCATGAAAACGAGATTGCGCAAAGCGAGACCGCAACCCATAAACAATTCGCCCGTCACTGGATGCACGTCCGCTTTCTGCTCGTCGACGGCCGCAAGATGTCGAAGAGCGAGGGCAACTTTTTCACCCTGCGCGACCTGCTGCTGAAGGGCTACAAGGCTTCGTCGATTCGCATGGCCTTGATCTCGGTTCCCTACCGCCATCAACTCAACTTCACCTTCGACGGCCTGATCGACGCCACCAACGCAATCGAACGCGTGCGGACCTTCCATCGGCGCCTTACCACAAGCAGCTTTGCCGCGGGAGCAAACCCTGTCATCCAGGCTGCCGCCGAAAAGGCGCAAGCCGACTACATGGCTGCTCTCTCAAACGACCTGAATACCGCGGAAGCCCGCGCACCCATCTTCGACCTGATTCGCGCCGCCAACACCGCCATCGATCAGGGACAGCTTCTGGCCGCAGATCGGGATGCGATTTTGTCTGTCCTATCCAGCTTTGACGCGGTCTTCGACGTGATCGTGGACAACGACGCCGAGCCCACGCGCCACGCCCTGGAATGGGCCGAGAAGGCCGGCCGCCTGGCCGACGTAGCTCCCGAACTGCTGGCCCGCCAGTCGCTGACAGATGACGCTGTTGACGCATTGGTGGCCGAGCGTACACTAGCCAAACGGCAGCGCAACTTTGTCCGCGCCGACCAGATCCGTAACGAGCTCGCGGAAAAAGGTATCGTCCTCGAAGACTCGAAGGACGGCGTGCACTGGAAGCGCAAGTAGCGGCTGTCAGTTCGTCCCCAGGAGATGGACACATGGAAGCCAACGAAGCCCAGGAACTGCAAGAGAACGCCGAACACGGATCGCACGAGTC
Organism: Acidobacteriaceae bacterium; assembly: GCA_003133425.1. The sequence continues at coordinate 1,795 of PKXI01000241.1, forward strand.
CACATTGCGCCCGGTTGCATTCACGATGAGCGTGCTGGCAGTGCTGGTGGCCGTGACCACAGTGCTTGGCCATCGCACCCATACCGAGGCCGTGCTCAACCAGAACAAAGCTACCGACCAGTGGAACGAATACCAGGCCAAGAAAATCCGCTCCTACAATACTTCGCTCACTGAAGACCTGCTCAAGGTCGTCACCATCTCCGATAAGGACACTGCGCAAAAGATTGCAAAGGCCTACACCGGCCACCAGGAAAAATGGAACGATGAGTTGAAAGAGGAGCAGGAAAAAGCCGAGACCTTGGAAACCAAAGTGGAACAGGCCGAAGCCCGCGCCGACCGCTTCGATCTCGGCGAGGCTTTGCTCGAGATCGGCCTGGTTATCACGTCGGTCACGCTACTGACGCGCAGCCGCATCTACTGGTATCTCGGGATGATCTTCTCGCTGGGAGGAATCCTCTCAGCGCTCTCGGTGCTGATGCTGAAGTAGGGAAGGTCAACTGTGGGGCGCTGTCACAGGGGCTGAAGCAGTTCTCCTGATGGTATAGAGGCAGAGACATCCCCTCAGGGGCTAAAGCCCTCGTTCATTATTTGGCAGTTACGGCACGACTGAAGTCGTGCCCTGTTACAAAGCCTCTCGAATTGATTGCAGGAGCGAGTTTTTCCGCCGCCTGTAAAGCCCTTGTAGATTTTGGGGTGTCCAGCCGGCCACTTT
>PKXI01000124.1 GCA_003133425.1 Acidobacteriaceae bacterium
CATAGAAGGGAACCGGCAGCCACAGCAGCATCGCCCAGGTGAGCGCGCGGCGTCGCGCAATCATCCACGCCCACGCCGTTCCCAGCACGCTCAGTGCAAGCATGGAATTGCCCCAGGCCGCGGCGGTAACATCCAGCTCTGAAACTTTCATGAAGAACAGCAGACCGACCCACGGATTGTGCCAGCCCGGATGCGGCGGACCAGCGCCATGCGAGGCCGTGCGCAGCTCAATAGCCTTGGCCGAATAAGGTCCGCGCGCAAATTCCAACCAGTCGCCAAACGTCGCTGCGTTGTATATGAACCACGCAATCGGCGCAGCCACTACAAGAGCGCTTGCCAGCCAGAATGTAGGTGAGCGAAGTTGCCCGCGCTTGAGCAGCACAAGCCCAATGCAGGACCAGGCCAGCAGAGCCATTACCCAGCCGTCGTAACGTGTCAAGATGGCCGCCACCAGCGCAGCCGCAATCCAGCCGAGCAACTGCTCAGCTCTGTGCGCATCTTCATCGAGGCACGTCCGCCACTCCACCAGCCACACCACAATCCAGATCATTTCGCACACAAACAGCGGCTCGGTCATCGCCGTCGTCTGCAGATAAAGCATGTTCGGATTGATCGCGAAGAAAGCCAGCGTGAGTGCAGCGGCAGCGGGCCGAAGCCAGCGCCGTGCCAGCCGATAGATGCCTGCGCAGGCGGCCACGTAAGCCAGCGCCGATGGAATGATGCCNNGCAATCCCGTTCGCCCACCAGCTATAAACCTGGACGAAAGGAAGAAGAAGAATGTGCGGCAGCGGCAGCCATACAGAGCCAAGTTGTGAGAGCCGCGGCTGGTGGCAATCCAAGACCCGCCGCGCAATGTGCATGTGGGCAACAGCGTCGCCCCAGTTCAGCAGCGCTCCGTTCCGCCAACTCCACGCCACTGCGGCCAATGAAGCAGCAACCGAGCAGAGCAGCACGGCCAGCCACTCCGTGCGGGAAACGGCTGCGCGAGAATTGCTTTCATCAGTCAAGGTGAGTCAGCTCGCGGAATTGCGTGAAGCGGGCGTCGATCTCCTTCCGGGTGAGCTGCGCAATGCGCTCGGTGCCAAAGCGCTCTACAGCAAATGAGCCCATCACGCTGCCGTAGAACATTGCGCGGCGGAAGGCGCCCGGAGTGAGTGTTTCCTGCGAGGCGAGGTAGCCGAAGAAGCCGCCGGCAAAGNNAGCTGTCGCCCGCACCGGTGGGATCGACGACTTCTTCCAGTGGAAGCGCCGGTGCTTTGAACGTCTTTGACGCTTCGCCATCTGCTCCCGCACGATGGAAGAGCGATGCGCCGTACTCGCCGTGTTTGACCACCAGCAGACGCGGCCCCATCGCCATGACGGCGCGTGCCGCAAGTACGATGTTGTTGTTGCCCGCCAGCATGCGCGCTTCGGTGTCGTTGATGAGCAGAATGTCGAGGCCCTTCAACACTTCAAGCAACGCAGCGCGATGATCCTTGATCCAGTAATTCATCGTGTCGCCGGCCACCAGCTTCACATCCGGCATAGCCTCGCGCACACGCCGCTGCAATACCGGGTCGATGTTGGCAAGAAACAGAAACTCCGAGTCGCGATAAGCTTCGGGAATCTTGGGCTCAAACGACGCGAAGACATTCAGATCGGTCTGGTGGGTTTTGGCCTCGTTCAAATTCTCGAGGTAAGAGCCTTCCCAGAAAAAGCTCTTGCCGGGGGCACGCTCGATGCCGCGGATATCGATGTTTCGCTTGTTAAAGACCGCTTCCTGCCGGGGGCCGAAGTCCTCGCCGACGACGGCGATGACGCGCACATCGGTAAAGAAGCTGGCTGCCAATGAAAAGTGGGTTGCCGCGCCGCCCAGGCAACGCTCCCGGCGCCCTGCCGGTGTTTCAATCGAATCGTACGCAACGCTGCCTACAACAGTAATCGCCATTCAATACCCTCTCGTTCACCAGGTTGAGATCGGAATTCGGAAGCGGCGCAACCGCGCCTGCATCTGACACTGTGAACTGTTCACTGTCCACTGTCTTCCTACCACCCCATATATTTGCCGAACAGCAGCTTCAGCTTTTCCTTTGCTGCGGCGGGAATCGCATCCGGCTGCGTCAACACTGCGAACTTCGCCGCCGAAGCGCATGCGCATGTCTGTTCGCGCGGCATTGCAGCCACCGCAGCCTTTACCACCTTCGCCGCGTTGTCGGCATTCTTGTGCAGCACAGCCACAATCTCTTCGATGGTTACTGAATCGTGCCCTTCGCGCCAGCAGTCGTAATCTGTCACCATGGCCACGGTCGCGTAGCAAATCTCCGCTTCACGCGCCAGCTTGGCCTCCTGCAAATTCGTCATGCCAATCACGTCCGCGCCCCAGCTGCGGTACAGATGCGACTCGGCCTTGGTTGAGAACTGAGGGCCTTCCATGCACACATACGTGCCGCCCAGCTTGCCCACCACGCCCACTGTCTTGCAGGCTTCGGCTGCGGCCTTGGCCACCGTAGCGCATACCGGATCGCCAAAGGCCACGTGGCCCACAATGCCTTCGCCGAAAAATGTGGAGATGCGATGGAACGTGCGGTCGATGAACTGGTCCGGCATCACAAAATCGGTGGGCTTGTGCTCTTCCTTCAGAGACCCAACGGCAGAAGCCGAAAGAATTCGCTCGACGCCGAGTTTCTTCATCGCATAAATGTTGGCGCGAAAATTCAGCTCCGAGGGCAGAATGCGGTGTCCGCGCCCATGCCGCGCCAGAAACGCCACCTTGCGCCCTTCCAACTCGCCCAGCACAAACGCGTCCGACGGCTCGCCAAACGGCGTTTCCACGCGCTCTTCATGCACATTCGTGAATCCGGGCATCGAATAAAGTCCGCTGCCCCCGATAATGCCAATCTCCGCCTCAGCCAATTTCCGTTCCTCTTTCGTTATAACGTCTACAGCATTTTCGAGTTGAGTGTTAACACAACTTCGGGTGCCCCATCC
>PKXI01000002.1 GCA_003133425.1 Acidobacteriaceae bacterium
AGCCCATCGAGATCACCCAGCGAGGCTCCATCATCTGCTCGTAGAGGCGCTGAATAACGGGCGCCATCTTGATGAACACGGTGCCGGCAATCACCATGAGATCGGCTTCACGCGGCGTACCGCGAATTACTTCAGCCCCGAAGCGCGCCACGTCATACTTGCTGGTGATGCTGGTAGCCATCTCGACATAGCAGCAGGAAAGACCGAAATTGAAGGGCCAAATCGAATTCTTGCGTCCCCAGGAGACAAGATCTTGTACGCGCGATAGGACTACGTTGCGGCGGACCGCATCGTCGAACGTACTCTGTTCCTTCTTCGACTCTTCCAGAACTGTGCCTGGTCTGGTAATGGACCACCGCATTCGCTCACTCCTTCTGTTTGGAACTGCTGCTCCAATCGAGTGCGCCGACACGCCAGAGATACAGCAAGGCTGCGGCGAGGACTCCGACAAATATCACCGCTTCCCAGAACGCGGGCCAGCCCAAAGACCGTGCCGTGACGGCCCAGGCAAATAGGAATACCGCTTCCAGGTCAAAGATCACGAAGAACATCGCCACCAGGTAGAATTTCGCCGAGAGGCGTACTCGCGCCGAGCCCTCCGACAGGATGCCGCCCTCGTAGGGCTCGCCCGTCGAACGTTGGTGGTGCCGCTGTCCCAGCAGGTACGAGACCACGAGCATGCCGGCGACCAGCAGCAACACCAGCGCGAAATAGACGCCTAGAGGCCACATGTACGGTTAGTGCTCCTCCCCCTCCGGCCATGCGATGGTCAGCAGAAATGCGCTGTCCTCAAGGGCCACGACATCGTGAGGCATGGCGCGATCTAACACCAGAACTCGTCCGGCCGGCAAGTCGAACTCCTGTCCGCCGGCATGCATATGCAAATGGCCTTGCACCGTTTGTACCGAGATACGGCCGGCAGCGTGGTGCTCGTGAATCGTAGTGTTCGCCTGGAGTGCTGTCAGCACGACGCGGAAGTCCGGGTATTTGACGATCGTTTTAGAATTTCGTCCGCTTTGCCAGTAGGGTTCCTGACGTAGGGATGCGATCTGCTCGGCGAGGTCAAACGTGAGAGAGGGTCCCTCTGTCGGTTCAGGCGCGCGTGCCGCGCCACGAGACGGTTCGGTTTCAGACATGATTGAGCTTCCTTTTCTTGCCCGTTCGTGCACTCAGGTATTCCTTCAACGCAACGGCGTTGTTATGTTCTGTGTCGTGCGAACTGTAGACCAGGGTGACCAGGCCATGGCGTGCGGCGCTGCGGATCTGCTCGCATGCCTCCGGATGGCTGTCCAACTCTGCAGAATAGCGTTTTTGGAACTCGGTCCACTTTTGGGGGTCGTGTGAGAACCACCGGGCGAAGTGCGGCGCTGGGCGCCACATCCTTGAGCCAGTCATCAAGGCGGAGATCGGTCTTCTTAATCCCCCGCGGCCAGAGCCGTTCCACCAGGAACCGAACGCCGTCTTCTGGCGCCGTCTTGTCATAAACGCGCTTCAAAGCGAGCATCTCACGCCTCCTTGGCGCCTCCCTGCGGCGGCGCGGGCTGATAGGTCCCCGCCACCTCACGAAAACTGATGGCCAGGCGGTTCCATCCGTTGATGGCAATTACGGCCATCGTCAAATCGACGAGTTCTTTATCGCTGAACTCTTTGCGTGCTAATTCGAATACGTTGTCCGGAACTTGCTCCTGGCTCACCAATGTGACAGCCTCGGTCCACGCCAACGCTGCGCGTTCCCGTTCGGTGAAGAAAGGGGCCTCTCTCCAAACCACAACGGCGTACAGCCTCTGCTCCGCCTCTCCGTGCGCTCGAGCGTCTTTCGTATGCATGTCAACGCAGTACGCGCACCCATTGATCTGCGAAGCGCGAAGCTTGACAAGTTCCAGCAGCCGGCGTTCGAATCCGCACTCCCGAACATATCGTTCTACGGCATACATCGCTTCTCTCGCACCGGGCGCTGCTTTCGCATAATCGAGTCTGGGATGCATGTGTTGGGTATTTGTCATTCGGATTTCTTCGCCTCACCTTTATAGGTCAGTACCCGGCCCCACGTGGCCGCTGTCCCCCAGATGCCCGAGCGCAGGCATTCGAGTTGCACAACTTGGCTGTGGTCTACAAACAAATTGACCTCGGGTCCATAGTTCCGGATGTACCAGGAGAAAACTGCAGGGTCGGCAGCTTCAAACATCACCTTCTCGAGTCCCAGGGCATCCGCGATCCGCGCAGGAACATCCGTGCGCCAGGTTCGGACGCTTTCCGTGATCCCTTCGGATTCAATCATGATGAGGTAGGCGCCGGCGTCGAGAAAGCGCTGCGCCTGTTTGATGCACCACTGTGGGTCCCGCGTCCCTTCCGCTTCCAGTTCTTCGGCCTTTGTGGCTCCTCCGGCGCCGAACTGAATGCCGACCTCGGGTTTCGCTTTCAAACCGGCCTTCTGCACTTTCTCGATGAGCCGCAACCAGTCGTCGGTGGGAATCGTGATGAATCCGCACGAAATCTCGATGATATCGAAGCCCACCTCCCGGCATTCCCGGACGTAATGGTCCACCGCCTCCGCTCCCTGTGTGAGAACGTACTCCAGGAACCCACCTGTCGAGACGAGCACGTTATGCTCGTGGCAGAGATTCAGCAGTTCGACCAGCGCCGGCCGGGGCATGAGCGTGAACGAGCCTCCCGCGAACTTGAGAGAATCGACATACTCACCCATGGTTTCGAGGACGTCCTGCAGGTAGCGCTTGCCCATCGGGGTGTAATAGGGGCCACGGATCTCGGTAAGGCCGCGGGACCGTGGCTTCGACTGGCGCTGGTTGGCGCTTAAGAAAGGGAACGCTCGATCAGACATGCCCGAACATCTCCGCAACTGCCCCGGCGCTCTGAATCAATGC
>PKXI01000294.1 GCA_003133425.1 Acidobacteriaceae bacterium
AGTTGCACCACAGGCTGTTAGATAGGTCGGTCGATTCGCGGTTCGGTGGGACGGCCCGGTTGAGCGTGGTCCTATCCCACCCTTTCCGCAGAAAAAAGCGGAAAGGATGGGGCACCCGGCTAATTAACAATTGAGATATACGCGAATTGTGAGGAGACAGATGACGAAACAATCGGACCTCGGCGGCACATTTATCCTTCGAAACACTTCCATCACCTTGAACCGCATGGGTTATGGCGCAATGCAGCTTGCCGGACGGGATGAGGGCAAGATGGTTTGGGGTCCCCCGCGCGATGTGCCCGGCGCCATTGCGGTTCTGCGCGAGGCCGTTGCTTCGGGCGTGAACCATATCGATACTAGCGACTATTACGGGCCATACGTGACTAATCAACTGATCAAGCAGGCGCTCCATCCTTACCCGGACGATCTAGTGATTGTGACGAAGGTAGGCGCGCGGCGGAGGAGCGATGGGTCGTGGCCGCATGCGCGCTCGCGGCAGGAGATTATCGACGCGGTGCACGACAATCTGCGCAATCTTGGGCTTGATGTGATGGATGTGGTTAATTTGCGGTTGGGCGGTTTCATGGGACCGGAGGACGAGCCGTTTGAAGAGCCGCTGACCGCGCTGGCCGAACTGAAGCAGCAGGGGCTGGTTCGGCATATCGGCCTGAGCACTGTCTCTGCCAAGCAACTGGCCGAGGCGCAGGCAATCACGGAGATTGCGTGCATTCAGAATTTCTACAACGTGGCGCAGCGCGGCGATGACGGATTCATTGATGCTCTCGCCGCGCAGGGCATCGCTTACGTGCCGTACTTTCCACTGGGAGGGTTCTCGCCGCTGCAGTCGTCGAAGCTCGACGGAGTTGCAGCTTCGCTGGGGGCGACACCGATGCAGGTGGCGTTGGCGTGGCTGCTGCGGAGATCTCCGAATCTGCTTTTGATCCCGGGGACTTCGTCGGTGGGGCATCTCAAAGAGAATCTTGAGGCGGCGAAGTTGGAGTTGCCGGAGAAGGCCATTGCCGAACTCGATAGCATTGGTGCAGCGGCCGCTTAGACGCAACCGTACCCCACGCTGAAGCGCGGGCTAATTCGACGCGGCGAACGCCTACGGCGCGATGCGGGAGCTACCCCAGCAGGGAATCGACGCAACACCTCGTTACTCGAGCAACGAGTCGACGAAGGCTTTGGGGGAGAATTCGAGCAGGTCGGATATCTGCTCGCCTACGCCGACGAAGCGGACGGGGAGGTTGAGCTCCTGTGCGATGGCAACTGCGATGCCGCCTTTGGCGGTGCCGTCGAGCTTGGTAAGAACGATGCCGGTGACGCCGGCGGATTGCGTGAAGAGGCGGGCTTGCAGGAGACCGTTCTGGCCGGTGGTGGCGTCCATGACTAGCAGAACTTCATGGGGTGCGTCGGGGATGAGGCGGGCGGCGGTGCGGCGCATCTTGTCGAGTTCGTCCATGAGGCCGGTCTTGGTGTGCAGGCGGCCAGCGGTGTCGACGTAGAGGTCCTGGATGCCGCGAGCTTTTGCGGCCGAGATTGCGTCGTAGAGTACGGCGGCTGGGTCACCTCCGTGTTTGGTCTTGATCATCTCAACGCCGGAGCGCGAGGCCCAGACTTCAAGCTGTTCGATTGCTGCGGCGCGAAATGTGTCGGCGGCGCACAAGAGCACGGAGTGGCCTTGCGCGCGGCTCCAGGCAGCCAACTTGCCGCTGGTGGTGGTTTTGCCGGTGCCGTTGACGCCTACGAGGAACGTGACCTTGGGAGGGGTTGCGGGCGTGGGGATTTCGCGCTGAGGGGCTTCAAGAATGGCTTGGAGCTGAACTTTGAGGAGGTCGCGCAACTCATCGCCGCCCTCGATGGCTTTGCGGAGTGCGCGGTCGCGCAGGGCGTCGAGGATGGTGTTGGTGGTCTGCACGCCGAGGTCGCTGGTGAGCAGCGCGGATTCGAGGTCCTCGAAGGACTGCTCGTCGACGACGCGGGTGAGCGCGGCGATGCCGTCGATTTTGGAAGAGAGCGACTCGCGCGTACGCGAGACGGCCTGCTTCATGCGTGCGAAAAGGCCGAGGCTCGCCCCTTCTGTTGGGTCAACAGACTCTTCAGGGGGTGCAGGTGGGTTGTTCTTGCCGCCGAAAAACTTCATCATTGAGTGTCCAGCTTTAAGTCTAGAGCATCAGATAAGGGGGCCGCGAAGGAGCTGGGCGGCTCCGCTGGGGCGGCTTTGGCGACTGTCTAGTGCGGCTTGTGGTCCGTTTACCACGAATCGGTCGGGCAGAGGTTACCGACTCCGATATTCTTGATAGCAGGCCGTTTCCCTTGTTTCATACTGCGGCCGGCGAATTGGCCGATGCTCACCATCCCGCAGGGGCTAAAGCCCGCATTCATCTTGCGGTCTCTGGGGCACGACTGAAGTCGTGCCCAGACTCAAAGCTGGTGCTTGCCGCCTGGTTTATGGCTGGTACCGTTTAACACGACAGTTTCACGTACCACTCAACACCACATTTATTGAACAGGCTCCAGGACTACCGGGTAAACATGACGACAGCTAACGAACACGCGCTCAAAAAGATCCTCGAGAGTCGAATCGCCATCATTGATGGGGCGATGGGGACCACGATCCGCACCTACGGGATGACGGAAGCGGACATCCGCGGGGAGCGCTTCAAGAATTCGACGAAGACGCTGCTGAACAACGGCGATCTGTTTTCGCTGACGCAGCCAAAGATGATCTGCGACATTCATCGGCGGTTTCTGGAGGCCGGGGCAGACATCATCGAAACGAATACCTTTGGCGCGACGAGTATTACGCAGAGCGAATTTTTTGTGGACGATCCGCGGGAGCAGGGGGGCAGGAAGGATCCTGAGTTCTACCAGAAGATCATCGACGACAAGTTTCTCAGCGGCCTGGCCTGGGAGATCAATGAGCAATCGGCTCGGCAGTGCAGGGAATGGGCCGATCGCGTGGGAACCGCGACGGGGCGTCAGAGGTTTGTAGCGGGGGCGATTGGGCCGCTGACTGTGTCTCTGTCGAACTCGCCGGATCACGATGATGCGGGTTTTCGTGTGGTCACCTTCGACCAGGTGAAGACCGCGTACGCGGAGCAGGTGCGAGCGCTGATGGCTGGCGGGTCAGATCTACTTCTGGTGGAGACGATCTTCGATTCGCTGAATGCGAAGGCAGCGCTGGTTGCAATCCGCGAGGTGTTCGACGCGGAAGGCAAGGAGTTGCCGGTAATGATTTCGGCGGCGGTGGGACGCGGCGGCGAGACGATGATCTCCGCGCAGACTATTGAGGCGTTCTGGAATGCGGTGGAGCACGTGAAGCCGCTATCGGTGGGGCTTAACTGCTCGCTCGGTCCGGACCTGATGTATCCGTTTCTTGAGGAACTGTCGGAGAAGTCGAACGCAGCGATTTCCTGCTATCCGAATGCGGGCTTGCCGAATCCGTTGTCGGCGACTGGGTTCGACTTGGGGCCTGAGGATATGGCGCGTTACCTGGGCGATTTTGCGCGGGGAGGGCTGATCAATATTGCCGGCGGTTGCTGTGGAAATACGCCGGAGCACATTGCGGCGATAGCCAAAGCGCTGGACGGGCGGCATCCGCGGGAACTGGGTCAGATCCCAGGTCCCAAAAGCGGGACCTCCACCCCAAGGACGAAGACCAGTCCTTGGGGGCCCCGGACCTGGGGCACCCGGAGTGAAGGTGGAAGATCCGAAGTCCCACCCTTCACAAAAAGCGTGGAGGATGGGGCACCAGAGGATGATGCGGATGTTGAGGCGAGGCCGCTGCGTTTGTCGGGCTCACAGCCATTCACGCAGCAGCCAGGCGTCTTCATCCTGATCGGTGAGCGAACCAATGTGGCTGGGTCGCCCAAGTTTGCGAAGCTGATCAAGGAAGGAAAATACGAAGAAGCTGTAACAGTCGCACGGCAGCAGGTGGAGAACGGCGCGAACGTGATCGACATTTGCATGGACGAGGGCATGATCGACGGCGTGGCAGCGATGTCGCGCTATCTGCATCTGCTGGGCAGTGAGCCCGAAGTCGCCAAGGTTCCCTTCATGGTGGACTCGTCAAAGTGGGAAGTGATTGAGGCGGGGCTGAAGTGCNNTTCGACGAACAGGGCCAGGCCGCGACGTTTGAGGACAGGACACGTATCTGCGAGCGGGCTTACAGAATTCTGGTGGACGAAGTTGGGTTTCCGCCCGAGGACATCATCTTCGATCCGAATATTCTGACTGTCGCAACCGGCATGGAGGAGCACAACAACTACGCGGTTGACTTTATCAACGCAACGCGCTGGATCAAGGCCAACCTGCCGTACGCAAAGGTCAGTGGCGGCGTATCTAACATCTCGTTCAGCTTTAGAGGCAACAACAAGGTTCGAGAGGCTATGCACTCCGCGTTTCTTTATCACGCAATTGCGGCGGGCATGGACATGGGCATTGTGAACGCCGGAATGTTGGAGGTGTACGAAGAGATTGAGCCGGAGCTCAAGGTGCTGGTGGAGGACGTGCTGCTGAATAGGCGCGCCGATGCGACGGAGCGGCTGGTGACTCACGGCGAATTGCTCAAGGCTTCGGGCGCCGGAGAGGAAGTGGAAGAAAAGAAGGCCGAGGAATGGCGTAACGGCACGGTGGAGGAGAGGCTTTCTCATGCGCTGGTGAAGGGGATTGACATGTACATCGAGGCGGACACCGAGGAAGCGCGCGTGAAGCTGGGGCGGCCGCTGCTGGTGATTGAAGGTCCGCTGATGGACGGCATGGGCGTGGTGGGCGATCTGTTTGGCGCGGGCAAGATGTTTTTGCCGCAGGTGGTGAAGTCTGCCCGAGTGATGAAGAAGGCAGTAGCTCACCTGACTCCGTTCATGGAAGCCGAGAAGCAGGCGATGGTCGCTGCCGGCCAGGAAGTGAAGGCGCAGGGAAAGATCGTGCTGGCGACGGTGAAGGGAGACGTTCACGACATTGGCAAGAATATTGTGGGCGTGGTGCTGGCATGCAACAACTACGAGGTGATCGACATGGGAGTGATGGTCCCGTGCGAGAAGATCCTCGAGCGCGCCAAGGCGGAGAAGGCGAACATGATCGGGCTGAGCGGGCTGATTACGCCGTCGCTCGACGAGATGGTGCATGTGGCCAAGGAGATGGAGCGGCAGGGGTTCAAGCTGCCGCTGCTGATCGGCGGGGCGACGACAAGCCGCAGACACACGGCCGTGAAGATTGCGCCGCATTACAGTGAGCCCGTGGTTCACGTGCTGGATGCAAGCCGCGCGGTGCCGGTGACGACCAGCCTGTTGAGCGAGGACGGCAAGGCCGCGTTCGTGGAACAGCATCGTGCTGACTACGAGGCGCTGCGGAAGGCATACTCTGCTCCGCGCCAGCAGGGGGTTTCGCTTGAGACCGCTCGCAAGAGACGGACTCCGATTGAGTGGCGTGCGGAGAACCTGCCCGAGCCCGAATTTATGGGCGTGCGCGTGCTGGACGATTTTCCGTTGGCAACGCTGCGCGAGTTTATTGACTGGACGCCGATCTTCCACGCATGGGGGCTAAAAGGCTCGTACCCGCGCATTCTCGAGGACGAGCGGCAAGGCGAGCAGGCGCGGCAGATTATTACTGAAGCCAATGCTCTGCTGGATCGCATCATTGAGAAGAAGCTGATTACGGCGCGTGGAGTGTACGGCTTCTTTCCCGCAAACGCAGTGGGCGACGATGTGGAACTGTATGGCGACGAGACGCGCGCAAAGGTGCTGGAGCGATTCCACTTTCTGCGCCAGCAGGCGAACAAGGAAGGCACCGGGCCCGATATTGCCCCGTGCCGGTCGCTGGCTGATTTTATTGCGCCGAAGGAAACCGGATTGCGCGATCACATTGGCGCGTTTGCAGTGACCAGCGGGATTGGGCTGAAGGAGTTGTGCGATAAATTCAGGGCAGAAAACGACGACTACAACGCGATCATGGCGGAGGCGCTGGCCGATCGGCTCGCTGAAGCGTTTGCCGAATGCCTGCACAAACGCGTGCGGGACGAATGGGGCTATGGCCGCGAGGAAGGCTTGACCAACGACGAGTTGATTCAGGAGAAGTATCGGGGGATCAGGCCTGCCGCGGGTTATCCCGCATGCCCGGACCACACGGAAAAGGGCACGCTGTGGCGCTTGCTCGATGTGCATGCGAAGACGGGAATGCAGATTACCGAGTCGTTTGCGATGTGGCCGGGATCGAGCGTGAGCGGGCTCTACTTCGCGCATCCGGAGTCGCGCTATTTTGCACTGGGCAAGATCGAACGCGATCAGGTGGCCGATTATCACTCGCGCAAGGGGATGAGCGTGGCAGAGGTGGAGCGGTGGCTGGGCCAGAGCTTGAACTACGAGCCTGCGGGATAGAAGGCAGTGGACAGTGGACAGTGCACAGTGAACAGTGAACAGTGAACAGTGAACAGCAGTTCTTTACCTACTGGGCATCAGCCACAGGGCGAATATTTTGTGATGTTGAGATGGCGGGAGGTTTCAATCGCGTACGCTGGTTCCATTTGTGAACGCGACTGAATTCCACAGCCGTGGATTTGCATAGAATTACTCCCCTCTGTGCAACATTGAAATCAAGACGACCAGGCGAAGATGTGTAGCCTCCTCGAACGGCCGGGGTGGAACTGAGTCTTGAGAAGCAGCACTCCCGGCCGTTCGTTTTTTATATCTACCGATTCACACGCCGCTGTTTGACGCAGAGATTCCGAGAGTGGTCTGATGGTTGCTGCCGGATGGGCTGCGTAGTTGCCCGCCGGGAACTGTTGGAGACCGGAGATGCGTGTAAGCGGAACCACGGGTAACGTGCTGGTGTTGTTGGGTGTGTTGTTGTGTGGATGCAGCGGCGGCGCAAGCGGGAGCAGCGCCACTACTCCAACGCAGACACAGGCGGCGGCGCCGACTTTTTCGAGTTCTACTGCCTTTACTAGCCCTGGTCCACAAAACGGCGCGATGCTGGTGAGTCTTGGCTTTACGACTTCTGGCTCGTTAATCTACTACACCGTGGACGGCAGCACTCCGACGACCAGCTCGACGCGCTATGCGGCGCCGTTTCTGGTGGCTTCAAATCTTACGGTCAAGGCGATTGCGCAGACAGCAGGCGATTCGGCGAGCAACGTTACCAGCCAGGCATTCGCTGTGAACATTCCATCGGGGACGCTGGTGTGGTCGGATGAGTTTGCGAATTCGACGGGCGCCAATGCGCAGCCCAATCCTGCGATCTGGATGTATTTGACCGGTGCCGATTCGAATTCGAGTGTGGACATTCATTGCGCATATGGGGCCAGCACATCACCTTGCAACACTGCGTTCCCGAATTCATTTGTGGGCACTGATGGGTATCTGCACATTGTGGCTCAGCAGCCTTCGACAGGAGTGTACACATCGGCGCGGATGCAGACGCAGGGGTTGTTCAGCTTTCAATATGGACGGCTGGAGGCGCGGATCTGGGTACCGGAGGGGCAGGGGATTTGGCCGGCATTCTGGTTGGAAGGCAACAACGCGGCGACGGTTGGCTGGCCTGGGTGCGGCGAGATGGATGTGATGGAGAGGATAAACGCGGGCGGGCTCCCGCCGACAGGCACGCAGAGCAATCCGGCGCCTGGGACTTCGGACTGGAACGAAGGGTCGATTCACGGCACCGGCTTTACGGGCGGGAACCTGGGCAGCACTTATGACTTTACCGGCGGGCAGACTGCGGCCGGCTGGCATACATACGGGATGATCAAGACAGCAGACAGTATTGCGTATTATGTGGACGATCCTGCGCATCCGTATGCAACGTTCACGCCAGCGAGCATTGCGGGATTGTCGGGTTCGGCGTGGCCATTCGACAACGGGCAGGGGAACTATATCATTTTGAATATCGCAGTTGGAGGAAGCTGGCCGGGGGCGCCGAATTCGAGCACGGTGTTTCCGTCGGAGATGCTGGTGGATTACGTGAGGGTTTACACGAACTGACTTTACAGTGAGAGGACCGTGGTCTCATGCGCCGCGGCGGTCGAGACCTGGGACGCTCGGAGAATACTCATATTGTTCATGGTGGTTGAGCGATTCAAGCGAGGCACAGCGCTTGTGGAGGAGCGGTTCAAGCGCGATGGCCGGATGCTGCCTGAAGATGTGACCTATGTGGCCAGTTGGATGGAGATGGACGGCTTGCGGTGCTTTCAGTTGATAGAGGCGCCGAGCCGGCAGGCGCTTGCGCCGTGGATGGCGCGGTGGTCGGACCTGGTGGAATTCGAGGTCAGTGAGGTCAAGACTTCCGCGGAGTTCTGGTCAAAGGCTGAATCTGGCGATGCGTGAGCGCTGAGGGACCGCAGGCTGCTCGCCTATCTCCACGGCAGTGAAGAACGGGACTGAAATTGTTGAGCCGCAGAAGCCCAACACGATTGCGCGATCGCTGGCCATTGGAAATCCCGCAGACGGGCCATATGCTGCGCGCGAGATATCGAGCACGGCCGCGAACCTGCCGGAGTTGGTGACGGAAATCGAGGGGCGATTTCCGGCGCTTCATCAACTTCTATGTGAACGAAGAAGACATCCGTTTTCTGGGGAATGAGAAATACAACTTCCAGGAAGGGGATGAGGTGCTGGTGATTCCGTCAATTGCGGGCGGGGCGGCTTAGCGGTCTCGACTTCTTGGGCTGGACGGGGTAGGGGAAGAGTGATGATCTTGAATGAGCGGCCTGAAATGCGCCCTCAGGGGCTAAAGCCCGCGTCGACATTGCGGAGTTTTTGTACGGGCTGAAGCCCGTACCCTTCATCGGAATAGTCTGTTTCGCGCATGGGGAGCATAGTCTGTTTCGCGCATGCTAAGCGCTAAGCGGAGGTCAGTCCGACAGCATGTGCAGCGCGACGATGGCGAGGATGACTCCGGCGGCGAGGGTTGCGGCGGCTACGAAGAGAGTTGCCAGGTGGGCGCGAATGGCGGCAAGTGTTTGTCGTGCTTGCTGGCGCAGTTCGGCGTTGTCGTTCCAGGCGCGCAGCAGTGTGACGGAGCCGGTTGCAAGCACTGTCAACGGCAGAGCAATGAGCAACATCCACAGGCCAAGATGCACGCGCGCCGCGTACCAGTCGACGATTCGCTGCGCGGTGTGAGCCGGTTCATACTGCAGGGGCTGCAGGCTGCGTATTACGAGCGCGCCCATGAAAATGGTGGCTGGGAAGATGAGCAGCAACTCGGCGGCGGCGATGGAGGGCCTAATCGTCTTCATGAAAAGGTTATAGCGCGAAAGTAGGCCCGCCGCAAGAAGTAACTCAGCTTCAAACGCCGAATTATTTCTGGCCGGTTAAGGAGCGAACGGGATATTTGTGCCTTGCTCCTTATGAGGCGCTGCGGGCCGGGATTCTGAAGTTGGGCAGGGCATCGATTGACCGCGATCACCGCACTCCCGAGGTGCTTGACCTTGTTGTGGAGGGGGATTGCGCAGTATGCTACCAGCATGGGGCTGCGTACTTTGATCGGCTGCTCTTCATTGAACTCCAAAGACCCAGCGGAGGGTTGGCAGATGTGTAGCCAGCTTGAGCAGTACAGGGTTTCACCGGAGTTTGAGACGGTGCCGACTGCAAGTTATGCCTGTCCCAGTGAGCAAGAAGGCCAAGGCGCACAGCCGCCGGCCCGGCAAGAAATGCGAACTCATACTTATACTTCGGTCAAGATCCCACGGCTTTTGAAGACCTACCTGGCCATTGGCGCGCGCATAGCTGCTCCACCGGCCTGGGACCGCGAGTTCGGCACTATCGATTTTCTGACTCTGCTCGATTTCAAGTTGATATCGCCCGTCGCGCGCAATCGCTTCCTGGTTCCGCTGACGCAATGAGTTTTCGGAGGATCCGGCGCGCTGTGGCGCTGGGATCGGCAATCATCCTTTGTATTATTCGTTTCTGGCTGCTGCACCTGCGCGGTCCTCTTACGCTGGAGCGGCGCGCCCGCTGGGTTCAGCAAACGGCGCGCGGGATTCTGGCCAGCCTGGGCATCGAATACCGGGTGGAAGGCCAACCGCCTACGCGTGGCCTGGTGGTATGCAATCACCTCAGCTATATCGACATCCTTGTTCTTTCCGCTGCAATGCCGTGCTTTTTTGTCGCGAAGATCGAGATCGGCGGCTGGCCGTTCTTCGGAAAGGCGGCCCGGTCCGGGGGAACGATTTTCGTGGACCGGTCGAGCCTGGCAAGCGCGCAGTCGGTTGCCGACCAGATGAACGAGAGGCTCATGCTTCCGATTCCGATTCCGGTGCTGCTGTTTCCTGAAGGCACAAGCACGGATGGCAGCGAGGTGATCCGCTTTCACTCGCGGCTAATCGATCCTGCTACTTCGCTCCGAGTGCCGATCACGACGGCGGCTATCCGCTATGCGATTGAAGACGGCACTGAGGAGCGCGAACTTTGCTGGTATGGCGATGAAACGTTCGTCAACCACCTGTGGAAGGTGCTGGGCGTTGCCGGGTTTGAAGCCGATTTGCGGTTTGGCGAATCGCGCGTGTACACCGACCGGCGTAGGGCAGCGGACGAGACGCGCGCGGAGATTACGGCCATGCGCGAAGTGAGCGCGCTGGTTCTGCAGTAATCAATCACAGACAAGGGACGACATCGGGGGACGCGCTATCCGGTCCTAGTGAACGAGGGCCGCGGCGGCGTTGGCGCATTGGCCGTCTTGCGTGCTTTGGCCGCCGGAGACGCCGACGGCGCCGATGATCTTGCCGTTTTCGATGAGCGGGACGCCGCCTTCGACCGGCATCGCATCCGGGACTTTAAGAACGCGCACTCCGATGCCGCCGGCAGCCAGGGCATCCTCGTAGGCCTTTGTGGGGCGTTTGAAGAGGGCTGCCGAGCGGGCCTTGGCCATGGACAACTGAATACTTCCGAGCTGCGTGCCGTCCATTTTTTCAAAGAAGACCAGCTCGCCGGAGGAGTCGACGATAGAAATGGCCATGGTCCAGCCATTCTTCTGCGCCTCAGCGGCAGCGGCGGCGGCAACCAGCTTTGCTTTTTCCATTGGGATGGGGCTGCCGTAAGGGTTGGGCATCTGCGCGTGGAGAACCGAGGTGAACGCGAGCGCGACCCCCAAATAGGTCACGGCGCGGAGGGCGAATCTGGACTTTTGCATTGTATTTCTCCCGTAGATGATTTCGTTCTGTGCTTAATGCTTGTCTGGCTTTGTGGCAACGGGGTTGGAATCGTCCCGATCTCTGCCGCGTTCGACGCCAACGTCATTACAACGATCGTGTCGATTGCTGTGGGGTTTCCACTCAGAGTTACGGTCACGCCTGTATCGCTCTGGGTGCAGGCGGCCTCTCCGCCGGTAAGCGCAGAGCAGGACAGGATCCTTGCCGGCAGGGCAGGCAGTGTAAGGGTGGGGCCGGAAGGGCTGAGGATATGGAGATAGATTGTCTTGTCGCGATATGTAGAAACGCCAAAATCCCCCGGAAGGTAAGGCCCGCCACGAGTTGCGTAGATGCTCTCACCGTAGCGGTCGAGCCACGCACCAATCTCGCGCAGACGCTGGGCCTGTGCCGGATCGATCTGTCCATCCGGGCGGGGACCGACGTTGAGCAGGAAGTTTCCATCGCGTCCGACTGCCGAAACCAGCAGGCGAACGACGGACTCCAGCGACTTGATCTTCGCGTTAGGCTGGTATCCCCAGGCGCCTTGGGTGAGGGTGGTGCAAAGCTCCCATGGGTATCGATTTTCAAAATTGCCGAGCGCCGCGTCGCCTTCACGCGATCTAAAATCCGCCGCGGCGTCGGTGCGGTCGTTGATGACGATCGAGGGTTGTAGCTTCCTCAGATTGTCGACCGCCGCATCGTCCTGCCAGGAGAAGGAACCGGTATATCGTTCACCCTTGGGCCTGGCGTGCCATCCGCCTTTGAAGGTGACCCCGCCGAACCCGAGCCAATCGCCGCCTCCGCCGTCGAACCAGAGAATATCGAGCTTGCCGTAGTTGGAAGCCAGTTCGTTGAGTTGGCGATGATACTGGGCGCGCATTTCTTCGGCGTTTGCGCGGTAGATGCCAGGAAAGAAGAAGCCCGGATAGCGCCAGTCGAGCGGCGAGTAATAGAGGCCCACGTGAAGCCCTGATTTGCGCACAGCCTTCACGTAATCGGCGACAAAATCGCGATGAGCGGCGGACTTCATGGCCGTGAAGTTGCTGCCCGGATCGTCGAAGAGCGCAAACCCGTCATGGTGGCGGGAGGTGAGCACGGTGTACTTCATGCCAGCTGCTTTGGCGAGGGCGGCCCATGCGTCCGGATCGAACTTATCCGGGTTGAACTGCCCCGCGAGCCTGGCATATTCATCCACGGGGATCTGCTCGTCCCATTGAACCCACTCACCACGGCCGGGGATGGAATAGACGCCCCAATGCATGAAGAGACCGAACTTGGCGTCTCTCCACCATGCAATGCGCGCTGCTGCATTATTGTCAGTGGCAAGGGGCGCCCATTGGGCACGCGCGCAAGATGTCGCACTAAGGACAGCCAGTAATAGGCATGCGAATTTCG
Source organism: Acidobacteriaceae bacterium (assembly GCA_003133425.1). The sequence continues at coordinate 12,515 of PKXI01000294.1, forward strand.
AGCGAATGACATTCTTGCCCATCATTTCCCCCCATGAAGGTTTTGAAATTGAATCGTATAAGCCGGAAACGCTCTTGTCATGCGCCTGCCGACGGAGCGGCTGTCGATCCACGGACCACGAGACTGGTGGAGACGAGAAACTCTCGCTTCATGTTGGGATCGTTGGGGTCTTCGGCCTGCTGGCGAAGGGCCTCAAAGGCGGCACGCGCCAGGTCGGCGCGGGATAGGCAGATGGTGGTGAGCGGCGGCAAAGTGAACTCGGCGAAATCGATGTCGTCAAGGCCGATGACGGACAGATCCTGGGGTACCCGCAGGCCTTCCAGGTAAGCTGCGCGGAGCACACCGATGGCGGTCATGTCGTTGGAGCAGACGATGGCGGTAGGGCGCGTCGCGAGTGCCTGCAACTGGCTGTAGCCTGCCACGCCGCCTTTGAGCGTGTGGTCGCACTCGATGATCCATTTTTTCTGGAGGGTCAACTTCGCCGCCTGCATTGCCGTGCGGAAGTCGTTCTCGCGCGTGATGGCGGAGTGGAGCTTGTGTGGGCCGGCAAGGAAGGCAATTTTGCTGTGTCCCAGTTTGACAAGGTGATTAACAGCAGCATGGATCCCTGTGGAGTAGTCGAGAAGGATGGTGCTGGCCTTGGGGTCATCGAGCTTGAACTCGGCGAGCACGATGGGCACGTTGCGGTGCACCAGTTGATCGAGAACCGGCTCTTCTTCGCCAAAGGTCATTACGGCAACGCCCTCAACTTTGCGCTCGAGCATGCGGCGGACGCAGGTGGTGAGAGTCTCTGGGTCGCTGTTGGTGGAACTTACCAGGATTTCGTATCCGTGAGCCACGGCGATCTTTTCGAAGTTCTGAACGAGGTCAGGGAAGAAGGGATTGCTGATGTTTTCAACGATGATGCCGAGGAGGCGGCTGCGGCCGGAGACGAGCGTGCGCGCATGAGTGTTTGGGAAGTAATTCAACTGCTTGATGGCCTGCCAGACACGCTTGGAAAGACGCTCGCTGACCAGTGGAGAACCGTTGATGGTTCTGGAGACAGTGGCTATGGAGACCTTGGCCACGGCGGCGACGGTGCGAATGTCAGGCGTTTTCACGGCAGGCTTGCGGGATATTTTTCTAGGCACGTACGAATCCTATTCCATCCAAATCAAGTGTGAAAGCAATGGTATTGCATTTGCATGAGGGTTGTGGAACGCAAAGAGAATTTTCTACTGTTGAAGAAAACAAAGGCGGGGTGCAGCGTCCCCGTGGCAGTGCAACGTATTCCACCCTTTCGCCAGGAAAACGGCGAAAGGATGAGGCACGGAGTACAGAGGTTGTCTGTGAAAATGCTCTAGTCGCGTTCGGCAATCAGCAGCCGGAGATCGCGCAGGTTGTGGCCAGTGGGGCCGGTTACAACGGCGTCGCCGAGAGCGTTGAACATGGGACAGGCGTTGAAAGCAGCCAGGGATGCCTTGAGGTGGAAGCCGAAGGTATGGGCGCGGGCGACGGTGGTGGGGTCGGCAATGGCGCCGGCCACCTGGGTGTTGCCGTCGATGCCATCGGAGCCGGCGCTGAGTACAGTCAGCCGTTCGCCCTGATATTTCTCCAACTCCAGCGCACAGGCCATGACAAATTGCTGGTTCCGGCCACCCGCGCCTGGGGTGCGGTCCATGGTGACCGTGACCTCGCCAACGGAGATGAGGCAGAGGCGGGGATGCACAGCGCGCAGGGCGTGGAAGCGTTCAAGCAGATAGCGTGCAGCGTCCGCATAGTCCCAGTCGTCGCAGCTGTTATCGACAACGGTGTGATAACCGGCCTGCTGCGCCAAGGCGCGGGCGCTCTCGACCAGGTCGTGGCTGGAGAGCAGAATCTCGAAGACGGAATCGCGAAATGCCGGGTCCTCGTCTGTCATGGAGGTGGTGGCTGTGACGCGGCGCGCGGGAGCGGCCTCCGGCTTTTGAAGCTTGGGGAAGAACGGGGGCAGCCAACTCTTGTTTCCCGGTGACTCGGGCATATCTGTGCGCTCGAAGAAAGCGCGGACGGAAGGCGGAAACTTGGAGGCCAGGTTGTACTTGACGAGCAGTTCGCGCACATCGTCGACAGTTGAGTGATCGGGGGACGAGGGGCCGGAGGAGAGCGCATCGAGCGAGCGCAGGGGAACGTCGGGGAGCAGCAGGCTTACCTTGGCCGCATCGGGCGCGGCCATAGCCAGGCGTCCACCTTTAACGGCCGAAAAATGCTTGCGCAAGGTGTTGATCTCGTTGATGGGCGCGCCAGAGGCGAGCAGCGCCTGATGAAACTCTTGTGTTTCTTCGAGGGTGATCTTCGGGTCGAGGGGCAGGTCGAACATTGCCGATCCGCCGCCGGAGATGAGGAAGAAGATCAGCGTATCTTTCTTGGCTTTTTTGAGCAGCGCCAGTGTGGCGCGGGCCGCGGCGAAGGTGTCTTCATTGGGCAGCGGATGGCCGCCTTCAAAGTAGCGGAAACGCCAGTTGCGGTGTTTGGGCACCTGGTGGTAGCAACAGATGCCGCGCAGCCCTTGACGGCGCTTCATGCGTTCGAGCAGCGTTTCCAGCATGGGCCCGGCGGCCTTGCCCAGGGAGATGACGAAGATGCGCTTGTAACTCGAGAGATCAATCGTCGCCGGACCGCTGCCGTCAGGCACGAGACGGCGCAGTGTGTTGCCCTCGAAGCGCAAACGCCGGTCGAAGGCGGACGCAATGTTGCAGGCCTTGATGGCGCCGGTAAAGATTTGAGTCGCAGTGGAATGCAAGGTATCGAGTGCGGTATCACCGGCTGGAGTCATGAGAGTTGTTCCTTGAGCCAGCAGGCAAGCGAGGATTGCATCGCGGCCAGATGACCTGTAAAGAAATGATCGGCGCCGGGGAGGAGCACCAGTCGTTTGGGTTCGGCAGCGGAGGCGGCCACTTGCACCAACTCTGCTGCGGGTGCGAACTGGTCGTGATCTCCGCTTAGAAAAAGCTTTGGCAGGCTGCAATTGTGGAGGGAAGGGTAGGTGAAACTTTGCTTCTTGGTGCGGGTAGGCAATCCGAGTGCGACGAGGGCGCGGACGTTGGTAGTGGATTTGCCGTGGCCGCAACAGGCCAGAACAGTCATGGCCGCACCAAAGCTGAAGCCGATGGCCACAGCCGGGCGCTTGTATTCATTTTCAAGCCAGGCAAGAGCGGCCAGCACATCGGCGGACTCCGCCAGGCCGTCATGCGTGCCCTCGCTCAGGCCGGTGCCGCGAAAGTTGAAGCGAAGGACCGGAAGGCCTAGTCCCCACTGGGGATCGTTGAGGGCCTTCATGGCATGGTAGACAACTTTGTTGTGTAAATTGCCGCCGCCGAGGGGATGAGGATGGCAGACCAATGCGGAAAACGGTGCATCGGGAGCGCCTTCGTTGATTACGGCCTCGAGCCGGCCTGATGGTCCGGCCAGAAATACGCTCCGAAGTATCGGGCCCTCCTGACGCTGGTCAGGTTGGGCAGGTGCAGTTGTGGCGCTCATTCCACTCTTCATTCTACTCGCAACGGGCGGCTGAATTCACCGCGTAATTTGCCCCTCAGCCCGTTTGGAGGCTGCCGGCGAGGGGAGTGGTTTCACAGGGTGAGATTGCAGTAAATGATACGGACGATTGGGTTCGACAGCAGGCTCTAAGGTATTCTGGCAGCATCATGAAAGATAGCCTTGAGCCTAAGCCAATTGACCCTGTCGGGCTTACCCGTGCGCTGTGCGAAATCGAGTCAACCACCTACAACGAGGGGCCGGTGGGCGACTTTCTGGCAGATTTTCTAGCCGGGCGCGGCTGGGCAGTGGAGAAGACTCCCGTGGCGCAGCCAGCCGAGAGCGCAACCGGCGCTGCACGCTGGAACGTTTATGCGGGTGTGGCCGGTCAGACGCCGGACCTGGTGTTTTCAACGCATATGGACACCGTTCCGCCGTACATCCCCTTCAGCGAGGATGCGGAGTTTATGTATGGCCGCGGAGTTTCAGATGCGAAGGGCATTATCGCCGCACAGGCGGCTGCCGGCGAGGCGCTGCGCGCAGCGGGATTTCGGATTGGGTTGTTGTTTGTATCCGGCGAGGAACGCGACTCGGCCGGCGCGAAGGCGGCAAACCTCGCGCCCAAGGGTAGCCGCTTCCTGATCAATGGCGAGCCTACGGACAATCGCGTTGCCCTGGCTTCGAAGGGCGCTCTGCGGGTTTCTCTCAAATCGACTGGGAAGATGGCCCATTCTGCCTACCCGGAGCTGGGCGACTCGGCCGTGCACAAAATGGTGGGGGTTCTGGACAGGCTGCTCAAGCTGAAGTTGCCTGTGGATGAGTTCGCCGGGGATACGACGCTCAATATTGGACAGATTCAAGGCGGTCATGCGCCCAATGTTATCGCCGACCATGCCGAGGCACAGGTTCTGATTCGGCTGGTGTGCGATTCTGCACCGGTTCGCGCTGCCATCCTTGAGGCCGCCGCAGGACTGGCTGAAGTAAGTTTCACGCTGGACCTTGCGTTTGTGCGGCTTCGAGCGATCGAAGGACTGCCGACGATGATCGCCAAGTTCGCGACCGACATTCCACAATTGACCAACTGGGGAGAGCCGCTGCTGCTGGGGCCGGGGTCGATTCATGTGGCGCACACGCCGTTTGAAAAGCTGGCCAAGAAAGAGTTGCTGGAAGCGGTGGAGTTATACGTTAAAGTAGCCAGGCAGTTACTGGCATAAGTGCTATACCTTCTCCCATTAAGGAGAAGTTAGTAAAGGCGGCGAAGTGCAGTTGGGAGTTATCTCTGCACTTCGCCGCCGATTGCATTTATCGGGCAGTAACTTCTCTTCGCTGCCCGGTTCTTTGGCCTAATTGCCGCTACTGTTTCACCGCTACGTACGTAGATGTACGGTCGGTCACCTTATTGTTGTCGACTACTGTCAATTTCTTTCCATCGGACGAAACGGTCATTTTCGCTACGTCGGTTACCTTGCCGTTGCGCTTGTCCGTCTCCTCGATGGTGTTCTTGTCGACGCGTTTCAGAGAGACTGCGTCCCAGCCAAAGGCTCCCTTGACCGGGTAGTCATTGCCGTCCAACTTCGCGGTGTAGGTCTCGCCCGTTGGTGACGACATCGTGAGCTCATCTCCATTGGTCTTGTAAGTGGTGAGGAGGCCATTGTCGCTCTGTTGAATCGTGTTGATCTGCCACGAACCGGAAGTTGCATGCACTCCGGAAGGCGCGATTCCAACTCTTTTCGCCTTGACTTCCGTTGTAACGGGCTGACCGCCGTTCTGTGGATGGAAGGTCGACTTGACCGTGAGGGTTTTGCCATCGCTGGAAACGGTCCTGGTCTGCTCACTGACTGTTGTGCCGCCTTTCTTGGTTACGCTGGCGGTCGAGTTGGCATCGACTTCCTTCACACTTATGGTGTCATAAGCCTGGCCGGTGACGGACTGATCCTGCCCATCAGCCTTCACGTCGAACGCCGGATTGCAACTGACGCAGTGGTACCAGCCCTGGCTCAAGTAAAAGACGTTTGGCTTCGGTGATAGCTTGGATTGGCTAAAGTTGACGCGCCAAGTGCCGTCGAACGGGCTCTGCGCAGACGAAGAAGCTGGGGCCCAGAGCGTTGCCATGAGAAACAGCGCGCAAGCAACGAACCGCTCTGCCTTGTTCATTTGTATTGTCCTCCTGGGATTTCGATTTTGGCGCTCTGGGGGGCGACGGGGCAATTTGGGGAAAATCTGCGTCCTTCCAGGTAGGCCGCAGCGATTATATCCCTGACTGTGCACGGTCGGTTTTTTTATTTGAGCGCGCCTGGTAGATATCGCTGGCGTGCTGTTGCTCATCTCAAGAACCGGGTAGCCAGGGTACCGGTTCCCTCGCAATCAAGATGAGCGCTGTACTATTTGAACGGAAGAAGTGGTGGAGGATTCATTCGAAATGAGCGCACAAATCCTTGATATACCGGTCCGCAAGATCACCGGCGCGGATACAACGCTGGGCGAGTTCAAAGGCAAGGTGCTTCTGGTGGTCAACGTGGCCTCAAAGTGCGGATTGACGCCGCAGTATGAAGGTCTGGAAAAGATCTATGAACAGTACAAGGGGCAGGGGCTGGTGGTGGCGGCCTTTCCGGCAAATGACTTCAAGAGCCAGGAACCGGGGACCGAGGACGAGATACAGGCCTTCTGCACAACGAACTATGGAGTCAAATTCCCCATGTTCAGCAAGATTACGGTGGTGGGCGCTGAGAAGCATCCGCTTTATGCGGCTTTGATCGCGGCCAAGCCAAAGGCGGTGAACCTTTCTGAAGTGCCGTTCCGCGAAAAGCTGAAGGGCTACGGGATCGATGCCAACCCTGAGCCCGAGCTGACCTGGAATTTCGAAAAATTTCTAGTGGGCCGCTCAGGAGAAGTGGTGCAGCGATTTGCGCCGGACACGCAGCCAGACGCACCTGCGCTGGTTGCGGCCATTGAAGCGGAGCTCGCGAAGATGTAGCCGAGGGAATCTCTGAACCAGCGCCTCGAATGCAGCCAGCAGGCCCTCGGGGGCTAAGAACTTATCCGTAAATTGAGA
>PKXI01000258.1 GCA_003133425.1 Acidobacteriaceae bacterium
CTGCACATTGGCCTGGGCGGAGTGGACGGCGGACTCGGTGGCCGCGGCCTGATTCACAAACGTATCGGTATCCTGGCGGGAGACGGCGTTGGACTTGACGAGGCCGCTGTAGCGCTCGGCCTGAATGCGGGCGTTATTGGCATTTGCCTGTGCGGTAGCTAAATCGGCCTTGGCCTGGGAGAGTTGCTGATCGAGTTCAGGGGTGGCGATTTCCGCAAGCAGGGCGCCCTTCTTCACTCTTGCGCCGATGTCGTAGTACCAGCGGGTGAGGTAACCGTTGGTGCGGGCATAGATGGGCGAATCCGTGAAGGCGGTTACGTTGCCGGGCAGCACGAAGTTGTCAACAGGCGCACCCGCTTTGGGCAGCGCGATGGTGACGGTGGGAGGGCCTAGTTCCTGGGTGCGCCTGGCGAGCACGGTGTCAGCATGGGTGCGGCGCAAAACGCCCAGGCCCGCCAGCACCAGGGCCACAAGAAGCAGCACAATTACGCCGACAAGAGCAAGGCGCGGCGAAATCGGCTTCTGCGCTGGCGCGGTCTCGTGGCCGTGTGCCGGTTGCTGGTTCGGATTGGATGCGTTGGTCATTTGGGATTACTCCGAAATCTCGTCGAACTCATCGAAAGCTGCGGCCCTTGCGGCGCCGTGAGCAAGTTTGCGGCGGCTCTCAATGCGGCCGTGAATGAGACAGAAGAACGCTGGGACAAAGAGGAGCGTGGCCACGGTGGCCACCAGCAGCCCGCCGATAACGGCGCGGCCCAGCGGGGCGTTCTGTTCGCCGCCGTCGCCGAAGCCGAGAGCCATGGGCACCATGCCGATGATCATGGCGAGCGCCGTCATGAGCACCGGGCGCAGGCGCACAAAGCCGGCATTGAGGGCGGCACGCCGCGCGTCGCCTACAAGGATTTCAAGTTGCTCGCGGGCAAAGCTCACCACCAGGATGGAGTTGGCCGTGGCCACGCCCATGCACATGATGGCGCCGGTGAGGGCCGGAACGCTGAGCCGGGTATTGGTGAGGAACAGGAACCACACGATGCCGGCCAGCGCGGCGGGCAGCGCGGAAATGATCAGAAACGGATCGAGCCAGGACTGGAAGTTGACGACGATGAGCAGGTAGACAAGCAGGATGGAGAAGACCAGTCCAATCAGCAATCCAGAATAAGACTTCTTCATGGTGTCGCTCTGTCCGCGCAGAACGAATTCCGAGCCGCGAGGCAGTTCGCTCTTGTGGCGAGCCACGATCTTCTCCATCTCTCGGGTGACAGTGCCCAGGTCGGTTCCCTGGACGTCGGTGAAGATATCGATTACAGGCATAGCGTCGTAATGGGTCACGGTGCCCTGTTCGGCGCCGGGCACGATACTGGCGAGATTGCCCAGAATCTGCTGGGGACGGAGGGGTGCGCCGGGAGCTCCCGTGGCGGCCGCTCCGCCGGCAGACGGCATACTGGCAGACCCCGTGATGGGCAGACTCTCCAAGTCCGCAAGTGAGTCCAGCCCATACTGCGGAGCTTCAGTGGTGACGCTGTATGTGACGCCGTTTCTCGAGTCAAGGAAGAAAGTGGGCGTGGTTTGGAAACTGCCGCTGAGGGCAACCAGCAAGCCTGTGGCCACGTCTTTTTGCGTGAGCCCGACGGCCTGGGCACGCGTGCGGTCCACATTCACGGTCATTTTGGGCAGGTTGAAGGGCTGGTGGATATGAGCATCGGCAGCGCCGGGAACATACCTGATCTCATTGAGCATGCGTTCGGCAAGAGCGCGATTACCTCCCTGGTCGGGGCCGATCAACTGGATATCGATGGGAGAGGAGAGGCCAAAGTTCAGGATCTGCGTGACGATGTCGACCGGCGGCAGGTAGAACGTGACGCCGGGGTATTCGCGCACCAGCGCGGTGCGTAACTCCTCAACGTACGCTTCAGTGGGATGGTGATTCAGGGTTAGCTGCACCTGAATGTCGGCGTCGGCCGGTCCGATGGGCGCTGAGGTGGAGTATGCGAGATTGAGGCCCGAGTAGGGAAGGCCTATGTTATCGACGATGGAGACCACTTCGTTGGCTGGAACATGCTGGCGGATAGTTGCATCCACGTGATCGCAAAGAGCGGCCGTCTCTTCAATACGCGTGCCGGTGTGCGCGCGCAAATGGATTTTGAACTGGCCGGAATCCACCGCGGGGAAGAAGTCCTCACCGAGCCAGGGCGTCATGAACCCCAGCGAGGCGAGCGAAAAGACGAGGAAGATGACGAGGAAGACACCTGCGTGATCCACGCACAGCGTGAGTATGCGCAGGTAGAACTGACGGAATCGCTCAAAGCCGGATTCGAAGGCCAGTTGAAACCTTGTGAAGGGATTGCGGCTGGCATGCTTGCGGGCGGTCTGCTCGTCATCGTGCTCGTGGAGCAGATACTTGGCCATGGTTGGCACGAGGGTGCGCGAAAGCAGGTAGCTTGCCAGCATGGCAAACACCACCGCCTCAGCCATGGGCACAAACAGATAGCGCGCCACTCCGCTCAGGAGGAACATGGGCACAAAGACGATGCAGATGGACAAGGTGGAGACGAATGCGGGGATGGCAATCTGCGCCGAACCATCGAGGATCGATTGCTCGAGTTCCTTGCCCGTTTCCAGATTGCGATTGATGTTCTCGATCGCGACGGTGGCATCGTCCACCAGGATGCCGACCGCCAATGCCATGCCGCCGAGGGTCATGATGTTGATGGTCTCGTGCAGCCAATTGAGCATGATCAGCGAGCAGAGGATGGAGAGCGGGATGGAGACGGCGATGATGATGGTGGAGCGCCAACTGCCGAGGAAAACAAGAATCATGATTGCGGTGAGGCAGGCGGCTATGATGGCCTCACGCACCACGCCGTTGATAGCTCCACGCACAAAGATGGATTGGTCGGTCAGCGCAACCATCTTAAGTTCGGGCGGTAACCTGTCCCTGACACCCTCCAACTTCTCGCGAACACCCTTGATGATGTCCAGGGTGGATGTCGAGCCGGTCTTCATGATGCTTATCAGCACTGCGCGGCGGCCATCCACGCGGACGACGTTGGTTTGGGGCGAACTGCCGTCGCGCACATGGGCCACGTCGCGAACGTAGACCATGGCTCCGTTCACCGACTTGATGGGCATGTTGTTCAGGTCGTTCACGACCAGAGGTTGGGAATTGGTCTCTACCGCGTACTCGAAGCGGTCGATCTTCACGGTGCCCGCGGGCGCAATCAGATTTTGCGAGGAGACTGCGTTGACGACATCGATGGGCGAGAGGCCTTTGGCCTGCAACGCAGGCAGATTCAGATCGACCATGACCGAGCGCTGCCGGCCCCCGTAGGGCAGGGGCATCTGTGCGCCCTCGATTGTGGCGAGCTGCACGCGGATGGTGTTGCTGGCCATGTCAAACAACTGCTGNNTTAATGAAGGGAGGCACGGCGCCTTGCGGCAGACTGCGCAGCATGGTCTGCATGGACGCGGTGGCCTGGGCCGTGGCGACGCCAATGTTCACATGGGGCTGAAAGAAAAGCTTGATGACGCCGATACCGTTCAGCGATTGCGACTCGATGTGCTCGATGTCGCTTACCGAAACGGTCATCGTCCGCTCGGAAGGCGATACGATGCGATTGGCCATCTCTTCTGCAGACAGGCCGCCGTACTGCCACACCACCGTCACCACGGGAATATCGATATTGGGAAAAATATCCGTGGGCATCTCAAGGATGCTGAATACGCCAAGGATAAGAATCAAAAGCGCAAAGACGACGAAAGTATAAGGCCGCCGTAGCGCAAGCCGGACAATCCACATAGGGTTGTTACTCGCTCCCGAGCCGGGTTGGTGCTGATGGACTGGCCATGACAGGTTAGAAGCCAGCCAAGGCGATGGAAGATCTCGCCGGCAACGCTCCCCGTCCGGTCCGAACCGGCTCACAGGATTTCCGGACCGGCCGGCATTGCCGCCTAAGCCCGATCCAACTAACAGTTGAAACTACTATCGTAGTCGAAGATGGGTACGAACAGCGCAGGTTAGATAAAAAGGCCGAGACCCGTAGTACTATGGACGCCTGTCCACGCTGGAAAGATGCACCTTCGGGGCCTTGCGTCCCATTCCTTGCGCTGCCTGAAGGGACGAAAAACCGCCTTGCGGAGCAATTGGTTGCGGAGAACCGTGATATTTGCACGGCGCCCGGATGAAGATTTGTGGTGTCCCACCCTTGCGACAGGAAAAAGTCGCAAGGATAGGGCACGGAGCTTTGTGGGGTCGGCCACCGGACTAAACGCAGGTCACTAGATCAGTTTCCTGCCCAACGACGGGGATCAATATTTATTGATCGCCGAGCAAGCGCTCGATGGCTGGGGCCAGGGACCTGGGTTCTTTCGCGGGGCCGTAGCGGGCTATGACTTTGCCCTCCCGGTCGACCAGGAATTTGGTGAAGTTCCAGCGGATGGCTCCGGAGCCAATGAATGCGAAGATGCCAGGCTTTTCCCTTTTCAAAAACCGATATAGAGGATGAGCGTGGGGGCCGTTTACGTCGATCTTGGCGAAGATGGGGAAAGTGACGCCATAGTTCTTTTCGCAGAAGGCCGCAATTTCGGTCTCGGAGCCCGGTTCCTGGGCGCCAAACTGGTTCGAGGGAAAGCCCAGAACTTCAAAGCCGCGGTCCCGGTAGGCGCGATAGAGTGCTTCAAGGCCCTCGTATTGGGGCGTAAAACCGCACTTGCTGGCCGTATTGACGATCAGCAGCACGCAGCCTTGAAACGCGGCCAGGCTTAGCGGTTGCCCATCAGGAGGCCGGGTGAGAAGGGCGGCTGAGAATCCATAAACGGTCTGCATAGCTCGATCCATGTGAGGAAAAACCTCGAAACGGAACGATGTCCTGTCGAATTCGTCCGCGTCTAAGAAGGATGCTGCCAGGCGAAGAGCGAATGCAAGAGGGCGCCGACCCACTTCGTTCCGGTAGACTGTGTGATGGGTAGCAGCTTATCAAGGTCCCCGTCGACAGGTCATCGTCGCAGGGGTGATAGCAAGGCCCGGCCCCAGTCCGCGAGGGCCTAACGCGGCGGGGAAATTCCGGGGAAGACACGATTTCAGAGCCACCAGTAGCCCGACAGTTTGGGCAAGGCCACTGTGGTCAAATATAATCATTCTTTCCTTGAGGCAGGACCAGATTTTTTCAGCAATGAGGGTGTGCATATTCTTCCCGTGAAGCCGATACATGGACCGCACCAGCACTTGTGCTCGCCGCAGGGCCCCAGCCCGGTGAAGATCAAGCACACTTCCATCTCCCGCACCACGCGGACTCCGAGCCTCGTCCCGTGCATTACCTCGCGCGTTGGGCGCTTCCTGCTTGTGCTGGCACTGGCCGTCTGCGCCGGTACCGCGCTGGCCCAGGGGCCTCCGCAGACGATCCAGCAGATTCGAGTCATTGGTAACCGGCGCATACCCAAGGAGACCGTCCTGGCGCGCCTGTTTACCCATACCGGCGACACCTACGATCCAATTTCGATTGAGCGGGACTTCAACTCACTTTGGAACACCGGCTACTTTGACGATCTGCGCATCGAGCGCGAGGACGCGGAGAATGGCGTCATCCTGAACATTTTTGTTCGTGAGAAGCCGAATATACGCGAGATCAACTACAAGGGATTGAGCACGGTCTCAGTCTCCGACGTGCTGGACCGCTTCAAGAAGGAGAAGGTCGGCCTGACGGTGGAGAGCCAGTACGACCCGGCGAAGATCAAGCGGGCCGAAACGGTGATCAAGGCCCTGCTGGCCGAACACGGTCATCAGTTCGCCACCATCAAGACCGAGGTCAAGACGATTCCGCCGGCGTCGGTGCAGGTGAACTTCAACATCAAGGAAGGCCCGGTAGTTAAGGTGGGCCAGATCAAGTTCGCCGGCAACCAGCACGTCAACGCTCTGTTGCTGCGCCGCTCGATGAAGAACCTGAAGCCGATCGGCATTCCGTATTCGATCGTCCTCGAGGATATATTTCCCCAGACCTTCGACGCTTCGAAGCTCGAGGAAGACACCGAGCGGGTTCGCCAGGCCTATCGCGACAAGGGCTACGCCAACGCCGCGGTGGAACAGCCCCAGACGCAGATCCGCGACCAGGGCGGGTTGAACTGGTTTACCTTCCGCCCCAACAAGGGCAAGCGCATCGACATTCTGATGACCATTGAGGAGAGCGGGCGCTACCGGCTGGGCAGCATCACCTTCTCTGGAAACAAGGCCGTATCCAACGAGAAAGCGCTGCGCGGCACGTTCGTCGTCAAGGACGGTGACTGGTTCAACGCCACAGCGGTTGGCAAGGGTCTGGAGAACCTGAAGAAGGCCTATGGGACACTCGGCTATATCAACTTCGGGGCCATCCCCAAGCTGACCTACGACGACCAGAAGAAGACCGTGTCGATGGAGATTGATATCGACGAAGGCAAGCCCTTCTACGTATCGCGCATCGAGTTCCAGGGCAACACCATTACGCGCGACCGCGTTATTCGCCGCGAACTGATGCTCGACGAGGGTTCGGTTTACAACTCCCAATTGTGGGAGTACAGCTTGCTGCGCCTGAACCAACTGGAGTATTTCGACCCGCTCAAGGTGGATCAGGATTCAGAAGCGCACCAGGACCCGGACAACGGAACCGTCGAACTGCTGCTGAAGGTGAAGGAAAAGGGCAAGAATTCGATCGGCATGAATGGCGGCCTGAGCGGCATGTCGGGCGCATTCATTGGCGTCAACTACCAGACCAACAACTTCCTGGGCCTGGGCGAGACGCTCAGCCTGCAGGGAAACCTGGGCAACGTCAGCCGGACGTTCACGTTTGGCTTTACGCAGCCTTACATCAAGAACCGCCCGATTCAGCTCGGCTTCCAGATTTACAACAACAAGCAGGACTTCAACGCCGCTAAAAACTACCAGGCTACGAGCGGCGCCTCGGCCAACCTGACGTCGGCTGAACAGTCGCTGACGCAGAATTACAACCAGGCGGCGACCGGGCTCAACTTCTCGGTCAGCTATCCGTTGAAGCGGCACGCCTTCCAGCGCGTCGGCGCAACGTATTCGTTGAGCAGGTCGACGATTACGGCATTCAGCACTGCCTCGCAGACCTTCTTCCAGACAATCAGCTTCCGATCGGGAATTCAGGGTTCGAATGCACTGGCCGGCATTGTCAACAGCCAGATATCGCTCACCTATTCCTACGACACCATCAACAACCCGGTGCGCCCGCGCACCGGCAAGGAATACACGGCGGCCTTCCAGGCGGCAGGCATCTGGGGCAATGTGCGCTACATCTCTCCCCTGGTGGCCTACAAGCGCTTCATTCCGATGCACTACCTGTTGCCATCGGAGAACGGACACAACGTGCTGGGCATACGCGCGCAGCTGGGTTACGTGCAGGGCTTTGGCGGCGACGTGGCACCACCCAACAACCGTTTCTACGCCGGTGGCGAGAACGAGTTGAGAGGCTTCGACGTTCGCGGCGCAACTCCGTATGGATATGTGCCGAGCCGGGTCGAGTTCCAATTGACCAACCCGGACGGCAGTTGCGTTCCTCGCGATCCGACGAACCCGCAGGTCAACCAGTGCATCCAGGTGCCGCTGCCGGTTTACGGCGTGGCCTCCATCGGTGGCGATACCAACCTGAACACCAATCTCGAGTACCGCATCCCAATCGTCGGCACGCTGATGTTCTCGATCTTCGACGACTTTGGCATCGATGTGGCGACCAACCACGGGCAGTTAAAGCAGAGCCCCGAGGGCTTCGCATCGCTGACCGCGCCGCTCTACGGCTGCCCAGTCTACAACAACGGCTCCTGCCAAGGGGGCATTCCGGGCTCGAAGGTTGGATTCCAGCAGAACATCCGGCCGATCTCGGGAACCAACTTCGTGCCGCGTATGTCTCTCGGCGGCGAGTTGTCGATCATCATGCCGATCGTCAATGCGCCGTTCCGCATTTACTACGCGTACAACCCGCTTCGCCTGTACGAAACGCCCTACTGCAACAACGTTATCAGTGGGGGTAAGCAGGGTAGCTGCTCGGCGGAGTTGATTACGCGCGCCATGTTCCCGCCGGGCGGCGCGGGCGACTACACCTACAACGAAGCGATCCAGGCCTATGGTGCACGCTACATGTTCCGGGAGCCGCGCAAGACCTTCCGCCTGACCGTCTCGACAACCTTCTAAGCACTGGCAGGAACCTTCAAGACCTGCGGGCCGCTCCCAGTGAGCGGCCCTAGGTTTTTGGGGGGGGCTGGGCTTTGCGATGATGCAGCATTTCGGTATCATCCACCACGCGGCGACCGTGCAGCCTTAATGCGTAGCGTTGGGGGCTGAATAGGCCAAAAGACGGCGGAATTCACGGCTTCGCCGTTTGACGCTCCCACCCCAGCCTCCTATAATCCATCTAGTTCCTGCTGACGTCTCTAGTCGTGTCTTTTCCTGTCTCTGCCGCCAACCGGCGCGGAGTTTCCGCAAAAAAGACCGTGAGGTAGCTCAGGAGGTACAGGCTCGCTTTCGCGCGTCCGCGCGGACGGCCACACAGGAATTCCGAAGGAGCTTTTGAATCACATGAAGCGTTCGCTTGCACTCATTGTCACGCTGGCCTCAGGCTTTGTCCTGAACGCCGCAGCCCAAACTCCGGCCGCCACAGCAGCTGCGCCTGGACCCGCCAAGATCGCCGTGATTGCATTTCAGGTGGCCGTGGCCCAAACCAACGAAGGCCAGCGCAACTTTGCCGACCTGCAGAAGAAGTTCGATCCCCGGCGCCAGCAGCTCAAGGTGCTGAGCGACGAGATCGATGGCCTGACCAAGCAGTTGCAGGCTGGGGCCGACAAGATGCCCCCCGCCGAGCAGCAGAGCAAGGCCACCGCTATCGACACCAAGAAGAAGCAGTTGGACCGCGACGGCCAGGACGCCACGAACGACTTCCAGCAGGAAATGCAGGACGTCTATAACGCGCTGGCCTCAAAGGTCTATGACGTAATGCAGTCTTATGCGGAGCTGAAGGGCTACACGCTGGTGCTGGATGTTTCGCAACAGCAGTCTCCGGTGCTGTACGCTTCGACGTCGACCAACATCACCAAGGACATCATCGACGCCTACAACGTGAAGTCAGGCATTCCTGCGCCGCCTGCGCAGCCCGCCTCCGGCGTTGACGCGCCAAAGCCGACTCCGCGGACCGGGCCAAGGCAACCAGCGGCCCCTGCGACCCACTAGAAACCGGCCGCAACAGGCTGACTGCAAGGTCAACACAAAAGCCCCGCCAAGCGGGGCTTTTGTGTTGCCATGAAAGCGGCTTTTTACGTACGAAAAATGGCCGGTGGCCCAGGCAAAAAAATATTTCCCGTTCGACCTCTGTTTTTTGTGGAAAAAATTGTGGATTACTTTCGGAAAGCGGGCGTCAAAACTCCATTTTCTGCTCTTGCCAACCCCACTCGACTTCTGTTAGATAGGGCAAATCCTTATTTATCAGATAGAAGCCTCCGGAGATGCAGGCCCAGGGCCTTTTACCTTCGTGCCCGGTTGCGGGTCTTTGGATTTCCCAGCTTTCCACAATTGAAGATGAATAGGACGTGACTGAAGTATCTTTCTAGTCAACAATTAGCGCCTATTTCTGCTGATCTTCGCCAACACGAAGGACGGCGAGGAAGGCCTCCTGGGGGATGTCGACCTTGCCGATGCGCTTCATGCGCTTTTTGCCTTCCTTCTGTTTTTCCAATAGCTTACGCTTGCGGCTGATGTCGCCGCCGTAGCACTTNNCACTTGGCCAGCACGTTCTTGCGCAGCGGGCTCACCGTTTCACGGGAGATGATCTTGGCGCCGATGGCGGCCTGGATGGCCACCTCGAACTGCTGGCGCGGGATGAGCTCGCGCATCTTTGACACCAAGGCCCGGCCGCGCTCGTAGGCGAAGTCGCGATGCACGATGATGGACAGCGCATCCACCGGCTCGCCGGAAACCAGGATGTCGAGCTTGACCATCGGCGACTCCCATTCGCCGGCGAGTTGATAGTCCAGCGACGCATAGCCGCGCGAGATGGATTTGAGGCGATCGTAGAAGTCGAGGACGATTTCGTTCAGCGGCAACTCGTAGGTGAGCATGACGCGCGTCGGCGTCACATACTCGAAGTTGATCTGCCTGCCGCGCTTCTCTTCAACGAGCTTGAAGATGCCGCCCACATACTCTTCGTTGGTGAGGATCTTTGCGGTGATGACCGGCTCGCGGATGGAGTCGATGTTGGTGGGATCTGGCCAGCGCGACGGATTGTCCACTTCGATGACGCTGCCGCCTGTGAGCGTGATGTGATAACGCACGCCGGGTGCGGTGGTGATGAGGTCAAGCTCATACTCTCGCTCCAGCCGCTCCTGAATGATCTCCATGTGGAGTAGGCCGAGAAAGCCGCAGCGGAAACCGAAGCCCAGAGCGACTGAACTCTCAGGCTCGAAGAAAAACGAAGAGTCGTTGAGGCGGAGTTTTTCAAGGGCGTCGCGCAGGAGCGTGTGCTCGTGCGAGTCCANNCCATCGGCTTGATGTCTTCAAAGCCGGGCAACTGCGCGGCGGCGGGGCGAGCATCGTCGGTGACGGTGTCGCCGATCTTGGTGTCGCCCACGTTTTTGATGGTGGCGGCGAAGAAGCCGACTTCGCCGGCAAGGAGTTGGCCGATCTCGACGGGCTTGGGCATGAGCACGCCCATCGACTCGACCTCATAGGCTTTCGAGTTGGACATGAAGCGAATGCGCTGGCCCTTGCGCATGGTTCCCTGCATGACGCGCACCAGCACGATGACGCCGCGATAGGCATCGAACCAGGAGTCGAAGACCAGGGCTTGCAGCGGTGCGTCCGGGTCGCCGGTGGGCGGCGGCAGGCGATGCACGATCGCCTCCAGCACGGCGTCCACGCCCTGGCCGGTCTTGGCGCTGACGGGGATGGCGTCAGTGGCGTCGAGTCCGACGGCTTTTTCGATGGCTTCCTGGGTGCGCAGGATGTCGGCCGAAGGCAGATCGATCTTGTTGATGACGGGAATAATCTCGAGTCCGTGGTTGATGGCCAGATAGGCATTGGCCAAGGTTTGCGCCTCGACGCCCTGGCTGGCGTCCACCACCAGCAGCGCGCCCTCGCAGGAGGCCAGCGAACGCGAAACTTCGTAGCTGAAGTCCACGTGGCCGGGGGTGTCGATCAGGTTCAGTTGGTAGGTGTTGCCGTCGTGCGCTTTGTACATCATGCGCACGGCGTGGGCTTTGATGGTAATACCGCGCTCGCGCTCGAGATCCATGTCGTCAAGGATCTGCGCCTGCATCTCGCGGCCGGTCACCGAGCCGGTGAATTCCAGCAGACGGTCGCTTAGCGTCGACTTTCCATGGTCGATGTGGGCGATGATAGCGAAGTTACGAAGGAAGCGTGCGTCCATGCGGGGCCTTGCGAAAGGAGGCAAATACGCCGATCCTGCGCGTCCGCCGCGGCGGACCTCCATGGCATAGCTTATCATCGGCATAGTGTCTTTCGTTGGCTTACATTCGCCGGGGTGGTTGCGCTGTTTCATGCGCATGAAGCTGAATCGTCTTTTGCTGCCGGGTTGCCTGGTGGTAACGCTCGCGCTTTCGGGTTGCGACCCATCGAAACAAAAAGGCGCACCCCAGCAGCAGGCCATGGCGCCTGCCCTGCCCACCCCCGCGCCGCAGATACCTGCTAACCCCGCGCCCCCTCCGCCTACTGTGGAGCAGCAGCGCGTTCGCGTGTTGATTGAGCAGGTGGAAGCAGCATATGCCCGCGGCGACGCGGACTATCGCAAGGGGATGCTGCCGGAAGCCAAGGCAGAGTTCGATCGCGCCGTTGACCTGATGCTGTCAAGCGGCATCGACATCAGGAACAATGCGCAACTGCAGGAAGAGTTCGACCGCATTGTGGACCAGGTGAACGGGCTGGAGATGGAAGTGCTGAAGCAGGGTAACGGTTTTGTGCCCAAGGTAGAGCCCACCCCCGCCGAAGTGGCCAGCGACGTAACCTTTGCAGTGGATCCCAACATCGTGGCCAAGGCCAGGGCCGACCTGGCTACCACCAAGTCCGATTTGCCGCTGGTGGTGAACGACTTCGTGGCCAGCTTCATCAGCTTCTTTGCCAACTCGCAGCGCGGCCACAACACACTGTTGCATTCATTTGAGCGATCCGGCCACTACAGAACAATGATTCAGCGCGTGATGGCCGAAGAGGGCGTGCCCCAGGACTTGATCTACCTCGCGGTCGCCGAGTCGGGCTTCCAGCCACGGGCAATGAATGGCAAGTCCAGGGCGGGCGGAATGTGGCAGTTTATGCCAACCGGCAGCTACGGCCTTGCCCGTACCGCCTATGTGGACGAGCGCTTCGATCCTGAGAAGTCCACGCGCGCCTACGCGCGCTACATGAAATTTCTCTACGACCAGTTGGGCGACTGGTACCTGGCCATGGCTGCCTACGACTGGGGCGCAGGGAATGTGCAGCGGGCCGTGCAAAAGACGGGCTACGCGGATTTCTGGGAACTGTACAAGCGCAATAATCTGCCCGGAGAGACCAAGAATTACGTACCGGAAATTCTGGCGGCGATCATCATCGCCAACAATCCCAAGCAGTATGGGTTTGAGGATGTCACGCTCGATCCTCCGATACTGACCGACACCATTACGGTGAACTATTCCGTGGATCTGCGCCTGGTGTCGGACCTGGTGGGCGCGCCGGTGGATGAGTTGATGGCGCTGAATCCCAGTTTATTGCGACTGATCACGCCGCCTGATACATCGTTCGATCTGCATTTGCCGGCGGGCACGGCCACGCTTTTCAATGAGCGCATCGCCATGGTTCCGGAAGCCAACCGCATTTCATGGCGCTACCATGCGGTGGCGGCGGGCGACACGCTGGCGTCAGTGGCGCGCGAATTTCGCGTCGAGCCCGCGGAGCTGGCAACCGCAAATCAACTGCACGCGAGCGACAGCCTGGACAGCGTGGCGGCGCTGGTGGTTCCGGTGCCACCAGCGGCAGCACCCTCAGCGCAAACGCGACTCTACACCGTGCGCAAGGGCGATACGCTGGTGACCATCGCCGATCGATTCGGCGTCTCTCTCAACCAGTTGCGGCGCTGGAACAAGGTCACCGGCATCAAGGTTGAACCCGGCCGGCGCCTGCGCGTGGCGGAGCCCGTAGTATTGCGGACCGCATCGAGCGGGCATCGGCGTAAGACCTCGGCTGCAACCTCTACCAGAGCCAAGACAAATTCATCCACTGCGGCAAAGGCCCCGAGCACGAGGACGAGCAGCACACGCAAGTCCGCTTCGAAGCCGGCGGCGAAATCTGCAACGACGTCGACAACGACGTCGAAGGCCAACCGGAAGTCTTCCGCGAAGAAGTAAAAAAGGCCTCCGGACCTCATTACACACTTGTGTTCTGCTGGTGTTTACGTGCAAGCTAGAACTAGAATGTTTTTCGCAAGCAAAACAGAATTTCTGTTTGTGCGAAGAGACAAACAAACTGAGGGCAGCGGCGAGCCGCTGGAGGCACTGGGATGGAAGATGTAGTCAGGATGTATGCAATGAGCGACGGCAATCCGACTGGAGAGCCGATAGAGCTGGACCCCGATCGGGTCGAAGACTTTGCAGACGAAGACGAAGAAGAAGTCGAGACTTCCAGCATACTTACCTCCTCGGATGACGATGAGTTATCCGGCGAAGAGACCTTGATCGTGGTTGTGGCAGCTGAAGCAAAGCCGGCGGTGAAGAAGGCCGCGAAGAAGAAAGCTCCAGCAAAGAAGGCTCCGGCAAAGAAGGCCGCGGCCAAGAAGGCTGCTAAAAAGGTTTCTGTAAAGAAGGCTGCCAAGAAGACTCCTGCAAAGAAAGCAGCCAAGAAAAAAGTTGTGGCCAAGAAGGCCCCAAAGAAGTCCGCCGCAAAGAAGAGCAACGCTGGCGCCAAGGGCGGAAAGGCCAAGGCCAAGAAGGCAGTGGTCAAAAAGCGCGTCGGCAAAACCACTAAACGAGGTATCAAGTTGGCAGTTAAGAAAGCAGCAAAGAAAGCCCCCGCCAAGAAGGCAGTTGCCAAGAAGGCAGTTGCAAAGAAGGCAGTTGCCAAGAAGGCACCTGCGAAGAAAGCAGCCAAGAAAGCTCCTGCAAAGAAGGCTGCCAAGAAGGCCGCAAAGAAGTAGTACTGGCAACAGGCAATTCAAGGCAAGCAAAAGAGCCCGGCTCATGGCCGGGCTTTTCTGCGTCTGGATTCGGCGGATCGAGGCCTCTAGAGCGGTTTCGATTCACGTGTTGCCATCTGAAGATCATGCGAGGTGGCATTTTCTTGAGGAAAATGNNGAGCAGAATCGAAACCGCTGTATCTGCAATGCCTCGGCTGGGTCAGGGGAAATACTTATTGCGCGGACTTGATTGAGTTGCCTTTGTCGGGAAGCACGGTGAGTACTTCTGACGCGCTCTCCGGCGGATTCACCTTTACCCACACTTTCGCGATTTTGCCTTTGGGGTTGATGAGGAAGGTATTGCGGTTGGCCATGTATGTGCCGTTATGGTCGGCCAACGAGCCGTAGGCACTGACCACCTTGTGATCCGTATCGGACAACAGGCGGAAGGTGAGGCTATCTTTTGCGCAAAACTGCTGATGCATTTCCTTGGAGTCGACGCTGACGCCGAGGATGACGGCATGCTTGGCCTCGAACTGCGGCAGGCTGTCTTGAAACTTGTGGGCCTCGATGGTGCAGCCGGTGGTCATGTCNNGGATAGAAGTAGAGGACGACCCACTTGCCTTTGAAACTCTTCAGCGAAATCTGGGTGCCGTCTTGCGATGGAAGCGTGAAGGTGGGCGCGGGTTGGCCCTCGGCGGGCATGGCGGGGGCGGTTTCATCGGCCGCAACGACCGGGACTGTGGCAACCGCTGCGAAAAGCGCCGCGGCGAGGACAAATAGAATTGGCTTTCTCACGAAAAACCTCCTAGGGACAGGGTTCATAGATCAAGGGTCGGAGGCCAGGAAACGACCGCCCGGCCATGAGCGAAGGGAAGCTTGCCCGCACCTAGTATCAGCGCGGAGCCGCCACTATGGCAATGCCCGCCTGACTGGCGCGCTCGAGCAGGGAGTCGCGATCGAACAAAAGGGTACGCCCGGCCTCGATGGAAAGGCAACTGGCACCGGCGCGGATCATGGTCTCGACGGTCGGGACGCCGATGACCGGCACATCGAAGCGCATGTCCTGGTTAGGCTTGGCTATTTTGACCACGGTGAGGCGACGGACAAGAGTTGAGGCGTCCCCGCCCAGCGAATCCATGAGGCGGCCGGCGCGCTCAATGGTCGCGTCGGTGCCTTCCATGGCTTCCACGGCGACGCAGGCTTGCGCGGCCACCACAACGGTCTGGCCGATGTCGAAGCCGGCCACGGCGCTGGCCACGCCCAGACCGTACTCAATGTTCTTGCACTCGTCCTGGTCCGGCGCGCGCCTAGTGAGCACACCCTCCTGGGCCAGCAGTGGCTCAAGGAACTGAGTGGAGCTGATGAGTTCGATGCCCTCGTCGCCGAGCACCTTGGCCACCGCACCCAGCAGCATGTCGGTGTTGCGTGAGCGCAAGTTCAGCAGCAGCTTGGCGAGGCGCCAGTCGGGACGGATGCTGGAAAAGATTTGCTTGTGCTTTACCTGGCCGGCCATCACGGCCTTTTGTACGCCTTCCTTCTGGAAGGTTTCGATGAGGCGCGAGAGCTCGCCGAGCGAGAGCCAGTAGACGGAGACGCCCTGGTCGGTGGCGGCGCGCTGGTCCATTTCGGGGTCGGTTTCTTCGCGGATGGCAGCGACCACTACGTCGAGGCCCTGCGCGCGTGCCGCGTCAAGGAGGAGAAATGGAAAGCGCCCGTTGCCGGCGATGAGGCCTAGCTTCATGGCTACTTGATTACCCCGCGCTCACTGCGTTCCAGAAATGCGGCGAGCAGAGCGACGTCTTCGCCTTTCATCGCTTTCATCTTTTCGAGAGCCTGCGTGGTGTTCATCTTTGCGGCCAGCAGCAAGCGGAAGGCTTTCTGCAGCGTCTGCAGCCGCTCGGGCGAAAAGCCGCGGCGGGCAAGGCCGATTTTGTTGATGCCAAATGCCTTGTTTTCGCGCCGCGAGGAGGTGAGCGAGAAGGGCAGCACGTCCTGGGTGACGATGGTGCCGCCGCCGACGAAGGCGTACTTGCCCACGATGCAGTGCTGATGGACGGGGCAGAAGGCGCCGAGGGTGACGTAGTCCTCGATGATTACGTGGCCGGCCAGGGTGGCAGCGTTGGCCATAATGCAGTGGTTGCCTACGTGGCTGTCGTGGCCGATGTGGGCGCAGGTCATGAGGAGACAATTTGAGCCGAGGCTCGTGACGCCGCCGCCGCCCACCGTGCCGCGGCTGATGGTTACGCTCTCGCGGATGGTGTTGTCGTCGCCAATGACGGTCTCGGTGGGTTCGCCGCCATATTTCAGATCTTGCGGCGGCACCCCGATTGAAGTGAAGGGATAGATGACATTGCGCGCGCCGATGCGGGTGCGGCCGTCGAGCACCACGTGCGAGATGAGCTTGCAGTTCTCACCGAGAACGACTTCAGGTCCGATGGTGCAGAAAGGGCCGACGGTGCAAGAGGCGGGAACCACGGCTCCCGGCGCAATGACGGCGCTTGAATGTACGCTCACTCCGTCTCCGCTTCCGGCCCTGGCTGGCTCACCACGACCGACGCACTCTCGTGGGCATGCTGTTCGCGTTCCCGCGGGACCACCTGGCAGGTGAGGGTGGCCTGGCAGGCCAGCTTGCCCTCCACGTACGCGTGACCCTGGATGCGCCCGGCACGGGGGCGGAACGAGAGTACGTCCACCTCGATGCGCAACTGGTCGCCGGGGGTGACGGGGCAGCGAAACTTGGCGCGCTCAATGCCGGTAAATACCACGAGCTTTTTTTCGCGGTCGGGCATCTCGGCCATCATGATGATGCCGCCGGCCTGGGCCATGGCCTCAATCACCAGAACGCCGGGCATGATGGGATAGCCGGGAAAGTGGCCCTGAAAGAAGGGCTCGTTGATGGTGACGTTTTTGATGGCTACGAGGCGTTTTTGAGGTTCAAACTCGACGATCCTGTCGATCAACAGAAACGGGTAGCGGTGGGGCAGGAAACCCATGATCTCCTGGATGTCGAACTTCATTCAATGGCTCCAGAGAGCGGGCAGGCTGGGTGCTTTGCGCTCTTGAGGATTATAAACAAGGGCGCTGCTCGGCGGCTGCGAGGAGTTCACGGGTCCAGGACAATCGCATGAACAAAAGAGACGGAGCGACAATCGGGGTTTGCAGCGCCCCTCCGGGGCTGAATGGCTATTGTTGACCGCATTCCCCACGCTAAAGCGCGGGGCTAACGACCGCTGCGCCACCGGCGCGATAGAGATCGTAATCAGCCTGGTTAACAATATGGATTCATGCGATTGCCCTGCTCACAGGCCGGGAAGGGCTTGGTCGTGTGGTTTAAAAAGCTCTCGGTGATTTCGGGAGTTTCACATGCCGTAGCGCTGCTGATAGGCGTCAGCGAAGCCGCAGGAGCGCTTTCGGGTAGGCCACTCCGTGAGGAACTGGTGAAACTCCTCCGCCGGGAGGGGGCGCTGGAACAGGTAACCCTGCCCCGCCTCGCAGCCTATCTCCCGCATCACCCGGAGTTCGCCTTGAGTTTCAATTCCTTCGGCCACTGTTTGCAGCTTTAACTGGCGCGCCATGGCCACAATGGTGTGGCACAGCGACTGCATCTCCTGAGAGCGGTCGATGCCCTGGATGAAACACTGGTCGATCTTCATGGAGCTCAGAGGCAATTGGCGCAGCATATTGAAGCCGGTGTAGCGGGTTCCGAAGTCGTCGATGGCGATGGACGCGCCGGTGGCGTTGACCTGGCGCAGGCGTTTAATGAATAGCTCCTCGTCCTCGAGCAGCATCGACTCGGTCACTTCGAGTTCCAACTTTGTGGGCGCAACCGAATTCTCAGTCTGGATATCGCTCAGCAGCCGGGCAAAATCGTCGCGACGCAGGTTGGCCGGCGAGACATTTACCGAGATGACGGGGAGGGCCGAGCCACGGTCGCGCCATCGCCGAGCATCCCACAGCGCTGTGCGAAGGCCGAACTCGAAGATGCGGTGAATGAGATTCGAGCGCTCAGCAACAGGAATCACTTCGCTTAACGGGACGGGGCCCCATTCGGGATGATTCCAGCGCATGAGCGCCTCGGCGCCCAGAACTTGCCCGGTTATCAAGTCCACCTTGGGCTGGTAGTAGACACGGAACTGATTCTCGTCGAGGCCCTTGCGAATCTCGACTTCGAGTTGGTGGTCGCGGAGGAGCAGGTTGTTCATGGCGGAGTCGAAGGTCATGACACTCGCGTTTCTGGCGCCGCCGGCGCGGGAGGCCGCGAGGCTCGCGAAACGCACCAGTTCTTCATCGGAATTGGCATCGGTCGGGTAAAAGGCCACGCCTGCTGCGATGGTTGGCCTGATCTCGGCTCCGAGCACGCGCATCGGCTCCAGGGCGTCCACGGTCATTTGAATCCGCAGCCTGTCGCCCCGGTCCAATTTGGAGGCCGGCATGGCTACCAGGAAGGCGCGCGCGCCGAAGCGGCCCAGCAAGGCGTCGCTATCCACAGCGGAGCGCAGGGAATCCGCAATGTGGACAACCAGCGCTTCCACTCCCCTGGAACCGGATAGAGCGAACTCGCGGCGCAGGTTAAGTACGTCGATCCAGATCAGGGCTATCTCCTGGTCTGCCGGACAGTTGCGCAGAAGCGCTGCCAGCGCCGCCTGAAATGTCTGCTGGTTCATCAGCCTGGTCTGGATGTCGAAGCGTTGGCCGTACCTCAGCATNNCGCTGCGAGAATGCCGGCGCGGTCAGGCGACACCGATTTAGGCAGTTTCCGGGGTGGCGTGCTTCCCCCAATCAAGCTCGAAATCCCAAAATGCATTTCAACCCCTCTGTTTCTGCCTGATTAGGACGGTCTGCCTTCAAAGGCACTCTACCAGAGGTATTGCAACCAAGGGGCCATGCGATAAACCGTTTAGAATGCGTGGATGCGCCTGTGGTGGGGTGTCCGAGCTATGGATTCCTTGCACGGTACCAGGTAATTTCTGCTCGGTGTACCGGCCGCTCTCGCAGTAAAGAGGCGTGCGCCGGGACTACTTTTTGGGCTGAAGCTACTTTTCAATGCGCCGGTCGGCTGCGTCCACACTCCAGAAATCGGCCTGCAATTGCTGGTTGAAGGACACCTTCTTTATGTAGTACTGCCGGAACATTTCGTCGTTCTTGAATCGGGTGACGGAAAGCGGGGTGGGAAAGCCGTCGAACGTATGGTAGTTGTCGTACTCCTCGGCGTCGGTATTCTTGTCTTTGTAGAGCGGGTCGCGCCACTGGAAGGTGCGCTTCAAGGGCAGGTGGGTCTGGGTGTCCATGAGGATGGTGATGGACTCGTTTTGCGCAGAGATCAGGGTTACCTGGTCGCCCAGGCGCCGTTCCACAACGTGCTGCCCTTCATACACCAGGATCGTATTGGGATCCTTGAGCCATACCTTTATGGCAGTCTCGATGGAGTGGTCGCGACGGCGCAGAAAGTCGTCGAGTAATTCCTTGTCCATCGCCTTCTTGCCACGATACGTCACTTCCCAGCCTTCGGACCCCTCGTAGAACTCCACGACATCGCGGTGCTTGGTAATCTCGACGCGATCGTGGTCGGGCCATTGATGGTACTCAAGATATTCGGTGGTGCCGGCGTCGGGATTGCCGTGAAAGAAGGCGGCGATGGCCCCCTCCCGCACCTGGTTCTTCATGTCGAGCCAGGCGTGGCCGCCCAGGGCCTGCACCATGGCATCGAGCTTTGCGCGCGCCTGCTTCGCGTTCTTTGCTGCTGCGTCGTCGCCTGTCTGCGCCGGGGTTGCCACCGGCCAGGCCAGCACCAGAAAGGCCGCCGCTACCGGCAATATTTTGCTTATCTTCATCGTTCCCTCTTCGAGCTTTTTCTATCCCACCAAAACTGCGCCGCCGTTCACGTTGAGCACTTCGCCGGAGATGAATCCGGCCAGCGGCGTACACAAAAACAAGACCGGCCCGGCAATCTCCCGCGGGCTTGCGACCCGGCCCACCGGAATGCCTGCCCTGATCTTCGCACCCATTTCAGGATCGCCCACCGCGGCTGCCGACATCTCCGTGGCCACCCACCCCGGCGCAACGCAGTTCACCCGGATTCCACGGGGCGCGAGTTCGCTGGAAAGGCTCTTTGTGAGACTTATGAGAGCGCCTTTGGTCACGGCGTAGTCAGCGTGGTTGGCCTCGCCGCGCTGCCCTGCTGTTGAGCTGATAAGGACGATGTGGCCAGCGGTCTCGCCTTG
Organism: Acidobacteriaceae bacterium; assembly: GCA_003133425.1. The sequence continues at coordinate 20,357 of PKXI01000258.1, forward strand.
CGCTGGCGCCTGCCTGTCCATCTGCGCAACCGCGGCCTGAACAAGCCCAAAGACCGAGTCCAGATTTACGCCCATGGTCCGCCGCCACTGCTCATCGGCCATCCGGGCAATTGAAACATCCTCGGCGGGCCAGATGCCATGATTGACTACGAGAATGTCGAGCCGGCCAAAGGCGGCCACGGCGGCGGCTACAAGGGCACGTCCGTCGGCGGGATTGCTGAGTTCCTGCTTGAGGGCCACGCAGCGCTGCGGCCCGGCGCACTCGGCGGCCAGCGCCTGGGCTCGTTCGCGCGCTTTCTCATAGCTGAAGGCCACCTTTGCCCCGGCTTCTGAAAACATTCGCACCGTCTCCGCGCCAATTCCGCGCGAGCCACCGGTGATGAGGGCTACGTTGCCATCCAGAACGAGAGAGATTCCTGCCATAGGGCCACGCTAAAGCATTGCCGGAAGGGATGTCGAGGGACGCGCGCAACCGCGAAGAGGTTCTTTGGCTGGGTTGGCTGCGAACTTGGCTATCGCTGGATGGACAGAAGGCCCTTGTCAACGAGCACAGGAGGCTTGCGGAAGTGGGTAGCCTGCTCGAAGGCGTAGGCCCAGCCGAGCAGGTCGCCATCCTTCCATTTGCGCGCGGAGATTTCCAGACCGAAGGGGAGTCCGTTGCTGTACCAGCCACCCGGCACTACGACGGCAGGCACACCAACCATGTTTACCCAGCCGGTATCGCTATGCGGACCGCTGCTTATCGTATCGTCCTGGGGCATGGTCTCATCCACGGGCGGCATCTGAATGGCGGGATATACATAGCCGTCAAGGTGGAGGCGGTCGAGCGTTTCATCGTATACGTCGAGCGCTCGCTGGCGCGGGACCAGAACGTCTGCCTCGGCTTGCGAGTTGTCTTCGAACTGCACCTGGGTGACGGGGCTGCGAGGATCGTTGGGAGTTACTTTTGCGCCTCCGATGATCGTTTCCGGCAGGGGAGATCCAAACAATTGCTCGTACTCGCGCGCGGAGTGATACTGCGGCGGTCCGTAGTGGGCGAGAAAGTTATCTGTCCCTTCGCGCACGTAAGGCATCGTGCCGATGTGCGAGACGGTCTCGGCAAAGCTGTCGGGCAGGATGGAATCATCGAAGACGATCGTGGCGCCCGCTGCACGCATCGCTTCAATGGCACGCATGAATGCTGCGCGCGTCTCAGGGCGCAGAGGAACCCGCGAAGCTTCGCGAGCCGCGGCGGCTTTGGTGGGATCCTCCGCAGCAGGAATGCCCTGGAACGGAATTCCCGCGCCCGCAAGAATGAATGCGGGCACACCAAAGCGCTTGCCCTTGAGCGCGTTTGGCTTCAAGTATTGCGTGTAAGGGCCGGGTTGCGCTTTAGCTGCCGAGCCAACAGTCTCCTCATCCATCGAATCATCGCCAAGGTTATCGCCCGCCATGACCGATAGCGCAATCGCGGCGTCGGTTACATCTCGCGCAATGGGTCCGGTGTTATCGAGCAGCCAGTCAAGCGGCGCAATGCCCGCGATGCTTACGAGTCCGCGCGTGGGGAAGACACCGACCAAAGCGCTGGTGGCGGCCGGCATGCGGATGGAGTTGCCGGTATCCGTGCCGTTGCCGAGCAAAGCGAAGTTTGCCGTGACCGCTGTAACCGTGCCGCCTGAAGAGCCGCCGGGACTGAAGCGCACATCGTACGCATTGCCGGTGCGGCCGTAGGCGCTGCTGCGGTTGGTGTCGCTGGCGGCGAAGTCGGGCATGTTGGTCTTGCCGAGAATGACGGCGCCGGCGACGCGGAAGCGCCTGACGATGGTGGCGTCGCGCGGCGCAATCAGCTCGCGGCCCGGGATTCGATAGCCCTGCCATCCGTCGCTGGTGACGAGGCCCTTTACGCTGGTGTTTTCCTTGATGACGATGGGGACGCCCCATATGGGACCGCGACCGTAATGACTGCCGCCTGCCCTGGCGTCAGCGTCCTCGCGTGCAGCCGTGGCCAGAGCTCCCTTTACGTCGAGGTTCTCGATGGCTCCATAGACGCCGTTGTATTTGTGGATGCGGGCGATGTACCAGTTCACGACCTGGGTGACGGTGTACTTATGAGCGCGATACATCTGCTCGAGCCGCGGAATTGTGACCTCAAGCAAGTCGCGATCCATGGCGGCATTCGACGTTGCGGGAGGCGTCGCGATCTGTGCGTAGAGTGAGTAGTTGAAGCCAAGCGAAAGCCATGCAATCGCAGAGCCAAGTATCATCCGCGCCGTGTTCGTCATGGGTGGATTGCCGCTCCGTTGGGAAGGCCAGTCGAGCTTTTTTGCACGAGGACCTGGAGGGAAAGATAGCAGACTCGCGCGAGAGCGGGCGACGCGAAACGGATTGCCGGGAACGATTGGCGTTCTCAGATGGCCTGAAAGAGCCGGACCGGAAGGAAGATGATGGCGCGCACCATTTCCAGCACGCCTCCTACTGCAATTCCAACCAGGCGGAAGGGCAACAGAAGAAGCCACACAATCGGATAAAGCACCAGGGCCAACAGAGCCAGCGGCCAGCACAAAACCAGCAGAATGCACCACAACAGAAACTTGACCATGGCTTTCGTGTCTCCTCCACTTTCATATACGGGCGTGCAATGACACCGGTTCCAGCATCAGCCTACTTCTTCTTGACCTTGGCGCGCGCGGCCAGTAGTTTTTTCCGCTCACGGAGCATCTTGGCGCGCTCCTTCTCGGGCATCGCCAGCATGGCTTTGGTTCGCTTGGGCAGCTTTTCGTAAATCAGTGCATTGGCCCGCCGCAGCTCCTCCTCGAACTCGCGAGGCCGGAGTACATCCCAACGCTCAACGGCGACCCAGTGGGCCTTGGCCAAATGCGGCGCCGCGTAGATGCCGTCCGTCTCCATCAGTTCGTGAAAGCGCTCTGCACCGGAGTGAAACCACAAGACGCCGCTGCCGGTGCCATCGAGGTCGGTCATGGCAAACATCTTGCCGCCGATCTCACGGTCGCCGACCCAATACACCAGGTGATGTCCCCAGTTCAGCGTCTCCGCCGCGTGCGGAAGGCTCATACAAATCTCGCGGATGCGCTCGTTGTCCATCGCAGATAGTGTAAGACGGAAATGTTCCCGTGAGAAGACAGGGCCGGGGAGCTTGCCGCCCGTGGATTCCGCCACATAATTACTTAAAACCGATCACAGATTGGCGCTCACCACTTCGCTTCGAAGGCACGGAAGCGACGTTCCAGCTCCCACTGCGCGGCGGCCTTTTCGCTTCCTTCCAGGAAAGACTTGCATCCGGCCGACGGCTTGTCCGCTCCGGGCGCTTCTCCCTTGCACCCTCCTGCCGTCGCATCAAATACATCCGGCTGGGCCCACAAGCTGGCGCCGGGCAGAAAGTTGTGTTCAAGACCCGTGCGCGCCAGGGTCTTGAGGTCCGCGTAGGTGAGGTGGTAGTCAATGGCTGCGCGAACATATTCGTGCGTAATATCGATGCGGCTTACGCCCTCGTCGTCGGTTGAAAGCGCAACAGGAACGTGCGCCAGGCGGTAGTTGCGGAACGGATGCTCGTCTCCTTCAACGCCCAGGATGCCTTCGTTCGAACTCAGGTTGATCTCGACCATCACGTGATTTTGCGCCAGCTCTTTCAGCAGGCCTGGCACATCGTTCTCATACATCACATCGACGCCGTGGCCGATCCTTTCGGCGTGACCCAACTCCACGGCTTGCCGGATGTGGAAGCGCAGGCCCTCGGGCGGCACCAGGCCGGGCGCCAGTTCGCCGGCGTGCAGGCTGATGTGGACCTGGGGATAGACGGAGTGCAGGTAGTCCAACATTTTCATTTGCAGCGTGTAATCGCGCATGGAGACGAAGCCGTCCTCCGGCATGACGAAATTAATGCCGACAAAGCCCGGCTCATGAGCTGCCATGCTGGCCTGAACGGTTTCAAACCCCAGCAGGGTTTGAGCAAAGACCTGCTCCGGGGGAAATCCTCGCAGCACCTGGTAGATATACCGGATCTCGACCGAGCAGGCAGGCATGGCCTGCGGTGTTGCGCAGTGCTCCAGCTTCTGCCGGCTGGCTTCCGCCTGGCGCACGTCGTCGCGGTCGGCGGCTACTTCGTCGCGCAGGCCGTGATCGAGCAACTGCTGGCGGAACTTTGCGAAATCGGGGTTCCAGCCGATCGAATGCGCGATGGTGGCGGCGTGTCCGAAGGGCGGCGTCTGCATCAGCTCAAGATATTGCTGATTCTGGGCGGCAGCGCGGCTGGCCACCTCGTCCACCCACTCACCGGTGTGCTGCTTGTTCAATCCCCCGAAGCGCGCAAATGTAGCAAAAAACTGGTCGTGCCCGCTGAAACCGGGGGTGGGAAAGTAGCTTCGCATCGAGAAAGCATCGATTAGCCGGTCGTAGAGGTCCTGGTCGGCAGGGGTCAGGTTTCCTGAAAACTCGGCTGCCGGCATCAACTTTCCCTTGCAGGGCGGTTTGGCAAACTTGAGCGCTGCGGGGTCCACGCACAGGCCGTCCTCGCCGGCTTCACGGATAAAAGTCTCCGCGTATACCGCCCCAGAGAGGTGGACGTGCAGGTCGGCTCCCTTGGGGAATTGCTCCAAAAACGCGCGCAGGGACAGCGGCCCCTGGCTCTCGTAGGACAGGAAGGCCCGCGCCGTGCGCGTTTCGCTCTCGGACATTCGGTGCCTGGGCGCGTGGGAACAGGCAGTTGCGGCAACCAGTAAGCAGGCGAGAATTCGTGCAAGGTGGCGCATGATTGCTTTCCAGTGTAGTGCAGGACCGGAGCGAAGGGCGCTGGTGGCGGCCGGAAAGGGGTTCGCAGACATGTATTATTGGCCCGGTTTGGCTTAGGAGAATGGGAGTTGGTATACTGTCACAGTTGTTGCAGAGCACTGTACGTGGAGTTACCCTCCTTATCCGGCGCCGTCCGGAATCCACGCGTAGAGATGCAACCGAAGTTTGCACTGAGGCCAGATAGCTCAGTGGTAGAGCGCGGCCCTGAAAAGGCCGGCGTCGGCGGTTCAATCCGGCCCCCTTCACCAATAACTATGATCAAGGCCAAACGTCCTCCCGGTTCTAACCGGATCGGAGCGTGTCAACGACTTTGNNTCAATCCCGTCTCTGGCCACCAGCATTTGTTCGTTTAGAATCAATAAGTTGCATTGCAGCTTCGTTAAGTATTATCGTGATTAGAGGCACATGCGGCACCGTCTCCGGAGCCCCCTCAACGAGCATTGACACTGGTAAAACCGGCGGCCGCGAAGCCGCCAGTTTAGCTGTCAATCAACCAAATGCTTATGACGCAGTCTTGCCCAACCCGGATCGGTAATGGCTCAAGCTGGCTCTTGAGATTGTCTGGAAAGCGGGTTGGCCGCCGTAGTACAGACAACGTTCAGAAGACTTCCTTCCGGCGTGCGGTGCAATCGCTGAGCTGCTTGAACAGATGCCAGGGCCGCTTGGCAATCGCCCTGCTTTAGCAACTGCCGGGCGGTCTGGCGCATGACGTAAGCGTGAGCGGTCAGAAGCAACAGCGCGGTGAGGTCGGCGCCGCAACGCGAGCNNTCGACAAAGAACAGCATCTCGCGCAAATGGTCAACGGCCTGACTGAGCGCGGCGGCATCGCGATTGTCGATCGCCGCTTCAATGGCCTCATTTAGGTCGATTGCTTCCTCGCGGTCTTCCTCGTGGATCGTATCGAGCAGCAGGCGGGAGCGTTCGATCAACTTCCGGCCCACGTCCTCGGCCGTACTCCAATCGTCCGCGACCGCATTTCCTTCCGCCGACTCGGGACGTACTTTGAAGGAAGTCTCGCCCTCCNNCCCTCCATCTCTTTCGCATCGTCGGTGTCGAGCACTTCGTCCTCATCGTCGAAATCGTCGTCCTGCCGGGTCGCATAGAGGGCTTCGAGACGTTTGCGGGCAGCGGCAATCTCGGCTTCACTCCTGGCTTCCAGAGCGCGCGCAATGGTGATGCGCTTGGACAGCCCCGACTTCTTCTCGATTGCGGTAACGCTGAGGATGCCGTCCATGTCGAGGCTCATGCGGCAGAGTACTTCGTTGAAATCGCGCATCGGAGTCAGACCTTTGACGGTGAAATCGCCCACCAGGATATTGCGCAGCGCATCCTCGTCCTCACCTTCATAGACCCGAACATCCACTTCTTCCTGGTAGGGATGACTGGTGTAGAAGCGCTCGCTGCGAGTGACGGGCAAGGGGGTGTTGCGCCGGACGATCGGCTTGTAGCAGTGCGGATACGAGACGCCGCCCCGCTCGCCAAGAAAGGACACTCCGAAGGAGTACGGGGTCACATCCACCAGCACCCGCTCGACCTCGTGACCGGCGAGGCGCGAGGCCATCACACCTGCCCCCAGGGCAACGCACAGGTCTGGATGTATCTCTTCCCGCGGCGTCAGGCCGGTACGTTCCTCGATCATCCTCGCCACCAGCGGAGTGCGCGTCGAACCACCGACCAAAAGTATCGCATCCAGCTCTGAAGGCCCTTTGCCGGCGTCGGCAAGCGCCTTGGACATATGTTCCAGGGTCTGCTCGACCAAGGGGCGGATCATGTCCTCATACTGCTCACGCGTGATTTCCAGTTCCAGGTGCAGAGGTTTACCGTCGACCGTGGCCAACGCTTCTTCGCGGACAGTCACTTCCGGATCGAAGCTCAAACGGCGCTTGGCTTCCTCGGCAGCCCACCAGATGCGGGCGCGGGCCACGAGATGTCCGCTATGCAGATCGACACCGTGTTGCGAGTTAAATGCACTGAGCAGATGCTCGGCGAGCAGGTCGTTGAAGTCGTCGCCGCCCAGGCGATTGTTGCCATGGCTGGCAAGCACTTCGGTGATGTCGCCCTCCAGCGAGACGATGGAGACGTCAAAGGTGCCGCCGCCCAAGTCGTAGACCATGGCGGTATGACGGCTGCCTTCTCCATACGCCAGGCTCGCGGCCGTCGGCTCATTCAGGATGCGAACGGCCTCAAGGCCTGCCAAGGTTGCGGCCTCGCGCGTCGCCTGCCGTTGGGCGTCGGAAAAATAGGCGGGTACAGTGATGACCGCCTTGGCAACGGGCCGATCAAGTTGCTGGCTGGCCCAGGAGGCCAGCTCGCGCAGGATCAGCGCCGAGATCTCCGGTGGCGTAAACGGGCGGTCGCCTAGCGTAACGGTCTCGTTGCTGCCCATCTTGCGCTTGATGCTTCGCACCGTGCGCTCGGGATAGAGCATCAACTGGTTGCGCGCCGCCTCGCCTACCAGCAGTTCTCCAGATGGGGACAGGCCCACCACCGAGGGCAGCATCTTCTTGTTGCCCGAGCCCAGAATTACGACTTTGCCATCGACAAATGCCGCAATCTCGGAGTTGGTTGTACCCAGATCGATGCCAACAATCAAATCCCCCAATTCGCTCATTCGGGTTTCCTTTCCGGACTGCGCGCCACCTTCACCTGAGCGCTGCGGTAGATTTCTCCGTTCCACTCGTAACCATTGCGGTAGATCTCGACAACCGTCCCCTCGGGCGCGGAGTTGGTTTCTTCAATGTCGACAGCCGTCATGCGCTGCGGATCGAAGATTTGCCCCTGGCAAGCAATCCGGCTTACGCCGCAACCCACCAGCGCCTCGTCCAGAGTGTCGAGAGTGAGGTTGTAGCCGTGGGAGATCGCGGCGAGAATCTCCTGAGCGTTGCGCGCGTATTCGCCACCCACACCCAGCCAGCGAGCCAATCGCGGCAGCCGTCCCGGAGCCAGCTGCCCGCCGGCGTTGCGCGCGGTGTTTCCTCCCCGCTCCACCCGGTCGCGCAGATCGAGCAGAATGCTGATCGGAAGATGAATCTCCTGCTTCCCAGCCCGGCGGGCTCCTTCCTGTTGGGCGCAAGGCGGCTCAGCCGGTTCCTCTTCCCCGCCGCCCCGAGGTCCTGCGGAATGCGCTTCGAGGCTCTGAACGAGGGTCTCATTCAACTGTTTGAAGGTCCGTCCCTGTAGCCTGACTTCCTGCGTAAGCATGGTCATCGCCGCCCACAAGGAATAAAGGTCACTGCCGCCGCTTCCGGGCAGCCCGCTTTCGAGTGGCGGAAGCGGATCGCCGTGCGCAAGCGCAGCCAGCAATTCGGCGGTCAGTCCCTGCGGCGGCGGCTCGTCGGCCATCGCACGGTCAAGCCACGCCTCGAATCCGCGCACAATCCGCTCGCGCTCTTGCGGAGATAGCCCTGCGGAGAAGTTATCGTCTTCCATTTCCATCTATCTTTCCTTAAGTACTGCCAGCCATGGACCGGGGCCGGCGAACTGTCTATCATTGTCCATGCCATCCAGCAGGGATTCCAGGCGCGCCTCCGGATTCACTGAAAACAGCGTGTGCTGCGCGCGCCTGCGGCGGTCGCGCAGAAGCGCGTAGGCGTCGCGAACCTGCTCGAACTCGGCCGGTGCCCTGTCCGGGGGAAACTGCTTGAGCTTGGCCAGATAGGCGGCGCGAATCTGCTCGTCCTCGGCGCCGGGGCCAAGGCCCAGCACAGCATAGGGATCGGGAATTGGCAATGCATTCACATACATCGTTTCACCCTAAAACAAACTGCCCTGTTCCGGTGGCGGAACCCTGGAAGGTTTCTTCGGCCTCACAGACGGTTTCGGCGGGAGCATCGCTTTGCCCATAATCTTCTCCACGGCGATGAAGAGATCCTCGCCGTCGTCCATTGCTTTCTTCAACTGTTGCACCACGACTTGCGCTTGTTCTGGAGGCATGGAGGTCAGAACCTCCCCCATGATCTTCGCTAATCCCTTCGAAGGAGAGGGAGCGGATCGGTCGAACTTGTCCTCGAACCCGTCCTCGTCCTCATCGAAATCACCTTCGCCGTGAAAATCATCTTCGTCGTCGGAGAATTCCTCCTCCTCCACCTTTTCACCGCGTCTTGCCCGGCACTTGGGGCAGTCGCAGGCAGCATACCCAAGCTCCTCAGCATACTTCGGATCCGGTCCGAGGTCGTAGCCGGGGAACTTCTTCAGCGCCTGCTCTTCCTCCAGAATCTTACCCAACAACTCCGGCGAGACGGCGCGGCTGGCAATCCCTGGGTCGGCTCTCATCTCTGAATCCACCCACCTGCGCCCCTCCTCTTGCTTCCCGTTCAAACGATCCAGGATTCTTCCCGCCAGTTCGGTGTTGCGCTCCCGCCTGGCCAACTCCAGCGAGGCCGTCAAACAGCCCTCCCGCCGGAAAGAAGCCAGCGGTGGCAGCGAGCGGGCACGCAGGAACAGAAACTCTGCACTTGCCCCGCCGTTGGCCAGTCCCGCTGTTGACACGGCATACGCCAGCTCCGCTGAGTAGCTGTCCAGGGCAGCCTCGCCAAGAAGCAGCAATTGGTCGGCATCCGCCGGGCAGTCGGGCAGTCTCAGGGCAGCAATCAGGGGATCGTTCCACTCTTGCGGCAGCACGATATAAAGTCCGGCCCACTCGCCCAGCGCGCGGGCTCGGGCCACACCGGTTAGCAATTCGACGGCAGAAAGCTTTGCCCCCGTCAAAGCCTTCAACGAGGAAGCAGTGAAAACCTCGGCTTTCTCTGCCACAGTTGCCTTCAGCAGATGCGCGGCCACGCATCCCAGCGACTTCTCCAGTTGTGCATCCTGCCCGTCCTGAACAGCCTTATCCCTGTCCGCCAGGGCCGAACACCAGCGCAGCGCCGCGGCCAATGCGGCAATCTCCCCTGGCCGCACCTCGAGCACCGATTCAATCTGCTCGATATCCTTCTGAGCCAGGTGAGCCTTGCGCTGTTGCAGGTGCCGTATGGCCGCTGAAAGCAACAGCCGCAGCTTTGCCCGCCGCACCTCGGGGTTCAGACGGTCCAGCTCTTCCGCCTCCTCCAGGTACTTCAACGACTTCTTGAATGCGTTACGCTTCTCGGCCGATTCCATCAGATAAAGCAGCGGTTGAATATCCGCTGCCCGCACCTCTCGCCAGCGCTCTGCGACATCGTCGGCCAACTGCCAGGCACTCTGCTTCCGAGCCCAGTTCAGCCAAGCCTGGAATGCTTCCGGATGGGGGTCGGCCTTGCAGGCGCGTTCGTACAGCGTCCCCGGCGAGGGCAGCCACTCCTCCTTCTTGTCCCATTTACCCGGCCGCCGGTATTGCGAAAGCTCCTCGCGCAGCTTTTTGGCGACCTCGGCCGGTGCGTTCCCAACTAATTCCGCCATACGCAGCGAGAGAACGCCATCCTCCAGGCCACAAGGCGCAAACCAGTTTTCCTTGATAGCCGCGAGGCGAAAGTCCGTCCAGACCGCTGCCGCTTCCGCGAAGTCCTCATCGTTGTGCTGGTCCTCCAGCCCCCTTGCCAGAAGGCGGAAGTAATATGCGTCAAACCTTGGAGCCCCGCCCAAGGCAGCATTCAAAGCCGACAGTGGGATGTTCAGTGCTCCACAGCGGATCGCAATGTGCTGGCGTAGGCGTTCCCGCAGCCCCGCAGCGCAGTGTGCGCTGGCCGCCATCGCTTTCCGCGCCGCATCCAGGATTCGCTTCTGCTTCTTTCCATGCAGTGCATCCTCGAGTTCCGACATGGCAGCGCGCAAATCCGCGTCATGATCCCCTGCCACGGCGATGAGCTTCTCTTCGGCCAGACTGAACTTGGAATCGGCGCCGGACGCAAGCTTCGCTTTCAGCATCGCGGCGAGTGCGGGAAGCAGGCGCGCTGGAACAGAATCCATTGGAATCGCCTGGAGCCATTTGCCGCAGTCTTCGTCCTCGCGCCGGTGGTAGCAGGCAATCGCGCGGATCAGTGCCTTCCACGGGGCTAGCGGGCTGCGCCGCGACACCTCCGGCAGCGCCAGATCCGCGTCCTCTACCGGCCCCCTGGTTACCGCCTGGAACGCGGCCGCCAGCGCCGATGCAGCCGCGCGCAGGGAATGCTCCGCAGGCAGGCTCGAAACCGCCCCCAGAGCGTGAAGATCGACGATCCGCTGCCGGACGAAGGTCTCAATGCGCTCACGCTCTTCGGCTGGGAGCTCGTGATTGGCGAGCGGCGCGACAACCTCTTCCAGCTTGCCATCCTGTGCGCATATCTCCCGGCCGAGTTCCGTCATTCGCGGCAGTGCCGAGGGGAACCGCTCCCGTACGATCCCCAGCAGAGTCTTGGCCTCCACCGTCATTCCCAGCCGGAGCAGATCGTCGATGCGAGCCTTGTAGGCATCGATCAGCAGGGCTTCGGACTCGGCCGTTGCACAGCGCTTGTAGAGATCCTTGGCAAGCTGCAGAGCGGATTTGGAGTGCCGGCCGGCGATCTGTTCTCGCACCCGCTCCATCTCTTCCGGCAACAGGCGTGCCTCCCCCACAGTGGGAGCGGTGCCTGACGCCGGACCATTTTTCCTGTTTTGTTTTCGCAACATGGGATAAGAGGATCAAAGACAGTCTAAACGCCAAATCCTGCTCTCTTCTGGAAAAAGCATGCACAGCACGGGCGCAAGAATCCTTCCAGAGAGTGAAAAACCAGCACGAGATCCTCGCATCCAAGAGGAGACCGCATCTGCTATCTATGATCGGCGGCTCAGACAGCGAGCCACGCCAATGCTCAATTGAAAGAAAACGGCCGTCTTCTGAACTGACCTGCGGGAAGGAGCAGCAGAGGCACATCGCAGTTGACTTTGGATCGTAACCGAAATACGCCGGAGGGTCCAGGATTAAGGTCGTGCCTGGTTAATCCGTCTGAGGCCAATAGGTCATCGACCCAATATTGGGGGCAACTTCGGGGGCAACTCGTACCGAATATCTTCGAGCGATTTTGGGAAGTTCTGCGCATTTTGCCCAATTTTCGCGAATTCAGCGCTCGCATTATGGGTCTTGGACGAGTAGGCAGTAGCGTCTCTGGCCACCACTTTCTAAAACACTTAGCAGTAGTCAAAAACGTCTCGTTTCAGTCTCACGTACCAAACACGTACATCGTTAGCCGGTGTGCGCTTGGACGCCATCTTCTTTCTCCAGCAGCTTCCAGATTTCCCGCGCCGTGTTGCCGGTTCTGGCGATGTGTTCCCGCCCCAGCTTGGCATAGCGTTCGGTCATCTTGATATTCGAGTGGCCAAGGATCTTCGCCAGCTCGTAAAGATCGCCGCCGTTCATCATGTACCAGGATGCAAAGGTGTGGCGCAGATCGTGGAAACGAAAATGTCGCGGTAGGGACGACCATCGCTGATCGCCCCCCGCACAGATCCGTGCGAGCGCGTCTACGCACACGGCTCTTCTGAAGGATGGATGGCGTGAGAGCGAACCCAGATTGCGGGCGACTTCACGCACACCGCCAAACGCTGGAGCATGCATCTCCCTGCTCAGAGTCAGGAGCATGTGCGCCTGAACGATGTTCTCCTCCAGCTGCGCCCTTCCCTCCCCAACCTCCGCGGAAGGTTTCCCTTCGTTGTTCGGCTGGTTCACAGGTACTATGGCGCAGTCCGACTTCTCCAGCACGTGCATGTCCGCATTACGGTTTATGGCCTTCTCGGACCGGCCTTGATCGCAAAACCAAGGCGCGCTGGAGATCTCCCGGTTCTCGTGCATGTTGTTTCTCGGCGTGCTGAGGTTCTTAGACTACGCAGGACCGGACAGCCACTCGCGGATAACGCGGCTGCCGTGTTGCCTTCCTCCTACTCAGGATGGAGTCGGCGTCCCGATCTACCGGTTTTTCGCAGCTCAATCGCCCCGCCCACCGATGCCTCCGTTCTACGCTTCAAGCGACACCTCACGATGTCACCTGCAAGACTAGAGGCCAGGATGGAATCGCTACTCCCTTTCCTGTAGGGCTCTTTCATCCCCTACAACATGCCGGTTTATCCCGGCGCTCCCCGAATTCCCGCTCTTTCGAGTAGGTCCTCAAAACTTCCTTCCAGTCGCTGCCTTCCACTCGTCGCTCCCTGCTTCGGCGGAAAAATCCGATCCTCACTAATGACGACGGGGAATCGCCGCAATTCGCTGGCCAGTTCAGGCGTCATCGGGACGTACCGCATCTTGCCGCCCTTCAGCTTTGCCCGCACTGCCAACAATCCTTCGCTGTAAAGCACGTCCGACCAAAGAAGCCCGAATATCTCCGACGCGCGCATTCCGGTTGCGACGGCGATCAGCACAATCAGTCTCAGACGGTGAACCGTCTTGTTGAGGTCGTTTGTGCCCTTCCGGTACTTCTTTTCATCGAGCGCTCTTTTCAGCCTGCGAAGTTCATCTTCCGATAAGGCAGCGTCAATAAATAA
>PKXI01000176.1 GCA_003133425.1 Acidobacteriaceae bacterium
AAAGCGCCGGTGGCGAAGCGGTTAACGCGCAGGTCTGCAAAACCTGTATACGCGGGTTCGATCCCCGCCCGGTGCTCCAAAATCAAAGGCCGCGCCAATCCCTCGCGGGAGCGCGGCCTTTGTACTTTTGCATTCAACTCTTTTGGATTGAATGCGCCGTAATGGATCAGAGAGGAATCATCGGCCCGGGCAGCCGCGTCTTAGCGCGATCGAGAAACAACCTCATGCGCAAAGCCTCCGCGCGTTGCACGGCCACCAGGCGCATTTGTCTGCGAATATGGTCGCCATTTTCGAGCACCGCCGCGAACGCCTCGTCGCTCCGGGCATCCGTTTCCAATCGCGCAATCCTTTCCTCTATGGTGCGTTGAAACCGCGGGCTGATCTCATAGGATTCATTGACGGCGAAATTGGTGTCCATGGCTGGCTCCTCGGTGCAGGGTTTTCTGAGGCTGAAGATTTTTTGGGGATCGGCCTCAAGTATTTCCCACTTGCGCCGATATTAACGAAGACCCATGAAAGGCGCCAGATTACCAAGTTGCAGGACTTAGGTAATTGTGTGTGCGAAAACGAAGCAGGGGCGGAGTTTAGCTTCGCCCCTGCCCTGTTTCCTTGGCTGTCCTGTCCCGCGCTGCGCCAGTCGACCGCTCTTTGCCACCGCATCGCGCTATAAAAATAGCAGCTAAAATTGCGGCGCCACGGCGTAATAGCCCTTGCGGACCTGCACCTTCATTCCATCGCCCTGGCATTGCACCGCAAGGTGCCGGAAGGTTCCGTCCAACTTGGCGTTGCTGGGTGTATAGCTGGCCAAATACTGGGTGCGGAGCTCGTCTTCGATCTGCTGGAAGGCGGCTTCAAGTTTCTTGCCGTTGTTGCCTACATCGATCAGGCGGCCGCCAGTCTCATCTGACAGCCTCTTCGCTGCCGAGTAACCGCTGTAGCCGAAGCTGAACCCACCATAGAATCCGCGGTCGGCAATCAAAATCACGTAAATAATCACGTTGGATTTCTGCGCCGCAGCGATCGCCTCGCCAATCTTGGTGCGGCTGCCCTGATCCTCACCATCGGTCAGGATGATCATTGCCTTGCGGCCGCTCTCCTGGTTCAGCTTTTCGTTGGCGGCAAGGTTGACCGCGTCGTAGAGCAGTGTCCCCTTGGGATCTCCTACGGTGGGAACGGTTCCTCCGCCGGCTCCGGGAATGCCCGCCCCTCCGTTGCCGCCCGCGGTGTTGATTTCTGCCTTGCTCATGGCCCGCGCCAACTGCCGCGGATTGTTGGTGAAGTCTTGCAGCAGGTCAACGTCAACGTCGAACGAGACCAGAAACGCTTCATCCTTCGACTTCAGCACACGCTGAAGAAACTGTGCGCCTGCATCCTGCTCCAACGGCAACACCTGCTGCTGGCTACCCGACGTGTCCAGCAGTATGCCCAGTGTCAACGGCTGATTGGTTTCGGCCACAAAGCTTTTCAGCGTCTGCGGCACCTTGTCTTCCAGCACCGTGCAATCGTTCCTGGTGAGGTGCGGAACCAGTTGCCCGCTCTTGTCTTTGACGGTAAAAAACAGGTCCACCAGGTTCACGTTCATTTTGAGAGTGGCCACCGCGGTCTCATCGGCTGCCTGGGCCGGAGCCGTGCTTATCGGGGGCGCGTCGGGTGAGGGAGCAAGCTGAGCCCATCCCGCCGCGGAGACGCCCGGCAGGCTGAGAAACAGAACGGCAACTCCAAATCGGACACTCATGCTGCTCATATAGACGGAAATAGTTCTCCTAAGAGAGCATACCCGAACTCTTTCTGCGCTGGCGGGCAACCAGCGCCGCTCTGGCGCGTCTGATACTCTGACAGGTGCAGCCCTGCTGGCTGGCCAGGCCAGTGCGGAATGCGTCCGCCGGTCGCTCAACAGCAGGATGCGTCGGTCTGGGAGGACGAATATACCTGTGAAGCTCAGTTCTACAGCAATCGCGCTGACGGCGCTCCTCGGTTCAACCCTGTATCTGAGCCCAGTGGCTCTGCCTCAAACGCAGCAGTCAACAGTACCCGATGCCCCAGCACCCCAGGCGGCTCCGTCGCTGTCGGACATGGGCCCCATTACTCCCGGCAAGGGCGCCACGGCCACGCCCGCTGATTCCGTGCCGTCCGGACCCAGCTCGTCCTCGACAACTCAAGATCAGCAACGCCCGGCGCCTCCTACCCCGCCGCCTCCCACCCCGCCGCCGTCGAGCCAGCCGCCATCGAGCCAGGGCAAGGACGATGTCCAGACCATACCTGCTGAGGAAGGCGCTGCCGCAATTACCAAGATCATCGTGAACGTGAACTTCGTAGAGGTCCCGGTCACCGTCAAAGACTCTAAGGGCAACCTGGTGGCGGGGCTCACCCAACGCGATTTCAAGGTCTACGAGAACAACGTCCGTTATCCGCTCAGGGTATTCAGCGTCGATCCAGCTCCACTTTCCATCGCCTTTGTGATCGATCAGAGCCTGACTTCCGACGTGATGGCGAAAGTGAACGACTCCCTCGACGCCGTTCAGGGCGCGCTTACTCCCTACGATGAGGCAGCGGTCTTTACCTACAACAATGGAGCCAAGGAGTGGACCGGCTTCACCGGCGCACAGGGCAACCGCTTGCCGGCAGTACTGGCGCTTGCCAAGTCGGCCGGCGCCGATGAGCAGGTGCCGACCAACAGCGGTCCGCTCGCTGGTTGCAACATCCGCGAGAATGGAAACTGCGTTGACCCCAACCTGCAGCCAGGACGATCGGCTGGCAACGGCTCCTTCATTACCCTGCCCAAGGAAATTCACACCCTCAACGATGCGATTCTGACGGCCGCCAAGGAACTGTCCACTCGTCCCAAGGAACGCCGCCGCATCATCTACGTTGTTTCTGACGGCAAGGAGTACGGCAGCAAGGCTACTCTTCGCGAGGTCATACGCTACCTTCAAACCAACAAGATCACCGTATATGCAACCGGTGTGGGCGCCTCCGCAGTCTGGGGTGAGGGCTACGTCAGCCGCATCCATTTGCCCTTCACCATGTACGACAACATCCTGTTCAAGTACACCTATGCCACCGGCGGCGACCTTGACTCCGAGCGCGGCGTGAATGGAATTGAAAAGAGCTACGCGAAGATCGCCAGCGAAGCGCGCACCCAGTACACGCTGGGATACCTGAGCCACGAGTCGATTTACGACAGCAAATATCGCGCCATCGAAGTGCACGTAGATCGCCCCGGCCTGGATGTGATCGCCAAGAAGGGCTACTATCCGTCCGGTCAGGACTTCAAATAGCGTGAACAGGTACTGATGAACGCCTCGGGGGCCTCGGCCGGTTTGGGGTTAGTGTCGGCCGCTTCCTGGGGCGGTTCTGACTTTGTGGGTGGAATGGGCGCGCGCCGCGCTCCCGCCCTACTGGTGGTCGCATCCGGCCATATCGTCTCCTTCCTCATATTGCTGGCCTACTGCCTCGGGATCAGGCTGGCGTTGCCCAGCTCGCACTATCTGCTCTATGCACTAATCGGGGGCTTTGAAGGCTCTGTAGCGCTGGCCATCTTCTATCGCGCGCTCGCCATGGGTGCCATGGGGCTCACTGCCGCACTTACCGGCCTGCTCACGGCGCTGGTTCCGGTCGTCTTTTCAATGTTTGTGGATGGCTTGCCCAGTCTGCCCACTGCTTTGGGATTGGCCGCGGGACTTGCCGCCATCTGGCTCATCACGCATTCGCCGTCCAAAGAAGGCCCTGCTTCGCCGCCGGCTGCGCTGATGCTTGGCGCGCTGGCAGGAACCGGATTCGGCGCCCAGCTGATTCTCTTCAAAATGGCCAGTGGAGGGGGCCTGCTGTGGACCATGACCTCAGCCCGAGCCGCCGGCAGCGTGGCTATGATCCTGGTTATCCTGGTGAAGCCGCCCAAGGGACCATGGCGCGGCTTTTGGCAGACTGGGATTCTGGCCGGTTTACTCGATACGGTGGGCAATTTGTTCTATATTCGAGCCACCCAGATTGGCCGTCTCGACGTGGCTGCGGTGGTCTGCTCGCTCTATCCCGCCGGCACCATTCTACTGGCCGCGCTGGTGCTCCGCGAACGGCCCACTCGCCGCCAGATGGCCGGCATGGCTGTGGCGCTGGGCGCGGTAATGCTGCTCAGCCTTTAGAATCTGCCTGTTTGCCTCAGACGCACAAAGACCTGTGCGACGGCACAGGTCTCGTGAAATGCCATAAAGCGCGCCGTACACGACATCGGAAATCAGCAGCTATTCCAAGCTCGGAATCCCGCCCGCTTCCCTGCGGTTCGTCGCGCTACTCGTTCAGCCCTGCTTGGGCTCGGCGGGTGTCGTGGGCGGCGGTGCTGGAGCAACATTCTGCTGAACATTCTGCACCGGTGGAGGCGGATCGGAGATTCCCCGAATGCCTTCCTTGAAGCCTTTTAGTCCCTCGCCCAATCCCTTGCCCAATTCAGGCAGCCGCTTGGCGCCAAATAAAAGAAATGCAACCACGGCCAGTACGATCAGGTGCCACGGTTGAAGTAGATCGCCCATTGCTCTATCCTCCGCGTGCCACAATTCCCGGGCACACATGCTCACTGGTTATTGTCGCACATAACCGTATTCCCGCGCAGGGAGGGCGGTCCAATTGGCCGCGCTGGGCAGCACGAGGAGCCTCTCGTCAAAGATTCTGTCGAAACACCTGATACTCCGCCAGACAGGCACAAACCCCGTGAATTGCCAATGTTGTAGAACGGGATTGAACTGGCCGGCACGCCGTAAGCGGTCCAAATCTGTTGCCAAACTAGCAATGTCCACATTGCCGGTCATTCAGAGGCATCTGGAGAGCGGTTGTCATCTTGAGCGGAGGTCGCCGCGGCGACCAGAGTCGAAAGATCTGCGGTTGCCTTGCGTTCACCGCGCAGACTCATCACGGCATTCTGTCCGGATTGGCGGTCAACCAGCCGGAACCAAATCCATGGATCGGAAAACATTCCGCAAGCCGACTTTTTCAAGACTGATTGCCGGGCGATCGGGGGCGCAAACCGCATCTCATGAAACCTGCAGACAATTCTCGGAACGCCGGACTTTCAATTGTGCATTAGGAGCAGGCGGAACGCGGTCTCGCAAGCACGCACTGCGTAGCCTGTGCAGCATACGAAATAAAGTGCTCGTCGATTTCAAGGAACTCTGAAAGATAAGCGTGCAATTCAGGCATGTTCCACTCTCGAATATGGGCAATGTTATGAGGTGGCCCGTTGTGCGTACCATGCCGTAGCAAGTTTCTGTCTGGCGTAGATATGATCACGTGCTTGGGAGCTACGCGCAATATAAAGCGGAGAAGCATATCAGGATCGACTAGATGTTCGATGACGTCGCTCGCAATGACAAGATCCGCTTTTGGCACAATTTCTGCTGAAAAATCTGCGACGCCCCACTCCCGGTCCGGGTAGCGATTCCGTAGCTTAGAGCAGGTCTGCGCTACATCCAGCCCAATGGTTTTGTCCTTTCCAAGGTATTTGAGCAGTTTGAACGCCGATCCGCATCCAACGTCCATCACCGACTTAAAATCGTGTTTGTCTGCAATTTCCCTGGCAAGGCAATAGACTTCTTCCTGCCAGCCCCAGGAATAAACTGTGTCATCCATATATTGTGGAACGGAGCGATGGCGGTAACCTTTATGGATGAAGTAGTCATTTCGCGTGCCGATTGCATTGAGTTGGTCATACGGCGGATGGGACCCAAGTATGGCTTTACTTCCACCGAGGCTCTCTCTCCTGGTAAGGTATAGCCCAAATCTACCCAATATTTTCTCTGCGGGGTTCTTTTTTGTCGCGGTGATCATCGCTGCCATATTCCTCCGACAGAAGTAGCCAGACATTAGGGGTCTGTTCCAACGTTCTGCCCAGACCTAGTTGGAATTTGTTCCCATCCCATTGGCTATATCCCGGAGGAATAGCGTTGAGGCTGTCTGTTCTCTGCAATTCAAGGTAGGTTAGAACAACGCAATAACAGAATCCCACGAATGTGGTACCGAATGGTACCAGCCGTGACAAGGCACGCATTTCGAATCGCCTGCCTGCTTCGCAACGATGCGAATACAGTTGATGATCGAGTTCGCAATTGGGAGGGATTCCAGCGCAGAGTTGAACTTTGGGATGCACTGGCGGGTCGCAAATAACAGGATACGTACCCGCATTCTCCACCAGTGACAAGATTCCGCCCGCATCGTCGCCAACTCGGCAGTCGCCAACTCGGCAATTACTCTTTCGTCAACATTACTGTGAGTAGCCGCCGAGAGGGCTGAGATCAACGGGCAGCCGTTTTCTGACCTCATCGGCCAGATTTTGGTTGTTTTGTCAGGTTCGCTCTCGGGTTCAGTTCACCTGGGCAGGCTTGCCCAGCCGCTCGGTGACCATGGAGTAAAAGGTGCGCAGGTCTTCTTCCTCGCCCTCCGTCAGCCGGCGATACACCTTCATCAGGGGAAACAGCCGCGAGCCACGCAATTCCACCGCCGGAACCGCCGCTACGCCCCCTGGATACTGCGTCATCTCCCATGTCCCGGCATAGCGCCGCCGCAGAATCTCGCCAAGGTAGCTGCCCCAAAGCCGCACTTCAAAATCCACATCGAGTTCCGGGCTCTCGCCCACCCGGACCAGTATCTCGTCAAGCCCATCGATCGATTCCGAAGTGAAATCCAGCTTCTGCCCAAACTGACTGCGGCCCAGTTCCGCCGCCGCCTTCGCATAGCCCTCCATCATGGCTCCCAGGTCCGGGAAAGCCGCCGACTCCAGACGTTTGCGCAGATCCGTGCTGTTTTTCATCTAACCCTAAGAGTAAATGCAACCGGCCTCGAATCCGGTCATCAAAATGGTACAGTGCCGTGGGTTTGTGGCAGACTGAGAACAGGCCCAGGTAGAAGATTACGATTGTGAAAAGATTCACGCAGATCGCGCTTGCCATTTTGCTGACGCTTGCCGCTGGCACGGCCAACTCCGCCACGCACGACATCTATCCCGACCCGGCACAGGCCAAAACGGATCTCGCTGCCGCCCTCAAAACCGCTGCGGCAACCCACAAGCGTATCCTGCTCGACTTTGGCGGCAACTGGTGCGGCGACTGCCAGGTTCTGGACATCTATTTCCACGATCCGGCGAATCGGCCCATCCTCGACGCCAACTTTGTGCTGGTCCACATCAACATCGGCACGATGGATGCGAACCTGGAACTCGCCAAGAAGTATGCGGTTCCGATCGAAAAGGGCGTGCCCGCGCTGGCCGTCCTCAGCGAGAAGGGAGCCCTGCTCTACAGCCAGAAGGGCGGCGAGTTCGAGGCCATGCGCCGCATGCAGTCTTCTTCGGTCACCAGTTTTCTTGCGCAGTGGAAACCGGTCAAACAAGGCTGCTCTGTCATAGTAGTCACCTGTTAGCCATAGTAGTCACCTGTTAGCCTGGAAAATCTCCTTATGAAATTTGATCTCGAAGCACTTCCCGCGAACCACGCGTACAAGCTGCTTGTCGGCCTTGTAGCGCCGCGTCCCATAGCCCTGATCACCAGCATGGACGAGCACGGCCGCCTGAATGCGGCTCCCTTCAGCGCCTACAACTACCTTTGCACCGATCCGCCTATCGTCGGCATCGGCGTCACTAACCGCTCAAATCCTAAGTACGAGCCAAAGGACACGGCCCGCAACATCAGGCGCACCGGCGAATTCGTGGTGAATATCGTCACCGAAGACATCGCCAACCAAATGAACATCTGCGCAACCGACTTTCCCGCCGAGCTGAGCGAGGTGGAGATGGCGGCCTTCACAACGGCGCCGTCAGAGAAGATCAAAGTGCCGCGCATCGCAGAGGCCCACGCTGCTATGGAGTGCCGTGAGTTCACCACCATGGAGATCGGACGTTCGCGCATCATCCTCGGGCGCGTTGTTGCCGTGTATGTGGAAGACCGCTTCGTCGATCCCGAAGGCCCCTACGTCAAAGCCGAGGAGCTGCACGCCATCGGCCGCATGAATGGGCTTGGAAATTACGTGAGGACAGGGGACGCCTTCATCACCATTCCCCGCATCTCCTACGAGGATTGGAAGAAGGGGCAGCGGTAGCCGCTTAGCTGATTGGCGCCAGGTGCTTGGTCTTCGAGTAGGTGTAAGTAATCCGGTGCACCACGGTGATCATGGAGAGCGAGGCCAGCACCCACAACACTGGAGCCATCGCTCCCCAGTGATTGAAAACGGCACCGATAATGATGAGCACGATGCGCTCCGGCCGCTCCAGGAAGCCAACTTTGCACTGGCCGATAAGAGCCTCGGCGCGGGCGCGCGTGTAGCTCACCATCAGCGAAGTAACCATCACGAGAGCCACCAGCACCACGTAGCGGAACCGGTTGATGCGTCCGTAGTAGACCAGCAGGCCGAAGAACAGGACCACGTC
Source organism: Acidobacteriaceae bacterium (assembly GCA_003133425.1). Next base: position 8,402 of record PKXI01000176.1, read on the forward strand.
GGAGTAGCGGTCGATCACCGAGTCAAAGAATGAGCCGAAGACGGTGACCTGGTTGTTGCGCCGTGCTACCCGTCCGTCCACCATGTCGAAGATTCCAGCGCCAAAGATCACCATGCCCGCATACAGGAACATGCGGTCGCTGTTTGTAGCGTTGGCGTGGCCGAACAGAAATGCGGCCGCAATGTTGATGACCAGGCCGATGAAGGTGAGTGCGTTTGGAGAGATTCGGGTTAGCGCCAGGCCGTGAACGATATGGTCAAGAAGCCAACCGCAGGCGCGGCCAAAGGCGCTGGTCCAGGTGGTCATTTCTAGTCTTCCTTGCTACTACTTTGCGCCAGCGGCGGCTTCGTCTTCCTTGTTGCCTTCGCCGGCTGCGGCAGCTTCGTCGTGTATGGTGGTCAGCTTCAGGATCTCAAGCTCGCGCTTGCCATTCGGGGTCACAATTGTCGCCACGTCACCCACTCGCTTGCCCACCAGGCCGCGCCCAATTGGCGAGGTCGTTGAAATTAGCCCCTTGGATACGTCGGATTCCTCGCTCGTCACCAGGCGGTACACAATCTCCGCTTCCTTGGTGGAGTCGTAGACCACCACCGTAGACCCGAAGCCGGTCTTGTCCCTGGGAATGTTCGAGAGGTTCACCAGCGAAAGCTCGGCCATGCGCCTCTTGAGCTGTCCCAGGCGGGCATTCACAAAGTCCTGGCGCTGTTTCGCCATGTGATACTCGGCGTTTTCCGACAGATCACCCATGGCCACGGCTTTCTTGATCTCCGCGGGAAGCTCATGGGAGAGCTCATGCTCAAGAATTTGGATCTCGTCGAGAAGCTGTTTCTTAATGTGCTCGGGCATCCATTGTCCGTGGCGGGAAGCGGGGCTGCTCCATCCGCAAGAGATGAAATATCCTTATTTCTCACTTTTATTATACGCGGGCGACGGAGAGCCGGCTCCCGGCCGCGGAAGGGTACCCCGGCCTACCCCGTCTTTCCGATTTCAGGCCCAAATTTCGGGTGCCCCGTCCCGGCCACATCATTTTGCAGCCTGGGCGGGAAACCACGAACCCAAGCTCTCGCGAGTTCCCTGTTCCCCTTGGTTCCAGCCTGGGTCTTAATAGAGTGATTTAAATCACAGCGTTTGAGTCAACAAAGCGCCACACTATCGCAATAATCCGCCGAAAGAATGGGTTTCAACCGGATCTGTGCCGGCGATAGATGTGCTGACGTTCTCCCATCCGGTCTATTGAGATCAACGCCCTAAAGGGAGAATCGCCATGTCTACTCAGCTGCTCGACGCAGCCTCGATCGGTACCGCTTCCCGGTACTTTCAGGAAAGACAACAGAATCTGCTTGCCGCCTGCATCGAGGATCTGGCAAATCTCCGCTTCTCGATTATTCTCACCGCAAGATGGGAAGCGTCGGCCAGCGAGGACCTGGAGCGCCGTAGTGAGTTGCGCTCCGATCTCGTGGAACTTCGCCGTAAATACTCTCTAAAGATCGACCATATTGCCATGTCCTTCGGCATCCAGAGTGCGATGTTCGCGAAGGAGGAAGTTGAACGCAACGTCTTCGTCCCACAGGGCATGGACCACCTGCTTGCGCCGTGTGAAGACGACTGCGAATAGTTCCGGATGCCGGCCAAGCTCGGGGTTTCTTGGACCAAAAGTAGAACAGGCAAAGCTGAAGCGGGCAGTCTGCATTTCCCTCCTGATTTCAAAGGGAATGCCGACTGCCCGCTTTCAGTTACACCCGAGAAACTTCCGGTTCGAGCCTAGAATTCGAATCGCCCGACAAACTGAATCTGGCGTTCGCGGAAGATGGTATTGCCCGCGGCAGAAGGAGTTCCAAAGCTGGCCTGATAGGTAGCCGTGGTTCCACTGATTGTGTAGGCGGTGACGTTGTAGGCGGTGAAGTTGCGGTGGTTCATGATGTTGAAGGACTCGGCGGCGAGCATGAGCTTGTATTTCTCGCGGAAGCCGAAGGTGCGGGAGAGGCGGGTATCCACATCGTAGATCGAGGCCTGGGTTACGCTGTTGCGGCTGGGATAGACGCCGTTCGCGAATGAATCTGTCGCGCTGTACTGCGGATAAGCGCGGAAGTTGACATATTCACCGGTAGCGCCGCCACCACCGCCGGTGGCGCCGACGCCGCCGGAGCCGTTAAAGGTGGAAGCGCCCGCCGGGGATCGACGTGCCGCCCGAGAGTCCGAAGCTGTAGGGCACGCCGGACTGTATTGTCCAGACCGGCGCCAGTTCCCAGCCGTTGGCCACACCCGATGCAACACGGTTGTTGATATTGAAACTCGGCGAGATGACCAAACTGCCGACAAAGCGCTGCGGCATGTCGTTCACACTCCGCCCGTAGTCCGGCAACTTGGTGAAAGGATCGGTTTGATCGTTGGTGTCAGCCGACGAGGATTGGTTCATGTTGTTATCGAGCGCCTTCGAGTAGGAGTAGCTGAACTGCGCAGCAATGCCGTGGTTGAGGCGGTGATCGACGGTGACCGAAAGGGCGTTGTAGCTGCTGGCGACCGAACTGCTGATGAGCGAGAGCGCGTTGTAAGCGGGATTGATGCGAGCGGTATAGACGGGAACCGTCCACAGATCGCCGGCCAGCGGGCCGCCAACGAAACTATAGGTCTTGGTGGTGGTAGCCGGCGCTATATTGGAGTCGATAAAGGTGGGCAGGTGCCTGCCGAAGGAGCCCAGATATGCGACTCCGATGACCGTCTGCCAGGGCAGTTGCTGCTGAATGCTGAAATCGGCCTCGATGGCGTAAGGATTCTGGAAGCCGGGCGCGAATGCAGTGATATTGGAAACCGCCGGAGGATTGCCGGTGGAAACGATGTTCGGATAAACAGGGCTGGTGGCCGAAGGGGATGAGTTGAGCTGGAACTGCGCAGCGGGGGAGCCGGTGGAAGCCAGCGCCTTATAGATGGTGCCGTTCTGAATGCGTCCGAAGTAGAAGCAGCCGCCGCCGTGCACGATGGTCCTGCCTGTGCCGAAGACATCGTAGGCAAAGCCGACCCTGGGCGCCACGCCTTTCATGAAGTTGGGAAAGTGCGCAGTTTGCGGAACCGCGGCGTTGGGAATCTGCGAGCCGGGCATGGTTTCAAAGTCGTAACGCAAGCCAAGATTAATCGTCAGGGCCTTAAGGATCTTCCAGTCGTCCTGAACGTACATGGCGACATCGTTGGTGTGATAGGCGAAATAGGGGTGTCCGAAGGCCTGCTGCAGGTTGGAGTAGCAGGGCAGCGTGCCGGTGGCGGTATCGCGCGCCGAGTCGCATCCGGCTATGCCGCCGATGGTGCGGGCATAGTCTGTGAACCAGTCGGCGAGACGTGTGTAGGTAAACAATCCATGCTCGTAGTCGACGTCGTTGATTTTGTCCTGGGCCCAGCGGAGCTCGCCGCCGGCATTAAACGTCTGGTTACCGCGGGTGATGCTCACGTTATCCACAGCATCGATCTGTTCTTCGTTGGGATAGCTGCTTCGGGGAGTGTAGTAGGGCGATCCCATGTTGAATTGGGAGTTGGACGTGATGCTGACGCCCGGAGGCAACCCGCCCGCCGTTGTTGTGGGCTCGTTCGAGAAGGGCTTATTTCCGGTTTCGTAGCCGAAGTTCCGCGCGTACTCGGCGCGCAGCTCGTTGGAGATGCTCGGCGTGATGAAGGTATCGATCTTGCCGATGATGGCATCGATCTTGAGGTAATCGCTGCCGATGGAGGTGAGGCCACAGCGGATGACCGGGTTGGTCTGAGTGCCGTTGGGCGAGTTCCAGCGCATGCGGTTGTATATGAGCGAGGCGTTGTTCTTGTCGTTGATCTTGTAGTCCACTTTGCCAAAGTTGATCAACTGATTGCCCTTGCGGGGAGCAACGCCGCTCTGGCCGTTGATGTAGCTCATGGCCGAGGCGATCTGGTTGGCGGTCACGCCGCGGTCTTCAGCGCAGGTGACGGCGTCTGTGGTTGTGGATCCGCCCGCCACGGTGCAGTTGTTCAAGGCCGGATTGGTGTCAGCGAGGAACTGCGGCGTGGGGACGGCGACGATTGGAAAGTCGCGCAGTTGCTGATCGATTGCGTAGAAGAAGAAGAGCTTGTCCTTGATGGCCGGACCGCTGAAGCTGCCGCCAAGCTGGTGGCGTTTGTCCATGGGCTCGATATAGACCGTGGTTGGAACGGTCTGCAGGATGTTAAAGGAGTTGGTGGCGCCGAATTCGTTGTCGCGCCAGTATTCGAAAAGATCACCGTGGAACTGGTTGGAGCCGGAGCGGGTGATGGCGTTGACGCCGCCGCCGACTGCGCGGCCATATTGCGCCGAGACATTCGACGTGAGGACCTGGAACTCAAGGATGGAGTCCTGGGTGGTGGAATAACCGACGCGAGTGTAGCCACGCTCGACCGCGTCGAAGGAGTCATTGTCGTCGGAGCCGTCAACCATGAAGTTGTTCTGGAGGTTGCTGGCGCCGCGGAACGTCACCTGACCAAAGGCGCTGTTGCCCAGAGTGACGCCGGGCGAGAGCAGCGCAAACGATGTCCAGTGGCGTCCGTTGATGGGCAGCGATTGCAATGCAGCGGGCGTGAACTCGGTAGTGAAGTCCGAACCTTCCGCATTGATGACAGGAGCTTCAGAGCTGACTTCAACGGTGGTGGAAGTGCCGCCGGCAGTTAGCTGAGGCAATATCTGCGTCAGCTTGCCGACTTCAACGACGACATGCTGGGCGGTGTAATTCGCAAAGCCCAAATCGGCTACTTTGACTGTATAGTCGCCCGGCGCCAGGCGCAGGACGCGGAAGTATCCGCTGGCATCGCTAACCACTGAGGTATCCGCATTGGTGTCGGTGCTGTGAACAAGAACTGTGGCGTTCGGGATCGCCGCTCCGGTGCTGTCCTCAACGGTCCCAGCGATCGCGCCATCTACCGCGGTTTGCGCCCTCACTACTGCAGCTGGGGGCAGGAACGACAAGACAGAAAATCCTATCGCAAACGCTCGAATGGAAATGCGCGTCCTCAAAGCAGTATTTCGCTGCATGTGCTTAACCTCCGAAGTTGTCGTGAACTGAAGCTTTGGCTGGCCCGATAAGATCGGGATGGTGAACACGTGTGCCGGTGCTTGCGCTCGCTGTGGGGAATTTCGTCTCTACGGCCTCATAGAGACTTTTTCAAACATGGCACAGACCTTATCTACAATCAAAGGAAAAAGCCGTAAAAACTCGGTGCAATCCGCGCTTGACGGCCGAAGCACCCCGCATAGCGAAGATTCGCTCTGCCGCCCAATTCCGCGGCGTTCCCAGTTTTTATCCCTTGTTCCCTGGCTTTCCCGCGTTGCCTTCGTCCAGAAACGACTGCAAGATCAGCGTGGCCGCCACCTGATCTACAACTCGGCGGTGTTCCTGGCGGGCATGGCCGGCTTCATACAGAATTTCGTGGGCTTCGCGACTGGTGAGCCGCTCATCCCACATATGGATGGGCAAGCCGGTCAACTCGCCCAGCTCGGCGGCGAAGGCCTGGGTTCTGGCAGCTTGCGGGCTCAACTCGCCGGACAGGTGCAGAGGATTCCCAACGACGATGCCGGCCACGGCATACCGCCGAGCCAGCCGTGCCAGCGAGCGCAGGTCGTCCCTGGATGTGCTGCGGCTGCTGCGCTTCCTCTCCAGCGTCAGCACTGGCTGGGCCGTCAAGCCCAATTCGTCGGACACGGCCACCCCGATGCGGCGGTTGCCCACGTCGAGCGCGAGAAAGCGGGGATGAGGGTCGGATTCCAGATTCTTGCTCCTGTTTTGATCCTGGCTTCCAGCTTAATGCTCCCAGGAGAGCCAGCCGAGTAACCAACGCCGCCAACTCCCGCCCGGTACAATCAAAATAGAGTCCTCATGGGGATTCTACGCGTCTTAAGTTTATGAAAGGTCAACAGAAACTGGATGGTGCGCCGTAAATGGAAGAGCAGCAAGAAGAAGAGATCCGGCGCGGCGACGGTCCTGCTGGGGATCTTTCTGCTTGCGCTTCTTGCAGCCGGCGGGGTGGCCTGGCTGGTTTTGATCCCTTATGGGCCGGAAACCGAGACCTTTGTTGAACTGGCCCCAGGCTCCTCCACAGCGCTGATGGGAAGTCAACTGGAAGCTGCCGGAGTTGTGCGCAGCCAGTTTGCCTTTGATCTGCTGCGGTTTTGGGAGCGGGGTAAACTCCGGGCCGGCGAATACCGATTTGACCACGAAGCGCCGGTTACCGAAGTTTATGCGCGGATTGCGCGCGGGGATGTCTACACGCGGACCCTGACTGTCCCCGAGGGCGCAAATATTTTCGACATTGCCGCGCGTGTGGAGCAGGCGGGGTTTGGCACACACCAGCAATTTCTGAACGCCGCGGTAGAACAGGTGGAATTGGTGGCCGACCTGGACCCCGAGGCAAAGAGTTTGGAGGGCTACCTGTTTCCGGATACTTACCGTTTTCAGCGCAAGACGAGTCCGGCGCAGATTGCAGCCGCAATGGTTCGACGCTTCCACGTGGTGGCCAGTCAACTGGGCCTGAAAGAAAATGTGCATCAGGTGGTTACGATAGCTTCGCTGGTGGAGCGGGAGTCGGCTGTGGACTCTGAGCGCCCCCTCGTGGCCAGCGTATTTGAGAACAGGCTCAAGAAGAAGATGCCGCTGATGACCGACCCGGCCGTGATCTACGGACTGGAGCTCGAGGGCCGCTGGAGGGGCGCGCTCCACGAGAGCGATCTTACCCACAACACGGCCTACAACACGTATCTGCACAACGGGCTGCCACCGGGACCGGTAGCAAATCCAGGGGTTCATTCGCTGCGCGCCGCAATGCAGCCGGCCGAGACCGATTACCTCTACTTTGTTGCTGCTGGGGCCGACCCGGAGGGACATTCCTTGTTTTCGAGCACCCTGGACGAGCATAACCGGGAAGTCGCAAGCTACCGGCACGCGCTGAAGAAGGCAGGCGAGCGATGAGCATTCTAAGACGCTGCGCTTCCCTTGCCTTGCTAGGGCTTCCGCTGCTGCTTTCCGGCTGTTGGGTAATCTCAACAAACCGCAGGCTGCCTGTGCCCATGGCGCCATCGATCGTGCAGTCGGTCACACCCGATGTGCTCGTAGCGCAGTTGAATCAGCGTTGGAACTCTCTCGATACCATGACCGCGAAGGTCGAGATCCAGGCGAGCGTTCTAAAAACAAAGCAGGGCGTAGCCACCGATTACACCACCGTGGGCGGAAACATTCTGTTTCGCAAGCCGGAGATGCTTCGGGTGCTGGGTCGGGCCCCGGTTATTGGATTGCCTATCTTCGATATGGCAAGCGACGGCGACACTTTCACGCTGTACATTCCGTCGAAGAAGGTTGCTTACACGGGCTCGGCATTGTTGAAGAAGAAATCGGCCAACCAACTGGAGAATTTGCGGCCGGGCTTCTTTCTCGACGCTCTTGTAGTGCGGGGACTCGAACCAGATGATTTCTATTCGGTGACCTCGGACTCTGAAACGATTGAAGACGCGGCCAAGAAGCACCTCTACTTCGTGCCGGAATATGTGCTGAGCATTACGCGGCATACCCCAGGCAGCCACCACGATACGCCGGTGCGCGTTGTGACATTCCATCGCGAGGACCTGCTTCCTTACCAACAGGACATGTACGACGCCAACGGCAACCTCGATACCCAGGTTTTCTACACGAACTACCAGGACTTCGGTTCCGGGCTGTACCCATCGACGGTCATTATCAAGCGCCCAATTGAGGACTCGCAGATTGTTCTGACGGTGGATAAAGTGACGAAGAACGTGCCCCTGCCGGCTGACCAGTTCGTAGTGACCATTCCCGAGGGCACCGAGATGAAGAATCTGCACTAATTCATCCATACAGCGCCTCGACGGCGGCATCTATTTCTTCTTTAACCCATTGACTTCACCTGATTGAGGTGAGCTCCTACTGGTGTGTTGGGGCCCTTCCTGGAGAAAACCGACTTGTCCGCAGTCAAGAAACATGGGGCGCCCGACGGGCGCCCCATTAGTTCTGTTCAATGAAACCGTTCAGGTCGATGCGTTTAAAACAGGAGACGTCCACCAACCTGGATGATGCGCTGGCTGCCTCCGCTGCCGGTGACCTGTCCGTAGGTGCTGCTGCTTATAGCAGCGGACGGGGTACCAAGGTTTACCAGGTTGAAGACGTTGGATACTTCGCCGCGAAGCTGGAACTTCATTCGCTCATAGACGGTGAAATCGCGGAAGAGAGATGCATCGACATTTTTGTAGCCCGGCACGTCGAGTTGTGCCGGACGCTCGTTGCCAAGCAGGCCCGCCGGACCGAGTCCAGCACAACCCGCATCGACGCCGGGTCTGCAATAGACCGACGTATCGAACCATTGCGCCATTTCCGCAGTACGAGTTCCTTTGATGGTGCGCGGGACCTTGCCAGGAATAATGCTTGGGCGGTTGTTGCCGAGACCCGAGAAGTAGTTGTCGACGCCAGTGGTCACGGTGAATGGTTGACCGCTGTTCGCCGTCCAGATGCCGGAGATCGACCAGCCGTTCAGAGCCGTTTTTACTACGCGGTTGTAAGAGTCGAAGTAGTCCGGCTTCCAGACAAAGGACATCGTCATCATGTGACGGCGGTCCTGATCCGAACGCTGGCGGTATTCAAGCTGCGGGAGATTGGCATCCACAAAGACGCCATTTAGGCCGCTGGTGCTGTCGAGCGCGTTGCTCTGCAGCGTGTGGCTCCAGCTGTAATAGCCCTTCGCGCTGATGTGATGCGTGAGGCGCTGGTCCACCGTAACCTGAATGCCGTTGTAGTTGGAGTTCTGATTGGATTTGATGATCCAGATGTTGCTGTACATCGGGCTGGCTGCCGACGCACCGTAGTTGTTAATGCTGCTGTTGAGCGGGCGGCGATTGTTGACCGTCGCGCTGGTATTGGCATAGCCGCAAGCCTGGGTGGTGTCAGTGCAACTGGCACCCGAGACGCCGCCTGCGGTGACGTTGAACTGCGGGCCGTTGATGTCGTTGTAAAGCGGAGTCTTGCGGTTCAGCGAACCGACATAGTTGATGCTCATCGATGTGCTTCTGCCAAGCTGCTGCTGAATACCGAAATTGAGCTGGATGGAATACGGCCAGCGGTAGTTCGGGTCGAAGGCTACGTCCTGGGTGAGCGGAAGGAATGTTGCAATGCCCTTCTGGTAATTGAACAACAGGCTTGGGTAGGGGTTTGACCCGGTTGGGAACTCGGTTGGATCGCCGGAGTACGGGTGGGTCAGAGAAACCACCTTGCTGTAGCCGCTATTGCGCACGGCGTATGGAGAGTAGTTCGACGGAAACTCCCATTCGTTGCCGGCAATGCCGCCAAAGAAGATGCCGCCGGCGCCGTGGATGACCGTCTTGCCATCGTCAAAGGGATCCCAGGCGAAGCCAAGACGCGGCGAGAAATGGTTATTCGGGGTGAACACGCCGCCCTTGTGAACACCAGGATCTCCCGGGAACAGCATGCCGATCGGGGCCAGTGTCTTGGTGGTGCCGATGATCGACACGGTCGGAAATGCATGCGATTGCACGCCGGGTTTGAAGTTCGTCTGCATGCGCTGGGGATCGGTGGGCGCCTGCTGCCAGTCGTAGCGAACACCGATGTTAACGGTAAGGTTGCGGAGGAGTTTCCACTCATCCTGCGCGAAGACTCCGTAGCTGAAATAGTTCGCGTTTGCATACAGGCCAGTATCCTGGCCCATGCCGGCTGGAGTTCCAGCGAGGAAGTCCGAAAGTCCGTTGGTGGTGCGGGCCGCGGATTTACCATTCGTTGTCGAGAAGGTGAATGTACCGTAATTGTTGAGTGAAGTGAGCTGGAAGTCCTTTTCCAGACCCGCTTCGCCGCCAAGATACAGTGATTGGTTGCCACGGGTTGTACTCAACACATCGCGAACCCCGTAAACATTCGCGCCGGCCTTCGGGCCCGTGATGGCCTAGGTGAGCGAAAAGCCTTCCACGCCGCCCACGCTGATGTTGGGTCGCGAAGGAGTTCCCACGACGCCAAAGTCAGAGCCGAAGTCTGCAAGGGTCGTGGCCGGCGTCGCATTACGTCCACCGTTCTGGCGCGTGTAGTTTGCCCAAAACTGGTTGATGGTCCGCGGACTGATCGTCCAGACGTCACTGGCGTTGGCGTTTTGCTGCTTGTTGACGTAGTGAGAAGACGTCCAGTTCTGGGTGAACCCACCGAGGTTGACCACAACCTGGTAGTTGAGCAGGAAGTAGCTAAGCGTCACCCGGTGTGCTGGCGTGATCTGGTGATCGCTCTTGATAAGGTACTCTTCATTCTGTTCCGGCAAGGGCGACCGTGTGCGATATGTATATTTGGTGTCACCTGTCTGAAACGGTTGCTGTGCGGGGAGATTCTTCACGAGATAGTTCAGAATGTTGACCGCGGTCGGATCGACCGACGGAAGAGTGTTATTCGGATACGGTGTGAGCGTCTTCGGATTGCACACCAGGAAGTGAACGGCGGTGTTGGCGGCTGTTGTCGGCGTTGTTGTGCAATTTGCCTGCTCAGCCGAAGTTGGCGTGTTTTCAGAGAAGTTACCGGCGATCTGCGCGGCAGTCGGAAGGCTGCCACTGTAGTTGCCATACTGAATGAAGCGATAGCCACCGAAGCTGCCGAAGAAAAAGTCCTTGTCGCGGCGAATGGGACCACCCAGAGTTCCGCCGAACCGGTGCTGGTTATACGGATTCTTGGTAGCGCCCACGCCGGAGTTATGCGCGATCGCATTGAAATTTCTGTCGCGGAAGAACTCGAATGCTGAGCCATGGAACTGGTTGGTGCCGCCTTTGGTGACAATGCTGACCACCGCCCCGGAGTAGCGGCCAAGCTGCGCGCTAAAGTTGTTGGTGACGACGTTGAACTGGCTTACGGCGTCAGGGTTGGGTACCTGATTGCCGCTATTGCGGAGGCCGGTCATGTTGAGGCCACCATCGAGGTAATACGATACCTGGGCTACAAAGCCGTCAGTGGAGCCGTTCGACAGGACCTTGATTTCCTGATAACCAAGGCTGTTGACGGTCTGGACATTCTGTACGCCTGGCACAAGTTGGAGCAAGCGGTCCACGTTCCGGTTGACGAGCGGTAAGTTATCGATTTCCACATTCGAGACTGTATCGCCGAGTGTGGAATCGCTGAGGTTGACGAGCGGCACGTCGGCCGTAACGCTGACTGTTTCGCTCTGAGTGCCGATATCGAGCGTCAAATTCAACGTCGCATCCTGCATGACCGCGAGGACGATGCCGCTGCGTTCAAGCGCTTTGAAGTTCGGAGCGGATACCGAAACCTTGTAAGGGCCAATGGGAAGGAATTCCTCGTGATAAGTTCCATCTCCCTTGGAGGTTGTGACTCGCGCGAAATTCGTATCCGTCTGGGTCAACGTAATCTTCGCGCTTAGAATTGCAGCGCCCGATGAATCTGTGATCGTGCCAGAAAGACTGGCTGTGCTGAGCTGGGCTTGCGCTCCAACCGCCGCAAAAACGGCGATCAGCAGCGCGAACAGCCCGCCGCGCAGGATGTGTATGCGTTTCATGAATTGGCTCTCCTTTTGAAGTTGTGCAAGTTCCTTCTGAATAATCAATCCGACTTGCATTGTGTTTCGTATCATCAATATTCCCCAGGCTCGAGCCGGCGATCCGGTCAATTTGCACTCAAAACCGGAATGATTTGGCGCCTGCGCAATCGCTATTTCAAGGGCCCAATTAGGCTCTTCCTTAAAAATGACCCCAGCAAGTCAATTCGCAGTGGTGCCCACTGTGGGCACCACTGTAGGCAGATTCAGCACAAAGGTTCTAAATTTATTTGAATCAGAGTGATGGAGATAGACAGCCCGCAGACGAATGGGCCTTGGTAAGCAAGTTGCACCTGCTGGAAGAGCCCGATTGAGACACCCCAACCTGGCCCTCCATTAGCGTTAAACGAGAATTCCTCATCTGGATTGAGTAAAATGGTGGTCTTGCCGGGCAACAGACTTCGCCGACAGCAACTGGTCCGGCGTTGCGTGCAATCAAGCGGTTGTTACGGTGAGAAAGACCGAACACTGATCCGTCGCCCTGGGAACGCTGGGTAGCGGCAGGTGACGAAGATTGCTGGCCGCAGCTGCACTGTTGAGGAAGCGCCGATGATAGAGCCAACGCCGCAGATTGAGGAACAACTCGATGTTGAGGCAAGTTGGGCGCTGCTCGAGCGCGTTGCTTCAAGCGCCCAGTTGAGACGCGCAACTCGGCTTAAGGAACTCCTCTTTTATGTCGGCCAGCGTTCCATAAGGGAAGGCTGCGACCAGATTCATGAACAGGAGATTGGCGCCAAGGTCTTTGGGCGCCAGGACAGCTACGACACCAGCTTCGACAATATCGTGCGCACTAACGTAAGCGACCTGCGCAAGCGGATCGAAGCTTATTTCAACTCGGAGGGATTGCATGAGAACGTGATCATGGAAATCCCCCGTGGCAGCTATGTCCCCGTGTTCCGGAATCGACAAGCAGAGGCCCATCTTGATGTGGAACCGCTGCTCAACGGCGCCCCCGCGACTGCGGAATCGCATGCCGACGGAGCAGTCACTGCAGGTGACCCAAAGCGGTCACGCTGGATGGTGGCCGCACTAGTCGCTGAGGGACTGATCGCTGTCCTATTAGCGATCGGCTGCGTGACCCTCTGGATGGAAAATCGCGCCGTCAATCGCTCCTTTTATGCATGGCAATACAAGCCCTCTGTAGCGGCATTCTGGACCGACTTTCTTGGCGCCAGTCCCGACACGGATGTCGTGATGCCCGACACGTCCTTTGCGATGCTTGAGAGCATTAGCAGAAAGACGTTTTCATTCAATGATTATCTGAGCCGCAACTACGCAAGCGCGCTCGACGATCCGGGTCTGAGTCCGGACACGCGCATCGCCCTCGGCCTGATCGCGGCCAGGAACCTGGGAACACCAAGCGGATTCAAGTTGACGCAACGCATCCTGGCGCTCGACCCTTTAGGCAAACGGATTCACCCCTACTACTCGCGCGACTACATGCCTGCGCTGCTGAAACGCGACAATGTGATTCTGATTGGCGCGCGGATCGCAAATCCCTGGGATGAATTGTTTGAAAGCCGGATGAACTTTACTGCGAAAACCGAGAACAGCTTCACATCCATAACCAACCGCGCACCTGCAGCCGGAGAGCAAAAGGTCTACATCCGAACCGACTCAGTGGGATATTGCACGGTTGCTTACCTGCCCAACCCAAGCAGTGGCGGCGAAGTTCTGCTCATGGAGGGGACAAGCGCTGAGGCAACAGAAGCTGCCGGGGACTTCCTGCTTTCGGAAGACCAGCTATCGAATTTCCGGAACAATCTGCATGTAACGAGATTCCCGTACTTTGAAGCGCTGTTGAAGATCTCGGCAGTGCGGGGAACTCCGCTGACGGTCACGATTGAGGCGTACCGGACGTATCCCAAACATTAGGGCCTACGCACACTGGAGCGATGGTGTTCGCTCGCCCTATTGAGGCGCGCCGCTGCGGGGGACCGTGGGCGTTCCTCCCTGTGGCATTCCCATGACGTTGACTGTGGTTGCGGTGAAAGTTCCGTCCTTGAGGGCGCCTTCAGCGCGGACATTATCGCCAACCTGGATATCGGCAAGCGTGATGGGATCGCGGCGCTTGCGGAAGGTGGTGTTTTCGTCGGCTACAAACGCATGCGGAGCGTTATCTGCCGAGCCCATAAGCGTGACCTGCACGCCGGCTATGGCCGTCACCTTGCCCATGATCCACGTCTTGCCGTAGTTGGCTTGCATCTCCTGCATCTGCCTAGCGCGCTCGGGATCAATTTGCGCAATCACCACCGCGCCCACAGATTTGGCCGTGGCATCCACTTCGCCCATGGCACCAATGGCATCGCCGACCTTGATGTCGGTGGATTTGATCTGCTCCGGCGGATTGCCTCCCCGGCCCATGCCGCCGCCGCCGCCCTGGCCGCCTCTTCCCTGTCCCGCACCCATGCCCTGACCGCCGCTTCTCCCTTCACCACCACCACCGCCGGGGCCGCGCATACCGGCCGGCATCTTGACGATGCGGGTGTTGACGCTGAAGTGGACGGTATAGGTCTCGCCGGCTTCTGTTTTGATCGTGTAGTGGTCGGCGGCGACTTCAGTCACAGTTCCCATGAGCCCACGGCGGCCTCCCATGCCCATCCCCATTCCGCCATAGCCGCCCCGGCCGCCACGCTGGCCATAGCCGCCGTTTGCGTTTCCACCACTTTGGGGGGCTGGGGGAGCCGTGTTTGCATCCTGAGCATACGCGGCGGCGCCGAGCGCAAGAGAAAAGACCATGACGGACAAAAGACGGGTTTTCATGAGAACTCCTGGAAACGGGCGCGAATGCCCTGCTCAGATAGACGTTTTAATTGGGTCGGGAGACGACTAGTACTGCGGCCGTGTGGATTTGTACTCTCCCAGGTCCCAGAATCGGGACCTCCACCCCGAGGACGAAGACCTGTCCTT
>PKXI01000191.1 GCA_003133425.1 Acidobacteriaceae bacterium
CTTGACGGCATTTCCGGTGAGCTTGGTGAGAACCTGGCGGATGCGGCCGGCGTCGCCCACCAATCGACGGGGAACATGGGGAGGGAAGTCCACGATGATCTCCAGATTCTTGGCATCCGCCTGGGGTTCCCACAACTCCGCCACCTGCTCCACCAGCAAGCGCAGGTCGAAGGCTTGAGGCTCCACGGTCAGGCGGCCCGCATCGATGGAGGAAAAGTCGAGTATGTCGTTGATCACCATGAGCAGGTTGTCGCCGCTGTGGCGCACCACCTCGGCGTACTCGCGTTGCTCGGCGGACAACTCGGTATCCAGCAAGAGCCCGGTCATGCCGCAGACGCCATTCATGGGAGTGCGGATCTCGTGGCTCATGTTGGCCAGGAATTCGCTTTTCGCCCGACTGCCCGCTTCGGCCTGCCGCCGAGCCACACGCAAGCGGCACAGCAGCCAGACCATCACGGCAAAGGCTACCACCAGAACGATAAAACCAACCATCAGCACCCTCTGGTAAGCCAGAGTACGATAAAAGGCGAACACCGTGAGGATTTCGTTGCTGTAGCGCGAGTTCCATCGAAAATCGATGTTGGCGAGGGTGCCCTCCTCCGCCATTTCCCCAATAGCTTCGCGCAGGCGGTCGGCGGCCTGTCGCGAGGCGTCAGTACTCTGTTGCTGCGCGTCGCCGCGTTTCATGGCATCGGTGGCTTGTTGCAGGCGGCTGAGTGCCTCCTCGACTCTCTGGTCTCCGGTCTGGCCCGACGAGGAAGCAGAAGGTTGGCCACCGCCTCGCTGACGCGATGATTGCGAACCGGACTGGCTTTGAGAGCCGCTCTGACTTTGCGAACTGCTCTGTGACGATGCGTTCTGCTGTGCGGAATTTTGCTGTCCTGAATCATTGGAGTCCTGCTGGCCTTGCTGGCTGTTTCTCGCCAACTGCTCCATTTGCCTCTGTAGTTGCTCGACTTCGCGCCGCAGCATTTCCTGTTGCCAGCGATCTTGGAAACTCTGCTGCGGATTGTGCGCCTGGCTTGCGAGATCCTCCTGGCGCTTGGCCAATGCATCGAGCTTGGCCAGCGCATCCTCCACTTCTTTTTCGTGTTGTTCCGCGGGAGAAGCAGTCTGTGCCGTCTCGTACTGATTCTTTTCCGTGTCTAACTCCAGATCGAAGAGGCTGGCCAGATCCCGGCCCGAGTTGCCGCCGCCACCACCGCCGCCGCCGCGCTGACCGAAAGCCACTTCGATCTTTCGGAACGTGGCCTCGCCGCGCAAAAGTGCCTGGAGCGCTTTCTGCTCCAGTGGAATCGCATCCTTCCACTGCATGCCTTTCAACTTTTCTGTCGCAGGCGCCATGGCCGCTGCGGCACCTTGCATGTCCTTGTCAAAATCGGTGAACTCCTGATTAGCCTCCGAAATATCGCGGCTTTGCATGCGAATGGAGAGCGCCATCACCTGGTCGCGCAGCTTCTGCTGCGCATCGGATAGGAACTGGCTTTGTGCCGCTGCATCCTTCGCCGTCGCGGACTTGTCGTTCTGCTGCTTCCAGGTCGCGGCGATCAGCTCCTTCTCGCGCTTCGAGATTTCGGTCTGATTATTATTTCCGCCACCGCCGCCGCCGCCGCCACCGCCGCTTTGCTGCGACTGGGAGAACTCGCGCTCAAACGGATCCACCTGGATGAAAGAGATGTCGGTGCGAGCTTCGCTGTGACCGTCGCGTGCGGTTGCATAGACACTTACTAGGTCGCCCGGCGCCAGCTTGAAGTCCTCGAGTGGCAGCACATGAGAGCCATCAGAGCTCTTAGCGCCGGGGGCTTTGAGCAGGCTGACATCGTGGTCTGGCCCACCGTTGACTGAGTAGTGAAGATGCAGATCGTTCAGTCCGAACTGGTCAGCCGCCTTCACGCCGAGCGTGACCTCCTCGATCGGACTGGCCCGGTAGTCGCCTGCCGGGCGGTCGAGCGAAACCTCCGGAGGCATCGCCTTGTCGGTAGCGATAAAGTAATCCTCAGAGAGCCGGACCGGTTGACCCTCGTCCGTGGCGGCTACGTGATACGCGCCATCCTTCTCCATGTGGATCGTGCCTTGGTATCGGTTGCCTTCGCCACCTGAAAGACGAACCACATCACCGCCATCAAGCGTCAGCTGCCCATCTTTCAAAGGCCGATCCATCTCCAAGTCAATCGAGGCATCTGTCCCTTCGATCGCGCGCAGGTCGCCGGAATGTTCCTCCGTCACCGGCTTCATCCCGGACCACTTTGGATAGTGGTACGTCACATGAATCTCCTTCACAGCGGGCAGATCTACCACTCGAACTTTGTAGTGCGAAGAGAGCAGAGGACCGGCGGCAACATAGTACTCGACATTCTCCGGCAATCCGGAAAGAACGTATTGATAATTCGCTCCGCCGCCCGAGTCGGGAGCAGCCTGCATGGCGACTGGCTCCCATCCTGCAGCGCTTTGATAATGGGCAAACAGCTGCGCCTTGCCGGGCTGCATGCCGATTACGCGCGCGGTAATCAGCTGATCGCTGTTGCGACGCACGGTCACGTTACCCGGGGTGACCGTGATCGCATAGAGCGGAACTGCATTTTTCTTCGGCCCCGTCCAGAGCAGCGAAGCGCCGTATCCCAGATAGCGTGGCCCGGCGGCAATCATCCACAACAGCACTGCCAGGCAGGCCACACCCGCGCCGCCGAGTGCCAACAGCCGATTGTCCGGAACCAGCAAAGATGGCTCGGTATCCTGCGTCAGCGTCAACGTATCGGCAGCCAGGAGTTCCAAAAATGGATCGTCGCCTTTGCTCTGGCGTTCCTCGAAGGTTGTTAGTCGCTGCTCCAGTTCCAGGTTTGCGGACTCGGCGCGATGGACTGCACGCGCACGCGTAAGGCTCATCAACGGAACCGCTATACCAAATACTGCCACGGAGCCGAGCGCTGCGAAGATGGCCAATCGCGCGACTGCAACGCCATGTTCCGGAAACGCAAGCTGATTGAGCGCCAGCACCAGCGCGACTGTGAAAATGAGCGCAGTGCCGGCAAGGATGGCTGCGCCGCGCAGCCACGCTCCCAGCCTCAGCCGCTTCTGCAGCCGCGCAATGTAGGAATTGAGCTCACTGTGTTTGCTCATACTTCCTCCCGTTCCGTACCCATGTATTCGCTGGCAAGCGCCGTCTCAGCCAATGCGACTACCAGCGCGAAGAGCATTACGTACCACCATAGGTTCACGGCTCGATTTTTTGCTTCAATGGGCGTTGCTGCTGATGGCTGCGCCGTACCGCCGCCGGAGCTTCCACTCCAAAGCTGTTGCACGTCGTGCGCCATCGGCCCCAGATCTGACTCCCGCCGATCGGGGTTTACGCCGATGACAGCATCGCGTCCGTTCGCAAATCGAATTTGATAGAAGCCGGCTCGTTGCAGGCGAATAGACTGCGCCGTCCGCGCATCGCTCAGCGAAAGCGGCCTTCGCCCATCGGGGTCGATCACCTCTACGCTCCCGGCCGATCCCGGCGGTTCGACGCCTGCGCGCAATTGCACAAATGAATCCACCAACCTCGAGCCGCTAAGCCACTCGCTGCCTGAAAGATATCGGGCCGTCCGGTCAACGAACGCTACGAATACCGGATGCAGAGGTAGATCGTTGGTCAGGTTTTCAAGTCCCGATGCCAGTAGCAACACGTGGCCTTCGCCAATTTGTTTGTCGAGCAGCAGAGGCGTGCCGTCCGTCAGACGCGCCGCAACGCGCGCTTGCGCTGGATCGACCACCAATGCGAAGAAGACCTTCACCTCGGCCCAGCCGCCGTTGTCGCGCCCTGGCTGTTCCTGCGCAAGTGGTGGATAACTGAAGTCCACTTGACCCAACGTTGCCACAGCGCCGGTGCGCGCATAGTCATGCGCGTCCCTCGTATTGCCACCCCATAGGGGAATCTGTGCATGGTGTGCTGCGGATGTCCCAAGTGCGATGAAAACGCTGCCGCCCTTCGTGACATACTGCGCCAGCGTGTGCTCAAAGATCGATGGCAGTGTCACGGTGTCCGACAGCACCACAAAAGCAAACTTTGACGGATCTAGGTCTGTTGCTTGCTCTGCGGCCACCGATTGCAGCACGAACGAGGCTTGCGCCGCCGCACCGAGTGCGGCCTGAAAATAGACCGCCGATCGCGTATCGCCCGCCGCATGGACAAACAAAACCCGCTCCGGATCGGATCGCCGCACCGTAAATACACTTGCGTCGTCAGCCGGGAAGGCGTCGCCTCCCTCGATCCGTACCTCGCATCGGTTGAAGCCATAACCCACGTTGAGCGGCGCAAACTCAACTGTCGCGCGACCGCCGGCTGGCACATTCACCTTCTTCGCCGCAATTGCTTTACGGTTCACCACCAGTGATACAGTCTTCGTCGCTTCCGGCGTCCCGAAGCCGGCCACGACCGCCACTACGCGTGATCTTTTCGGGTCCTTAGGATCGGACAATTCGGCCGGCGCGTCGACACTTTCGACCGTCCAGTTCGGTGGGGCCGCACCATTCATCGCGGGATGCAATAGCAGCGTCACAGTATTCGGTAGCACCATGTCAGCAAAGTTTGCCGGCATTGCGGTACGCTGCATGTCACTGAAGAGGTGAAGATCAATTGGCCCGTGCACAGTCTCGGTCAGCGTGCGGAGTGCGCGGCCCAACTCACCGAAGTTTGCGTGTCCATCGCCAGGCTGGACACTCTCCAGCGCCGCCCGCAATTGTGCGTCGTCTTCGATCGGCTGTGTCAACACTTCGAGTTGGCCTCCGAGAGCAATGATCTGAGCTTTTTGCGCATGCGGTTTTGCGGCCAGCAAATGGAGCGCCTGCTTCTTGGCATCAGTGAACCGCGTCCCAGCGCGCATGCTGAAGGAATTATCAAGCACAATCAATAACAGCCGCGCGTTCGTATCCGCAGCGGCCCGCCGCACAAACGGATTTGCAAACGCCAGTACGACCAGGAGCATGAGCGCAAAGCGCAGTGCGAACAGGATCAGATACCTGAGTCGGCGGTGCCGCGTGGAACTCTGCGTGCCACGCTCGAAGAACATCAGCGAGCTGACTGGCCGCGGCGTGGTCACGTGCTTCCGCAACAAATGCACAAAGACAGGCGCGCCCAGCGCCGCCAGACCGCCAAGGAACCATGGAGCTAAAAAGCCCATCAGTTACCTGCCTGCCGCAGCGTAAGATATTCGCGCAGCGCCGAATCGAGAGGTTGATTGGTAACGAGCAGCTGATAATCCATTCCGGCCGCCCGGGTGCGCGAACGAAGGTCTTCGATATGCGCATCGACCTTTGCGCGATAAGTGGTCTTGACGTATTCGGGGATCACTTCGATCTTTCGATCGGTCTCCAGATCAACCAGGATCGAAGATCCCTTCATCACCGGCCGTATCTCCTGCGGATCGAGAACATGAAACAGCACTACCTCGTGCCCGTGGAATCGCAGTGGTGCGATGGTGCGCACAATAGTTTCAGGATCCTCGAAGAAATCGGAAATCACGATCGCAATTCCGCGCCGGTGGAGGAAATTCTGAAAGTGCAACAGGGGCTTGGCAAAATCCGTGCGCGCCCGCGGCTCCGCGCTCTCAAGACCAGCGAAGAGACGCGCAAGCTGGCCCGGCCGCGTGGATGGCCGGACGTACTCGCGCACCTCGTCGTCGAAGACAATCAGTCCCGCCGCATCGCGCTGGTTACGGATGGCAAGATAAAAAAGTGATGCCGCGATGTAGCGCGCGTAGTCCATCTTCATCGGCGGTCCGGAGGTGTACTGCATCGAGTTGCTCGCATCCAGCAGAACCGTGAGTTGGCTGTTAGTCTCGCCGCGATAGCGTTTCAGGTAGCAGCGTTCGGTTCGTGCGAACAGGTTCCAGTCCACGTGACGAAGGTCGTCTCCCGGTGTGTAGGCGCGGTACTCCGCAAACTCTTGGCTGAAGCCGAAATCCGGAGAGCGGTGCAGACCGGCAACGAAACCGTCCACTACCGTTTTTGCCAGCAGGTCCAGCGAGGAGATCCCGGCTAACACATTGGGATCGAGGAACCGCTGCATCAGGTCTCCTTTGGACGCGGCACATGCGCGATGAGCCGGTTAAGAATTTCGTCCGTGTCGATCCGGTCTGACTCGGCGTGGAAGTTCAGCAGAACGCGATGCCGCAGCACCGGCACAGCCAATGAAGTAATGTCGTCGTAGGCGACGTGGTAGCGCTTATGCGAGAGCGCCCGCGCCTTGGCGGCCAGCACAATGAACTGCGCCGCTCGGACGCTGGCCCCATAATTCGTATATTTCTTGACGAAGTCGGGCGCGTTTTCACTCTTGGGCCGCGTTGCGCGCACCAGGGCTACGACGTAGCGCGAGAGCGTCTCCGCAATGGGCACCATGCGCACGAGTTGTTGAAAGTCGAGAAGATCTTCGGCCGATGTCACGGGCTGCACGTTCGTCACGCGATTCGCCGTCGTCCGGTCGATCACCTTCAGTTCATCTTCGGCATTCAGGTCGCCGAGGACCGCGTTGAACAGGAAGCGGTCCAACTGTGCCTCCGGCAAAGGATACGTCCCTTCGAGTTCGATGGGGTTCTGCGTAGCGAGCACAAAAAACGGCGCCGGCAGCAGGTAATTATTTCCACGCACAGTACACGAGTGCTCCTGCATCGCCTCAAGCAGCGCGGATTGTGTCTTCGGAGGCGTGCGGTTTATTTCATCAGCCAGCAGAATGTTGCCGAAGATCGGACCTTCTACGAAGGTCCATTTGCGATGGCCGGTAGTCAGATCCTCTTCGATAATGTCGGTTCCTGTGATGTCGGATGGCATCAGGTCGGGCGTGAACTGGATGCGCCGAAACTGCAAGCCGAGCGCATCGGCAATGGTGCGCACCATAAGCGTCTTCGCGGTGCCGGGCATTCCCGTCATGAGGCAATGGCCGCCGACGAAGATGGCTATCAGGATCTGGTCCAACACATCTTCCTGGCCCACGATCACCTCGCGCACCTGCTTCAGGATTTCCTCGCGCACAACGTGAAAGCGCTCTATGCGCTGCTGAAGCTGCGCTGCGTCTTCATTCAATCCGACAAGGGATACCATCAAGTTCCTTTCTGTTCAGTTTGGTTTGGCTGGTGTTTCTTGCAATTCGAGCAGTAGCTTTTGCGCCGGACGGTAGCCAGGCGCCGTTTCAAGCGCAGCCAGCACACTGTCCTCCGCCTTGTCTCTTTGTCCCGCGACGAAATACGCCTGCGCCAGGCTGAAATCCGCGCCCGCCTTGTCCAATGGATTCGAAGCCACAAGGACGTTGTATTCGCGAATCGCGCCTTCGTACTGTTTCTGCGCGTAGAGCAGATCACCCAGCCGCCGATGCAGATCTCCATCCTTGACCGGGTAGATGTAATTCAGACGCGCGAGCGTTTCTGCCGCTTCTTCCCGCTCTCCGGCAGCGGCTTCGAGTTCAGCCAGGCGCTTGAGCATATCCGGCATTTGTCCGCCCGCGTGTTCGTAGGCGGTTAGAATCGCAGCCTCGGACCTGGCATCGCCCATTGCCCGGTCCGCGTTGGCGATCATCTCGTAGGCGCTTGCATTATTGATGTACTCGGGATACATCGCCAACACCGCAGGTCCCTGTTGCAAGACGGTGGTGTATTGCTTTTGTTGCATAGCGGCAACAAGCGCCTTCAGCTTCTCTTTCCATTCGTCGAAGTGCGTCGCCTCAACGCCATATATTTGGTCGATCCATGCGAGATACTGCTTGTCGAATTCCTCCGCTGAGAGCCCGAGAACCTGCTCGATTACTTGCGGCGTGGTCTGTAATCGCGCGTACGAGTGAACCATATCAAGCAGCTTGTCCTCGCCCCATTTTGCCTTCACGAAGTCGCAGATGCTTCCGGCCTGAAAGTAGGAGACGATCACCTGGGAAGGGTACTCAGAGAACACAAAGCCGCGATCGAGCCTGGTCACCGGTAGCAGTTTTTTGTCGCGGATGGCGACCATCACCTCTGGAGTCACTCGGTTTCTCCACTCAGGCGAGCGCTCGCCCTCCTCGTGGACAGCCAGACCCTCAGTGAACCAGCGCGGCACGCGATGATTGGTGGCCGTGAGAATGAATACGTGGCTCATCTCATGCCACAGCGTGGCGCCCCAATTGAAGTCTCCGGGCTGGCGCGCAGAAGGGCTATCCATTGCCACCACTTCACCGAAGGTCACCCCCAGGGCGCCCAGTCCCGGCATGCCCATCGTGCGCACCGCAAAGTCCTCGTGGTTCGGATAGACTTCAACCTGCACCGGACCGGGAAGCGTCATGCGGTACTTCTTCTCATAGGTGGCCAGGATCGTGTGGAGTTCGGATTGCATGTAGGGCAACAGCTGTGCGGTCTCTGACTTGTTCAACTTCAGAACAGTCGTGCCGTCGCGAATGGTATTGAAGTCTTTATAGCTGTCGAGCAGACGCAGGCTGTTTACCGTCGCAGCGTCGCGAAAATCGTTGTTGTAGCTCAGCTCGAGCTCTTTGTACGGTTCATCTTCCTTGCCCAATCGCATGAGATCAATGCCAAGAGCCGAATGCGCCGCCCAGAGACGCGGGTCGGCTTCGATTGCCTTGCGATAGTACGTGACGGCGTCCTCGTAGCGGTAGTGAAGCTCAAGTTGGCGCGCCACGCGGGCATAAGCCTCGCCATAGCCAGGCCCCTGGCCGGAAGTGAGGTCGCGGATCTTTGCAAACCATGCATCGGGAGAGCGATCGGCGATAAGCTCCACGCCTGCGTGAATTGCCATTGCATCGAGCGCATCGTTCTCGAGCGCGATAGCCTTATCGGCTTCGGTCACGGCTGTATCGCGATCGTCGTTTGTGAGCGCGAGATCGGCCATCAACTCGTGCGCCTCTGCCAGCTTCGGGTTGAGCCCGGTAGCTTTCGCTAAATACTCGGCGGCCTGGCCCTCGAATCCATCTGCGGAGACAATGGCGAGCCCGACATATGCTTCGGCGTTTGTTGGATCCTTCTCGAGCGCTTCATGGAAGAGATTGGCTGCGTCAGTATCGTTGAAGCGCTCGTGAAGCAACATCCCCCATCGCACTTTGTAGAGCGCTTTGCTGGCCTCAGACTGCGTGGCGAGACGAAACTGCTCGTTCGCCTGCGTCCATTGTTCGAGCCCCCAAAAGCCCTCCGCGCGTTCGTATGCGCCCGAGTTTCGTGTGAGCGCATCGAAGCAGGCCTGCGCTTCGGCACGATGCCCATGTTTCCGCAATGCCCAGCAATCCGACGGCGCAGCGGCACGAGCAAGTGCAGCGCACATCATCACCAAGGCCAGAATGGGAGTGGTATACCTCATTTGTCCAACTCCCCCTGCACTTTCGCAAGCTCCACCAACGCATCGGTCAGTTGCTTCTTGTAGTCCGCGGGATCCATTGCTGCTTTCTGATACTTCAGCGAGTCGATCTTCTGCTCCAGCGTGTCTTTCTGCTCGAGCAGCGCGCGCTTGGCCGGGTCGTTGGCCGCCTGCCGGCTTGCGCCCAGGCGCAGCAGTGTAAAGCTCGAAAGGAACATTCCTTGCCCGTTTCCTGCCGCGCCCACCGGTTCACCAGAACCCACATCGACGAAAACGGAATGCTCGGTCGCAAGCCGTTTCTGCGAGTCGTAAAACTCCGCGGTCTTTTTTGCGGCGTAGGTGAAGGCCTCCATGGCACTGATAGAGTCGCTCTTGTCTGTATCTGCGGAAGGGTCCTGGAAGGCATCCACCCAGTAGCGCGCGAATACCGTTGCGTTCTTCTCCGTTCCCGATTTCGTGGCTGCAACGACGGCGCGCCCTGGCCGGATCAGAGCCTGGATTGCACCGCCGCTGGCGCTGGTCGTATCGACGACGAGCTGACGCCGTGCGGCGATGCGGTCGCACATCGCGGCGATTTCAGCAGCGGTCAAGTCCGGACCGACGAGATTGAACTTGTACTCGGCGCCGTCAAAGGAGCCGTGGCCGATGAGGATGAGCGCGAAATCGTCGTCGGCTTTGGCGTCGCGCGCTATCATACTCAGCGTCTCTCTGAGCTGGGCTGCCGTGGCGTGTGCGCCGGTCAACGAGTAGACTCGCGCCGCAGGGTCCGCGGCTTTGAATATTTTGTCCAGCTCATTCGCTGCTGCCGTGAAGCGCTGCTCGTAATCCGGCTCGCCGCCGAGTCCGGACACGATGACGTAATACGTCGCCGCGCGTGCCTGCACGGCGAGCGCGCATATCGCCGCCAGCAGAGCGCACAGGAGCTTTGGCTTCATAGCACACCCCACTTGCGGCGCAGCAGCCATTCAGCGATCGGCAGCCCGAGCAAGCACAGAAACACGATCGGCATATTCCACAGTTCCTTGGTGCTGCGAACGGAGATGCCTGCTTCGGAGTACGAGATGTCCCGTGGCAGATTGTTCAGCTCCGAGGGCTTCCAGTAACGCCCGCCAGTCTCTGAAGCGAGCTGTCCCAACAGGCGCCGATTCTGCTCCGTATGAAAGTTTTCAGCGACCCCGTTTTCGCGCTGAAAAGTCAATACGTCGCTCCCTAATGTCTGCGGTTGATTGCCCGCGGATTCTGCTGTGATCTCGGCGAGATATGGGCCCGGCTTTTCCGCGGTCCATTCCACCTGATAAAGGCCCGGCGTGTCCGCGGATGGCGCCATGTCGATCAACGCATTCACGCCCTCCGGCCCTACGATGTGAGCCGTCACATGTGCGTCCGGCGCGGGCTGGAATTGCCGATCGCGCACCTCGACTGTCAGTTGTACCTGTCCCTCATCCATCAGCTGGCGCGACGGCATCATAGCTGAAATGGGACCGGACGACTCGGCTACCAGCCAGCGCAAAAGCTGCTGCCAGAACAGATCGTGCGATGGGTCGCCGAGCGCCTCGCTCATCTGCCAGCGCCATGTTCCGCCGGTTGCCAATATGGCCGTGCGGCCGTGGCCGTAGTTCTGGGTAACGAGCAGCGGCAGCTTGCGATGGCCCGCGTTCAGATCGGCCAGCACAACGGCGCCGGGCTTGGGTGAGCCGGCATCCTGATAGTCGGCAAGATAGGTAAGCCTCCTCCAGCGCTCGGTGTTCTTGTCCGGGTCGTCGAGCAGCCGGGTGATGGGCGAGTCCACGCCATCGGAGGTCAACTCCACAGTTGCCGGGTTGCGATGGAAACTGTGATTTCCCGCCGGCAAGAAGGTCGGCAACAGATCGTTCAGCGCAGACGCGCCCCAACTGCCATCGCTCAATGATGAGCGCCCGCCCAGGAAGAGGATTCCGCCGCCGCGGCGATCCACGTATTCGCGCAGCAACTCCTGCTGCAGCGGCGTAAAGTAATCGGCGTCAACCGAACCGATGATGATGCCCGCATAACCGAAGAGATCTTCTGGCCGCACCGGAAAACCGCCGGCGAGTTCGCCCGGATCGCTGATGCCCTGGCGGTAGACCTTGTTTTCGCTGGTGCGCAGCATGGAAACCATCTGCACAGTCGGATCATCTTCTTCTGCGCGCCGGATAAACTTGTATTCCCATCGCGGTTCGCCTTCGACATATAGAATTCTGCGCTTCGCATCGCTGACCAGGATGGGACGCGTCACCGAGTTGTTGTTCAGGTCCTCTTCGCCGGCCAATGGTTCGACGCCGAATGTTAGGCTTTTCGCACCGGCTGCACCGATGGGAAAGAAAAGCGGCTCGGTCTGAATGTGTCCATCTTGAGCTAGCGTGATCTCGCGCTCAGCGAGTGTCTTGTCTGCGTCGCGCACGGTGAGCGTTGCTTTCTGGCCTGCATAGCCGTGCTGTATCAAGCTCACCGTCGTGGCGACACGCGCGTTGGCGATTGCACTGGCCGCGATGCCGACGTCTTCAATCTCCACGTCGTGCGCGTGCTCCTCTTTGCCGAAGCCGATGGAGTGCACCGGCAGCCGGCGGTTCCGCAGGGCTTGCAGGGCATCGATTCCGATGCCAGAGCCGCCGATCCCTGCAGTGTTCTCGCCGCCATCACTTAGCAGCACAATGGCGCCTAATGGCAAGTCCGCAGTCTCCGTCGCAAGCTGCTTCAAGCCGTTGCCAATGTGCGTGGCCGATTCCGCCGGCGCAATCCGCTCCGGCCCATCCACACGAGTCAGTTCACTGCCAAGCCGATAAACGCGCGTCTGAAAGCGCTTTTTCAACCCCGCAAGAAGGCCGCCATCAAGCGCTGCAAGTGCCGCGGCCTCGCGTGTGCTGCCTTCGCTGTCAGCAATGCTCATGCTGCGTGAGTCGTCAACCACAACGGCGATGATGTTCTGCTGTGAACTTAATTCGCTCACCACCATCGCTGGCTGCCAGAGCAGTAGCAGGATAAGCGCAACCTGCGCCGACTGCGTTCCCCAGATCGCCGAGGCGCGCCAGCTTTTCAGTTTGGGTGTGGCTTCGCGCAGTTTCCAACGAATCAGCAGCGCAAGTCCGCAGGCAGCCGCGACAATTAACACGAGCAGCAGCCATGCCGGCCACGTGCCGAGCAGCACGAAGCGCCCCTTGGTGAAGACCGGACTTGGATACTTGAAGAGGAACTGAAACATGTCCACTTCCAGTCCTGCATGAGCCTTCGTCGTCGCTGTTACAACCATACCGCCTTGTGGCGGAGTTTGAGCGCGGGACTAATGGGTCATGCCATAAATGATGTAATCGAGCCCCACGCGAAAGGCCATCGAAGCGAAGGTCTCCGGATAATTCGGATCGTCAGCCCACTCCCATGCGTCGCCGAGGTGCATATTGTGGCAAATGGCCACAATAATTCGTCCCTTGTCGTCGCGGATGGCGCGCCATTTGGGTTGATAGCCATCCTTCTCGTAGGTGCGTCCGGACCAGACATACTGTTCACCGGGAATCTGCATCTTGTCGTCGATGTCATAAAGGGTATGAAAGATTTCGTCGCTGCTCTGCAGATCCTCGATGGGGCGGTTGGGCAGCACCTGGCGCATGCCGTTCATGAAGTTCTCCCAGTCTTCGGTGCCGTGAAAGTCATCCACCATCAGAAACCCGCCTTTCAGCAGGTACTCGCGCAGCCGCTTGGCCTGGGTGTCGGTAAACGTCCAGTTCTGCACCTGAACCGCGTAGATCCAGGGGTAGTTGAATATTTCATCGGAATCGAGCGTAACGACCTGCTCTGTCGGGCGGCCGTCTATCCGGGTCAGCCGGTGCATGGCAATGAGAAACTGACGGTCGGCCTTGGGATAGTCGCGTGTCCAGGAGTTGAATCCCCAAAAGCCACGACGGCCCTGGGCGCCGTAACTCGCCATGTTCGACGAATATGCCAGCCGCGACCAGTAAAACTCCGCCTTGACGTTCGTAGGCGAGTCTTCATTGCCGAAGCCGAAATCCGCCGTCCGCTGCAAGGCCCACAGTCCCATACAACAGACTGCTGCTGCCGCCGCAGTCACGAGTCTGACCTTTGGGAGCTTCATAGACGACCTCCGCGAAGGGGAACTGCGCGGGAGAACCAGAAACGCTTGCCCGTTAGACGGTTGAAGACCGCGGTTGGTTGCAGCCAGTTTGGCGAAGAAAGCCGGCGCACTTGTCCGGGCCGTCCGGAGCGTGAGACGATGCAGGCAGCCGCGCTCCCACGGGAGGGGTCAAGACTGTGAAAAGACGCGATCTCCTCAAGCTAGGTGGGATGGCCTTGGCGCAGGCTTCTGGAGCATGCCTGCCGCTCGAAGCGCTGGTACGTGCACAGGCCGGAATGACG
The DNA here is from genome assembly GCA_003133425.1 of Acidobacteriaceae bacterium. The sequence goes on from PKXI01000191.1 coordinate 13,687, forward strand.
ATGCCCCCGCCCGCTCCGGCGCCCGAGGGCAACGCGGATTACACGCTTCGGATCGCCCCGGTTACGGTTGAACTCGACCGTTCGCACATACTTTCGACCATCGGCTACAACGGGACTGCGCCCGGGCCGGTCCTGCGCATGCGGGAAGGCAAGCCGGTCGCCGTCGACGTAATCAACGACACGGACACGCCGGAACTTGTGCACTGGCACGGGATGCTCATTCCGCCCGATGTGGATGGCACGGCGGAGGAAGGCTCTCCGTTCGTGCCTCCGCGTGGCCAGCGCCGGTTCCAACTCACCCCCGGCCCCGCAGGAAGCCGCTGGTACCACTCACACGCCATGGCCATGGATGATCTGCACAAGGGAGCGTATACCGGACAGTTCGGCTTTGTTTACGTCGACGGCGGCAACGATCCCGGTCATTTCGACCAGGAGCTCTTTCTCGCCCTGCGCGACTGGGACCCGTTTTTCACCGCAACAATGGATGACGAAGACGACGATACCCACAATGGCCCCATGCCGGAAAAGCCAACTGTTATAAACACCGGCCCCGACGGCCTTGAAGTGGGCTCCATGACCTACTCGATCAACGACAAGGCGCTTGGATCCGGCGAGCCGATTCGCGTCCGCGAGGGCCAGCGGCTGATGATCCGCTTTCTGAACGCCAGCGCCATCGAGAACCGCCGGATCGCGCTGGCCGGTCATAAGATGAAGGTGATCGCGCTCGACGGAAACCCGGTCCCGACCCCGCAGCTGCTCGATTCGATCTTCCTGGGTGCGGGAGAACGTGTCGATGCGATCGTCGAGATGAACAATCCCGGGATTTGGATACTTGGTTCGACTGAGCAGACGATTCGCGAGTCGGGCCTCGGCGTAGTGGTGGAGTATACCGGTCAGCACAAACAGCCACAATGGATCGACCCGCCCAGAATACCCTGGGACTACACCATCTTCGGGAGTGCCGGCTCAAGTTCACCCGCTCCCCAGCAGACGATCGAATTGGTGTTTGAAAAGATTCCTGGCGGGGCAGGCAAGTTCAACTTATGGCTCGTGAACGGCAAGCCCTATCCGCACGAGGACGAACTTGTGCTCCATCAGGGCACGCGCTACCGGCTGGTCATGCGCAACCGCACAGACGACGCCCATCCCATGCACATGCACCGACATCTCTGGGAACTGGCAGAGATCAATGGCAAGAAAACCGCCGGAGTGATCAAGGATACGGTGATTGTTCCCTACTATGGGCGAGCGAGTGTCGATTTTACTGCCAATCAGCCTGGGCTCACGCTCTTCCACTGCCACATTCAGCAGCACATGGACTACGGCTTCAAAGCNNGGCCTGTGCAGAAAACAAGTGGCCGACAGTGACTCGAGCGCCAGCTCCTGAGCCTCGCCTTGCGCTTGCCGGGACCCTTGTTCGTCTTTCTGTTTCGGGACTTCAATCTGCCGCTGCATGCCCGCGATTGTTTCCTCCCGCTCGGCGATCTTCAGCTTCAGTTCATCCTCTACTTCGCGCTTGGCCTTTATGCGCACATTGCCAAGCGATTCCCGAATCCGCGTTTCGACGGTCAGATCGAATTCACGCNNTCGCGTCATCGAACTCTCGTTGCTTGCGAATCAATTCCGCCTGCGCCTTCTGAGCGTCGGCGAGTTCGCCGTCCTTCGATTCCAGGACCTCTTGCATTTCGGCGGGTTCACTGTTCTTGCCGTCGAGCTCGTCAGATATAAGTAAGCGCGCCTTGTTTGCCTCTTCGGCAGCGATCGCTTCGCGCTCGATGTGAATCCGCTCAGCGACTTGCTTGTCGATATCCCTTTGGGCTTCGGTGAGCTTCCGCTCCTCATCACGAACGGCAGCCTCCCGACGGGCAACTTCGGTGTCTTTTGATGCGAGTTTATGCTCAAACTCCTGACGCGTGGCTTCGATCAGCGGAGCTGCGAGCGACTCTGTCAGCTTGATCTCTTTGTGGCAATGTGGACAGGCGATGACGGGTTCGACCATCGCGAGTTCCTTGCCGGCGTTTTTTCATCTGAATGGCTGCGACTGTCGAGTGTAAGCAGATTCACGAGCTTTCGATGTGATGGCGGGCTCACATTCAGACCACGTGGGTTGCGCTGTCCGGCTGCAGCCATGCTTAAGGCGATCACAGTCTGCTCCCGGATGCACACTTAGCAACGACTGTACGCATTGGCGGGTGCAAATCTAAATCGATGGTGAAGGCGCTGGTCGCCTGCCCCGTGTTCAGAGAGACGACCGGTTACCCCCCCCTNNTGGCCTCCAGTGCCAGCGTCGCCGCGAGATGGCGAAGTTCGCGTCGTTTCAGCGTGCTGCTTCACGCTATCAGGGCAGGAGCTTGCCGTTCAGGATGGTTTTGCTCTCGGTGTGTCCCTGGTAGTCGCGAACGGTGATGAGCCGAACAACAGGCCTTTCGTTCGAATACGTGGTGTTTGTGCACACGGTGTTCCCATTGGCATCCCGAAAGTGTTCGAGCTGCCCGACGATTTTTCCTTGGTTATCGCGAACGATCATTTCTCTCTCCTCCAGTCGAAGTTAGTCTTCATACACAATCTCACTCGTAACGCTGCGAATCAGATTCGGAGACGGCGCGATTTCCGGCCGCAGCTTCCGGAGAAAGCGAATCGCATCCTCAAATCTCACCGAACCCGTCTGATCGAGAAACGCAGCCACTAGAGCATTTCTAATTT
>PKXI01000360.1 GCA_003133425.1 Acidobacteriaceae bacterium
ACGCGCGTGTTCGGGCCGGTGGCGCGCGAACTGCGTGAGCGCAACTTCATGAAGATCGTGTCGCTGGCGCCCGAGGTGCTGTGATCATGTCCCGTACCGCCACAGTCCCGTGGTCAGTTGTTAAAGCCAACGACTGATGACCCGCAACTGACAACGGACAACTGACAACTGAAAACTGACCCCTGACCCCTGACCCCTGACCACGAATCACTGTTTCGCAGACACTGTAGCCACCGGCCCAGCAGGCCCCACCTTGCCATCGTCTGAAACATAGCTCAACCGGTAACTCACCGGCCGCGAAGCCGGAACGCTGTTGTCAGTAGCGCTCTGCGTCGCCATCGGCCCCGCAATCCGAATCCACGCGTCCGACTGCGCCTCCTGCCGCTCCACAATCACGCTCAACCCCGCCGGTGGCATTGGGAACTGCAAGACAACATGCGGATACGGATCGGTCGAGTAACTGGCCGTGGGAGCAGGCGGCGCCACCATCTGCGGAGAGCCAACCCGAATGGCAACCGGCTCCGTTGGATCGCTGCGATTGCCGTTCTTGCCCACACCAACCAGCCGATACCAGTAGCGTTCGCCTGGGCTCATGTACAAATCAGTGAACTGGCGCGCATCCGCTGTGAGTGGATCTCCGATCACCACGCCCAGGTCCTTCTGCGATCCTGAGCGCAGCACCAGAAACTGCGCCGTCCGCTCCGCAGGCAGCGCCGGCACAAAGCTGATCTGCGACTTGCCATCCGCGCCGCTCGACGCAGTAATCGAAGGCGGCTCGGGAATCGACTGGTCCGCCACCACCACCCGAACAGAATTGCTCGGCGTTCCCTCGGCATTATCAAATGCAACCGCGAGCACCCGATACTCCATCGACACATCCGACGTCATGCCCAGCGCATCGTCGTACAGTGGCTCAGGTGTCACGCGCGCATTCAATCGAACCCATTGCTCCGCGCTCACCGCTCCAGTCACAACGCGACGTTCAACAAAATATCCGGCCACAGGAAACTCCACCGGCTTCCACGTCAGACGCACGCGAGTCTGCCCCGCGTCGGCCGCAAGCCCGTCCACCTTGGGCGGTCCAACTGGGTTCTTCGCCTGCACAGTCGCCGCGGCCGATGGCGTTCCTAAATCTCCACGCGAGTTCACGGCGCGCACGCGATAGTAGTAAGCAGCGCCCCCCTGCACCGCGTCATCTTCATACTGCGATGTGTCAGGCGGCAGCGCCTGTGCGGAGAGCGCCTCGTAGGGTCCGTCAAAAAGCATCGCGCGCTCCACAACATATCCAGCAAGATTCGGCTTCTGCGCCGCGGGCCAACTCACCACGATTTTCCCGGCGCCGCTCGCCGCCGTCACCGGATGCGGCGGCTCCAGCGCATGAAAGTCCGGAAAGAATATCTTGATCGATGCCGGCGCGCTGCGGCGTCCAAACGCATCCACGCAGTAAACCCGATAAGTGAGCATCTCGTTCGGCGGAGCATTGCTGTCGAGCACCAGGGGAATCTTCGCATCCCACCGCACTCCAGGAATAACCGGCTTCGCTGTTACGGCAGCGCCCGTCTGCCCGCCGCCATCCCGCTCCACAACATATGCGATCGCAGGCAGCTGTCTGTTCTCCGCAGGCGGCGGCCACGATAGCAGCACCCCGCGCTCATCCGACCTGCTCTGCACTCCATCCGGCGAAGGCGGCAATGCGGTTGCCACGCTTGCATCCACCGCGACACTCGTCAATTGCGGCCCGGCCGGATTCCCACTCGCATCGAGCCCCTGCACGGTATACGTACGGCTACCCGCCGCAACGTTCTGCCCTGTCCACGCAATCCCCAGTGCCCGTGCATAACCCGGATCAGTCAACGCCCGCAGCCCGATGATGTTGAACAACTGCGCCCGCTTCGGACTCGCATCATGCGTTGCCATCACCGCCGGCAAACGCCGAATCGCATCGGCATCTTCAACCGAAAGTGCCTGCAACGCACTTGCATCCGCCATCGCAATCTTCGCCGCCAGCGTCTGGCCCGTTGAGTCGGATAACTTCCATCCGCCGGCCGGCCATTGCGAGGGCGGCGGAAACCACAGCAGCGAAATCTGCCCCTTTCCATCGGAAGCAGCAAAGATCGCGCCATTGGCCTGCTGCGCAATCGCGGCACGATCCGCGAGCAGCAGCACAGCCAACAGCAGCAACCGAATTTTCAAGCGACCAGTCATCTCTTCGCCATCACCCACTCACAAATGCACTGAGAACGAAATCGATCCCAGCGGCCACGGCAACCCAATGCTTGCGGATGCCTGCACTTCCAACGGCAGCGCCTCGGCATGAATCTGCGCCGAAACACCAGCGCTCACACACACGCTGTCAACGCATACACCAGCTGATACACTGGCCGAAAAATCTCCCGATATATGCGGCTGCGGAGTAACTGTCAATCCAATATCCACATCGCCGCGCACATACGCCGATGCAACCGAGTCGTCGCCGACGTCCAGGTTGATGCCCTCCCCGCCTCCAATCGAAAGCCCCGCGTCGGAAAGCATCAGGTACATATTCGCAGTCGTATCCAGCAACTGACCGCTGATCCGCGGCCCTTGCTGCTTGCCCGCATCAACGTGCCACGGACCGCTCGGTCCAAAGTGCATATCAACCGCAGCATTGTTGGCGCTATTGCCCAGATCAACTGCGGCAACTCCGCCAAGGAGACTCAGATGCCCCCACAGCCGCGCATCGAAGTTACCCCCGGCATATTGCAAATAGCCTTGAAAATCCCCATTCCCGCTGTCGGCCATCTTCAACAGCCAGGCATGGAAGTCAATGCGCGCGCCGGCATCCTGACCGCCGGCCTTGATAGCCAGATCGCCGTCCAGCGTATAAGTGAACTGGTCCGGCATTCCCACTCGAATCCCCGCCATGAACAGGAATGAGTTATCCATAACAGGCGGTTCAGCCTTCAGTGACCCTGTATCCTCAAATGCGTTGATAGGGAAGTTATGACCAAGCCCACCCTGCACGCGATAAAGGTTCATCACTGGCGGGACTGAAATGATAGGTAATCCCGTCGGACCAAGCGCATAAGTTATGCGCGTCAGCCAATAATCATGCCCTCCCTGATAACCCAGGCGAAATTCCCCAGTTATCGGCGGACCGCCTAACTCGGATAAATCCACCGAACCCGAGATTTCATCTCCACCCGATCCGCCCGATCCCGAGTACACCGGATGAACCTTTGCATCCGCGCTGGGCTGGCCCGAAGGATACGGAACATCGATCGTGAATGGCGCAAACGACGGCCCCGTCGCCGTATAGTTAGTTCCGCTGTTATCGACGGAATAATTCACCTGTGCCGTTGCCGCCGCCATCACTTCTGACAAGTGCACGTTGGTGCTGAATAACGCCGCCAGTACCTGCGGTCCAGAGGCCGGCGCAGTCAGGTGAACCGATGCAAGATCCACCGGCGTCTGGCCCAGCGTCGAGCTTCCGCCTAGCGAAACATCCTTTGCCTGGTTGCCCTGCGCAAAGTAGCCACGTCCGTCCATTCCAAAATTGAAGACTTGGTCAAAAGCCGAAAATGTTTTGTTCTGCGCGGAAAAGACAAAATGCGTATTCGCCTGCACAACCCAACCAACATTCTGCTCCTCGGTGAACTTCAGATTGCTGGCAGTAAAACCAAAATTGCCAAAGCTCTTCGTAACCGACGGACTGCTGAGCGGGAAGCTGATGTTAGCCTGTTTGCCGCCGCCCGACTGCAGCGTTGCATTCCCCTTCAGATGCGTATCGAGCCACGGAATATAAACGTCCATGCCGTTGTACTGTGCGGTAAAAGTCCCATTCGACGCCGCGGCATTGATCGACTGAAAGCTGACCGAACCTTTGCCAAGTCCTGCCGTGAATGGCCCGGTATTAAGCGCACCGCAAAGCCCGCTTCCAATCACTCCCCAGTCTGTAACCGTCGGCTGCAGCGACGAGCTCGAAACCAGATTCATCGTGTACGGCGTAATCGCAAGGCCCGGGAAGCGCACGCCAACCCAATCCGCTCCACCTAACGGACCGCATAGGGAGCCCGCCGCATCACCATCGTGATGGCTCAGGTCAAGACGCACGGAACTTGACTGCATGGTGAACGCGCTCCAGCCAATCAGCGTGGTCGGAAGTGTGAGACCATCCTTGATCCAATCGCCATTCGGCTTCAACTCTGCCTGCACGCCGTTCCACACCACGGGTAACTCACCAGGCTCGCGCAGCGTGTCGTCGCTCAGCGAGACGTTCAGCGTTGCATCCAACTCTCCGCCCGCCTGCCCGCTCAACCTCTGAATGCTTCCCTGTAACCCNNCCCATCGGGAACGCTCCAGTTACTAATCTGCACCGGAACGGGAGGATACTCGTCATATCCTCCGCTGCTTGAGTTAGCCAGATGAAGAATCAGGTTACCCGTTCCGCTGTAATTTCCCCCTTGCTGAGTAACATGATTCTGAATCCCACTTATCTCGAACGAACCTCCACTTCTGACAGGGAAGAGGAACTTACACGGCTTACTCGGATCGGAAGCAACAACCTCATAGAGTTTCGGATTTGAAGCCACATGCTGGTCCGGCAGGGAACCGGCCAATTGCGAAACCGCCTGCTGAAGTGGACCGTTCACATACTGCACTGCACCCAGCCCGGAGACGCTTTTGTTAGAACCGGAAAGCAGGCCGATCTTCAACGGCAGCAGATTGCTCCCTGCGGGCGGTGCCAGCGTGTTCAGCAGCGATTGCGCTTCAGCAATATTCGGACCCGCCTGTGTAACTGTGCCGCCGCTGTTTACTGCCGATGAGCCCGCCGCAAGCCCCGATGGCATCAGCGACCCTAATGCCTTGTTCACTGCATTGGAGAGATTCGGCGCCGTGGGTTGCGGCAGAACATCGGCCTCTACCAATACGTTGTGGTTGCCCAGTGGCTGAACCTGCAATCCGGGGGAATCAATCGGCTTGCTGTTGGAAATTATGATCGGTGGCTCGGGAATCGGAACCGGAATCACCATTCCTGCAAACTGGATCGTGGTGAACCCTTGACGTGTCAAATCCTTGCGTGCCTGCGAAGGGCCGATGGAGAGCGTCTGCTGCGACTGAACGCCATCGACGACCCACGTTACGCGCACTTGGCCGCGTCCGTAATATTGCAGCGAAGTTGTCGCATCAATTCCATCATCGCAACTGCTGCAGATCGCCGCAGGCTGCTGCCCCGTCGCGCGTATCGGCTCCAGTACAATCTGGCCATGCTGATCAGGCTTGCCTGCACCCGCTTGCAGGCCCGTTGGCGCTCGCTCGGGATGAGTTTCCGCAGGTGGAGCGGGCCTTCCCAGCGGGCTACCAGCAGCAACATGATCGAGTACGGGAGTCTTGAATCGGGCAATATCGTATGCGCCAAAGTCCGGATCGCCAATGCCCTTCAGATGCAGAGGCCCATCTGCAGCCAGGTCTTCTGGCACTGTAATATTCAAAGTCTGGCAATAGAGCATGTAGGCGTCGCCGGCCGCCTGCGAAGCAGGAGAACTACCACTGCCTTGCGAAAGGATCTGCTGGAAATTTGTTTGCACTCCTGTGAGCGTGAGCCCACTCTTGCTTACGCCGCCCTGCGAAGCCATCTTCGACAGCAGCGCAGTCTGCAGAAACGGCGTCGTCGGACCATCCACGCTCGATGAGATAGCCGACTCGCTTACATGCTGCAAATCCTCGCTTGAGATCTGGTAAACACGAACTGTGAAGCCGCCAGCGACCTGATATGCATGTTGCATCGTGCTGGTGGAGTTAGTGGGCAGAGCCACAGGCTGGCTGGGGTCCCAGTTAGTTACGTTTGCAGAAACCGGTGGCGCGGCCAAAGGCACAACCGTTCCATCACCCCAGTCCACGAACACGTTGCTGAAGTCGACCTGCGTAACATCTTTGACAAGACACTGATTGCCGCATGTCGAGCCAGGTGGAACCGCAGTCTGCGAAGTGTAGTCGGGCAGATAAGGTGAGCGCGAGAGATCAATAGTCCCACCTAGTGACCACTTATCGCCCACGTAGCTGTTGGGATCATTGCTTGTTTTTGACAAATTCTGAATCTGTAAATTCCCGGTAGTTATTCCCGTCCCGCTGCACGCCAGTCCAGTGGGCGCGAGTGGAGCCTTCAAAGGCCAGCGATCCGATATCTCCACCTGCACATCGATAGTTCCGCCTGCATTCTGCGCATTAGCAGCGTTCTGTTGCGCGTTCGCGTTTTGCGCCGCTCCATTGCTGATTTGCTTCAACTGCGGCTGCGTCCTCACGCCATTCTTGTTGTACGTGTGAAAGCCTGCTACCTCCCACTCCAAGTCGCCCTGACTCAGTTTCCCGTTCAACTGATCGGGAACGGCGGGAGGAGTGGTGCTGGCTCCGGATCCTGCGCCCGACTGTGCGGCAGCGCCTCCTCCAATGCCGACATTTTGAAAACCACCATTGAAGACCAGCCTCCGCGTCGGTTCCAACACCGTCTTCAGAAATGCGGGGTCTGGACGGTAATACGTCGGCACCACACTGATAAAGCCTCCGGGCGCGCCCAGCGCGAGAGTTCTCTTCCCGGTGATCGTTTGTGTTGCCAACAGCGTCTTGCCATCCTTGGCGTAAATCCTCAACTCGTAATAGTCAGCCAGCCCCGGATTCTGCTCATGCCACTTAAACACGGCATTGTCATCCAGCAAAGGAACTGCAAAAGTCTCGTATTGGTCGCTTTGCGTTACAGCACCGAGCGGCGCATCCAGCCTTATAACTCCCTGGGTAATCTTCTGCAAAGTGATTGGTGGAATCTTTAACGCTGTCGGCGGCCCTGATGGCTTTACCGCCAAAACATTCAACATTCCTTTGCCCACCACAACCTGCTGCGTCGATGCGCCAGGCTGGCCATTGACGCGGGTCCCACTCTGAAACGCAGCCTGTCCCGGTGGTTGCAGATTGATGTCGCGGCCCCCAGGCAGCGCGGAAGGCAGCGCATTGACGCTCACGTGCATTTCGGTGCTGTTGATGTAGCGTGCCGGACCGTTTGCAAACACATTCGCGGGAACGCCGGCTCCGATGGTGAACGTGACTTGCGTACCGGGAACAAAGTTGGTTCCTTCGAGAGTCAAGTCCACATTCTGGCTGCCTGCGGCAATTTGGTTGGGAACTACGCGCAGAATCTGCATCGGCGCGACCCGTGCTGTGGGAGCGCCAGACATCACAGTGAAGGTGTTCGATGCGGTTAGCCGAGTCTGGCCGCCAACAGTCACGATAACGTTGCGCGAGCCAAGCGAAGCATTCGGAGCAATCGAAATCTGCGCCTGAATCTCATTGCCATTCGTTACCGTGGCAGACAGCACCGTGATCCCGCTGTTTGGTGTAAACTGCAACGCGGCAGGCGAAATAAAGTTGATGCCCGAGAATATCAGAGCAACTGTCGTTCCCTGCGTCCCCTGTACCGGCGTAAATCCGCGCAGCGCAGGGGCCGCAGTTTGCGTAGTGCCACAGCCTGCCGGTGTCAGCATTCCAGGCGGGCAGTTATTCGGTGCAGCGGCCGTGATCATAAACGGCGTCGCGATCCGCAGATCGTGATCGCCATCAACAAGAAACACTTGACGGCTGCCCTGTTGCGCATTGGCGGCAATCTGCACCTGCGCCGTGATCTGCGCGGAAGTGGTCACTTTCAATCCGCTCACCGAGATCCCCTGCGACGGTGAGAACGTTAAATTCATTGCCCGCGCAACAAAGTTAGCGCCGTTGAAAGTTATCGTTACGGTTGAACCCGCAGCCCCTTGCGTAGGACTGAATGACGTAAAGACCGGTGGTGCAGGTTGCTGCGAACCTTGTTGTAATGTTTGTGGCGATTGTCCAGGTGTCCTTTGCACCTGCCGACTAGTCTGTGCCGAACCCGATACGCAAAACACCGCCGCTATCAACGCCACGATAACTATCTTGTGCGCGATGCAAACGCCGTCGCCCCGGCCAATAACACCAGGCAAGCAAGGAGCGGAGTGTATCTGCCGGTTCATCGCAGGACTAACACCTCAAAACGTATGCTTATGTCCCCAGGTCAAGGTCCACAGCACCAGTAACTGCGTCGTATTGCTATCCAGCAAAGCGATGTTGTCGTGATTCTGGTTGTAACTCCCTTGCGCGGTCAAGGTGCTGAACTTCATCCTGCCCGGCATCGTCCACGAGAGTTGGCCGCCATATTGCCCGGTGAAGGTATCACTCGTCTCCGTCCCGCCGGTCAGTTGCGTCTGCCCCCTCGTCAAGGTGATCAGCGGCGAAACCTGCAGCCCCGGACGCTTCCATATAAAAGCCGGTTGCACATTCACGGTATAGTTGCGCGAGGTCCCCACCGTCAGCCCATCCGCCGCAACCCAGTTCACATTTCCCTGCATGTTCAACTGAAAGACCCCGCGCCCAGTGAGGGTCGCCCCCACGTTGATCGACGAAGTTATCGTGTCCGCACTCGGCATATAGTTGTTCCGATTCCAGTCCCGCGTTGCTCCTGCATTCAATGACACAGCGCCGAAGGTGCGGCTCACTGTGATACTCCCATAGAAAACTCGCAAATCCTGTGCGCCCGTCTGCGCAGGCGGCATCCCTTGCAAGGCCGCGGGAATCGCTCCCGTCCCGGTAAGCGATTGACGTGCCTCCATGGATAAGTTGGTCTTCACACCCAGTGCCTTGGTCCAGGTCTCGTCGAAGCTATTCATGCGTAACTCCGCGGTGGTTGTGGGGTGAACATTGTTATCAAGGAACGTATAAGTCAGCCCGAAGTTACCAGCGCGTGTTCTGTCACTTATAGAAGCATCCACGCCGCGAACATTTGGTTGGCTCGACTGCGTCAGGCTCGGGTTCGCCGGAGTACCGAAGTTAGCATTCAACTCGCGAAAATCGCCACTCGCATTCACTTTACCGACCTGCCCGGCAATCGCACTTCGCCACGCCCGTCCGAACTGCCGTTTGGATGTGGGATCGGAGAGATTGGGATTGTCATAACTGATTGCGTACTCTGAGGTCCACAGCCAATTCTTGCCCAGATGCAATTTCAGCAAGGCGCCCATCGCATCCCCGGCAGAAACCGGCGCCACCGGATTGGGCAGAATAATCGGATTGCCCATCGAATCGTAGCCCACTGTAGTTGGTGCTCCGGTATCCTTTGCGTTTAGCCACATTCCCCGCAACTCCGCCCACTTGGGCAAACGAACCTGGTAACTCGCGCCCTGGATTTGTTGATGAAAGCTGATTCCTGCGCCGCCTCCCAGAGCGGTGTCGTTGGTATTCACAAAGCCTCCCAGCGTACCCACCGGAGACTTCACAGTCAATTCAGCACCCTGGCGCGGCGTCGCGGCAGTTACAAACTGCGCGTCGGTGTAGAGTGCGGGAGTTACAATTCCGAAGCGCAGATTCGTTCCCCAGCTTTCCCCCTTGTAACCGGCTTGGAACACATATTCATTCACCTGTCCCTTGCTCGTCCGCTGCACTTGCGGATTGAGAACCGAGTTCAACAGGCCACTGCCATTCGCCTCCATATGCCACGGGCCCTTCTGATAAGTCACGTGTTCGGCAAGCGACACTACATTTGTATCCGGCGGATTGGAGCCGGAAACCCACTGCGTGTTCACGCCGATCTGACCTTCAAGCGCAGGCCCTGCTTTGTTTTTCTCAGCCGCCGGCATCTTCGCCTGAGGCGGAGTCTTTGCTGCAGATTGATGTGCTGTTGCAACCGTCGCTGCTGTCGGCATGGTGCTCGGCGACGCTGTAGCAGGCGGTGCTTCCGCATCCGTGCCTGGTACGAGCGTAGGGCCTGATGCGGCCAGCGAAGAGGCAGGCGCAGCAGGCGCAACCACGGTAAACTTCCACGTCGTAGCATCGCTGCCCACGCTCAGATTCACCGTGTGCTCTCCACCCGACAATGCCAGAGGCGGTGTGAATGTAGCCTTCGACTCCGATATCTGCGCCAGCGTAGTGATGTCGACGTCATCCACCATCAGGCTCACTTCGGCCGGATTGACCGGCGATTGAAAGCTCACCGCGATCGGCGGCTGCAATTGATTTGTGCTGCTCCCCGGCGCCGGTGTCTGACCTCCAATCACGCTTGAGAGATCCAGCGCTGCAGGCAGCGCAACCGGCGCGCCCAGTGAAGCCAGCAGAATCGGCTTCGCAAACAGCGTCTTCTCCGGCCCTCTCAGCCCCGACTGCGGACCAAGCCCCGGCTCTGCAACAAAACTTTGAACCGGTCCGGAGAATAGCAACTGTCCAGCCGGCGAAATCGCATCTACCTGCCAGTAGTAAGTCATCCCCGCAAGCAGCTTCGCTTCCACGGCGCGCAAATCCAGGTTTGCGTCCCTGGTCAGATACTGCCGCACAATCTGCATCCCCGCAAAGTCGCGGCTTATGGTCACAAAGTAATATCCGTTCGTGAGCCCCGGTGTCCACTCCAGCAGCGTATGCCCAGCCGCGGTGCGCACGGGCGTCGGATGCGTTGCGCTCAATCCGCCATCGGCAACCCGACTGATGCTTCGAAGTGGCAACGGCCGTCGCGGCACTCCGTTCGAGTCGATGGTGCGCACCGTCCAGTAAAACGGACCTGCCGGCAATTCCTGCCAAACCCCCGCAGGCACGTCCCAGCGATTGTCCACAACATCGAACCATCTTTCCACCGAGCTCAAGTAAGGCTGATCTGTGAATCCCACCTGATATCTTTCAGCGCCCGGAACCGGAGCCCACAAAAGCGACGGTGGATTGGCCGAAGTAAATGCCGCGCCATACTCCGGCAGCACCAACTGTTCCAGTTGCCAGTTTCCGGGATTCACCACCACGGTAATGGGAACGCTCGCCACCTGGTTCGGCTGCACCATGCGCAACTGCAGCGTGTGCGGTCCAAGAAACGAAGTCGGCAGCGATTGGCGCGTCGTAATCGTGGTGCTTGTTCCACCCACAAACGAAGCGGAAAATTGTTCCACCACATTTCCGTCCCATACCCACTGGCCAATCACGGTTCCTGATCCCGCTCCGCCTAGAATCGCATCTGCATATAATTCCTGGTTGCGCATCACCACGGTTCCGTTGCGCGGATGCATCAGGCTCAGGTTCACAACCGTCACCGGCGCGCCCAGCGAGCTGCCCGCCTGCACACGCACCGGCTGCGAGCTTCCTCCCGCGGCAATTCCGATCCCAACCGCCGTGCTCGTGCCATCCGCGTTCAACACGTCAATCGCGCGCAGACCTATCGCTGCCGTTGGGCTTACGTCAATCCGCGCGGTCATCAGTCCGGAGTTCACCAGCCTCACGCTCAGTACGCGCACGTCTGCAGCCTGCGTCCTGCCTGTGGATGCGCTCAGCGAAGCCAGCGGCGGCGAAATTACCACCGTCGCCCCTGGTCTGAAATTCGCGCCCACCAGCGTCATCTGTACCTGGCTCTCCCCGCGTACCGGAAACCCCGGAGCCGCGCTGATGAGAATGGGCGCAGGCGCTGGCGGGCTCACCGTCAGCGTCACTGTATTCGAGGGAAGTGGACCGCCGGTAGCAGCACGATTGATCACCTGAATCGGTAGCTGTCCTGCCGTCGTAATCAATTGGGCCGGCACCGTGGCCAGCAATTGAGTCGCGGTCGCCGACGACGGCACAAGCGCGGTACCGTTCACGCTCACTGTGGACGTGCCGTTGTAATTCGTTCCCGTCACCGTCAGAGTGAAAGCCGGACCGCCCGCAGTCACTGTGTTCGGGGTGATGCTGGTAATTGTTGGAACCTGCGCAAGTGCGCAAGGACTTATCGCGGCTAATCCTAGAAGAAATATCGGCGCAAGCCACCCACTCATTTTGCCGGCCGAACGTCTTCGCAGACCTCTCGAAAACTCCATCCACAACCAACCAGTCATTGGGCGATCTCCATCAACCAAAATCGCGTCACGCAACGAACCAAATCAGTGGGCAAGTCGCATACCGATCACTGTTCCATCCATCCGAGTCGCGCAACGGACATGCCGGCCGCAGACGCGGACGCAGCTATGTCCTTCTCCAAGGCAGGTCGGGAAAGACTATCCAGTCAAAGCTGTCGCACAGGAAGAATCAACCTCTGGCTGTTCCTCTCAAAACGCCCTGACGGCCCAAAAAATCCTATAGGAATGGGGAAGGTCGCACTTTGTGAAAATGCGTTTAATGAACTGCCCGGCTGCATCGGTCTTAACGGTTAAAGCTTGGGGAAGAATGAAACTTTGCAGTCGCGGGTGCAACCGTTCAGAGAATATATACATGAACTTACGGCGCCTGTCATCAAAAACATGCGAGACAGTGCGAATTCATTGGAACGCTCGTTCGATGAACCTCCTCAGGCCCAATCGAACGGTGGGCGCCCGAGGTTCCTGTCCTCAAGCGCCCACCATGCAAGACAATAAATCGAGTAGAGTTACACGCACCGGGCCGATTAAGCCAATGTCCACGCAGATATTTCAAGCAACTACGGCTGCGAACTTCTTGAACCAGCCCAGACCTTCGGATGTTCCAGCTTTCGGAGAATATTCGCAGCCAATCCAGCCTTCATAGCCGACTTCGTCGATCAGGTCAAAGAGGTAGCCATAGTTCACTTCACCTGTGTCAGGTTCGTGACGCTCCGGGACGCCCGCGACCTGGAAATGGCCGACCCCGGTCTGCTTCGGGTCCTGAATATACTTGCGGATCTTAATCGCGAGATCGCCCTCGGCAACCTGGCAATGGAAGAGGTCCATCAGAATTTTCAGGTTAGAGCAGCCGGTTTTGGCAGCGATCGCGTGCCCCTCATCCTGATAGTTCAGAAAGAAGCCGGGCATGTTGCGCTGGGCGATGGGTTCAATCAGCACATCGACGCCTTCCGCCTGCGCCTTTCCGGCGGCCCAGGCGAGGTTGGCCACATATGTCTCGCGCATCCGTGCGCGATCTGCCCCGGCCGCGACAATGCCGGCCATGGCATGAATGCGCGGACATTTCAGAGTGCGCGCGTATTCGAGTGCGCTCATAAAGCCTTTGCGGAAATCGGCCTCGCGCCCGGGCAGGGCAGTCAAGCCCCGCTCACCCGCCTTCCAATCGCCCGGAGGTGCATTGAAGAGGACTTGGTTCAAGCCATGTTCCTTGAGAAGAGCGGCCAGCGTGTCCGCGGGATATTCGTAGGGAAACAGATACTCAACTGCAGTAAAGCCGTCGCGAGCTGCGGCAGCAAAGCGATCGAGAAAGCTGTGTTCCCCATACATCATGGTGAGATTGGCTGCAAAATTAGGCACGATGATTACTCCCTTATTGGGTTGCGATGGTTATGATAATGCGCCGGAAAGGTCGGCGCAGGTTGTCGATCGACTCGCTTCCGTTTCCAACTGCGACACACGCAGTGCGCGTTCGTCGATGTATTCGCGGATAATGGAAATGAAATCGGGATTCGGGTTGAGGCCGAGCCGCCTGGCGCGAGAGTCGTCAAAAACCGCCGGCCAGCCGCCGACGATGCGGGCGATCGTTGCGTCCGGCTCGAAGCGGACGAGCGCTCGCACTGAAGGTCCGGCTACCACTTCAAGGGCGTGCAGCATCTCGTTCACGCTGACGGTGAGTGCTGGAAGGTTGACAGCGTTGCGGCCGCCCAGGGCCTCTCTTGAGGCCTCAGCTATCGCAATTATTCCGTCAATGGTATTTGCTGGTGACGCCAGGGCCACCCTGGTCCCCGGCGATACGGGACAGATCGCAAGCTCACCGTTCAACGGTTCCCGCACAATCGACGAAAGAAATCCTGAGGCCGCGCCATTGGGCTGGCCGGGGCGAACGACGACCGTCATCAGCCTCACATTGCGCCCATCGATAAAGCCTTTACGCGTGTAGTCGGCCACCAGCTGCTCGCAGATGAATTTCTGAATTCCATAAGACGATTGCGGCGTGGGCAGCGTGTCGTCGCGGATGACGGCGGGCATGGGCAAGCCGGGGTCGGAACCGAAGACCGCGACGGAACTGACAAACACAAAGCGTGGCGCATTGCCGGCCGCGCGCATGCCGTCGAGAAGTGCGCGGGTGGAGTCAAGGTTGGTGCCCAGGCCGAGTTCGAAGTTGGCCTCGCATTCGGCAGACACAGCCGCGGCCAGATGAAATACCGCATCGAAGGTTTCGCTGCACAAACGTGGGCATTGATCGATCAAAGCTCCGGCGGAAGCGCGCACCCGGCCGTCGGCTAGCAAGTCGGCTGTCGGCGGGCGGAGATCGGCAAGAACCAACTCGCTGATTTCGCGGCCTGCAAGTTCGCCGCGCTTCAGCAACTCGCGTGCCAGGCGCGTCCCAATAAATCCCGAGCCACCAGTGATAAGTATCTTCAAGAAGGAGAGCCTCGCATTACATAAGAGTATCTTATCATCTTGTCATACTGGTTGCAGGATTATGGCTTGCAAGGCGAGTTTTTCGGAGGTGCGGCTTTACAGGCAGAGTGTGAAAGTTGTTCCGGAGGCGGGGGCGGTGTAG
>PKXI01000012.1 GCA_003133425.1 Acidobacteriaceae bacterium
TCGAACTCAGCACTGTCCAGAAGTTAATAACAGGCTCTAGAATCAATCCAAAAGCGTACAGGGCACACCACCATGAACCCAGTCGGCTCCATCTGGCGTAAATGGGACTTGCACATTCATACGCCGGCCTCTTACCACTGGCGCGGTAAGCGCCTTCAGGATCAAACCGCGGTTGAACGGGAAGACACGTGCAAAGCGATCGTCGAGAAGATGAATGTCCTCGACGTGGACGCCTTTTGCATCATGGATTACTGGACCTTCGACGGTTATCTCGCTATCCGAGAATACGTCTTGCTCGATCCGGGCATACTGAAAAAGCAACTTTTCCCCGGAATCGAGTTGCGCCTCGAGGCCCCTACGGATTTCCGACTTAACACTCACTTCCTGTTTGATGACGCCGTACCGCCGGAAAGACTGCAGCAGTTCCTATCGAACCTCCGCATGGGTGCATCATCCGGGCGGCCACCGTCACGACAGAATTTTATTGATCTTGGAAGAAGCTACGACGCCGGGAAACTACGGCAGCATGGCTATGCTGCGTATTCCGGTCGATGTGGGCCGCTGATTCCGGTGTGATGTGGGTTGCGATGTGGGTCGCATTTTTTGTTTCACCGTAATCGTGGCCCACATCATCGGAATACACAATAGGCATCGTTCAGGTTAGTCATCCTGTTCATGCCATCTTCTCCTGTGGCGTGTGGGCATCAAGCCATGTATTCCATCGCGTGATGAGTTGGGCGAGTTCCTTCCGTTCCCGTGCGGCCTTGACCTCAGGGTCTATCCACATCGTTGGCTTATCATCTAACTCATCCTCATCAGATTGTTGCTCAGGTGGACATACGACCTCGTAGTATGCGTCCCTGACTTCTGCGAAAGTGCCTTGGGTAATGAGTTCCACAACCTCCCGGCCTAAGGGCATCACGTCGGCCAAGATTGCGCGGGGTGTGATGTACTTGGTCGCGTAGCGAACTTGACTCAACGCAATTACGCCGGTGAGCATCGAGCCCGGCATGGAACCCTTTCCCTCGGCAAGCTTCACCAACGCATCAGTATCGGCAAGCCACGCGGTTTCCCAATCCGTGGGCGGCTTCACATTGCCGTGTAAGCATGTCTGGAACGTGTAGATTTCCTTGGCAAGCATCTTCATCCAAACCGGTCGGTAGTCAATGGGCTCGGCTGGTTTGGGGGGTGGCGCGGAACTGGGGGGCGTCGGCATAGCCGACCGCACGGGTGCTTTAGCTGGTGCCGTCACCGTGGCCGTCACAGGCTTGTGCGACTCATACCCTGACTGTGGTGACATCGGCGTAGCCGACTCCACTACAGGGGGCAGGGCGGGTACCTCTGGCTTTGACTCAACGGGAAGAACCATGGGTTTAGGCTCAGGCTTAACTTCAACCGGGACGGAAACCTTCAGGTTCTTACGGTCGTGGTCAACTGTCCACTTGGAACGGGTCTCCTGATTCCATGAGTTAAACTCAACCGGCTTGGGAGCATCGTACTTAGCTAACCATTTAGCGGCAGACGATACACGCTCGGGTTGTTGTTGTTGTTGTTGTTGTTTTTGTTTTTGCCGTTGGTTTGGTTTTTGCTTTTCGGCTGAGCGAAGTGAAGTAGTCTCTGTAGGAAAGGAGGATACATCATCACACTCAGGCTTAACCTTAAGCTTAAGCTTAGTTCCTACTTCAATACCAACCTCAACGCAACTACAAGGACAACTACAACAACAAGAACAAGCATTGAGTGGAGAAATTGGGGTGGAGTTATTCCACCCCCCCTCACCCAGTGGAGAAATTCCACCCCTCTTAGTTGGGTCATCTACCCGTACAGTTGGGCAAAGGTGTGCTCCCTGTGAAGGTTTGGAGTAATGTTCCGCTGCGTTCCCACCCGTCTTGACAAGCCATCCGGTTTCAAGCAGATACTTACGCCACTTGATAACCGTCTTCTTGTCCATCCTTGCCTCCCGTGTGAGGGTATCCAGGTTTGGATACGCTTCTTGGTTGGTCTCCATGCGGTATATTACATGCCACAGCTTGAACGCACCTGCTGGTAGGTCGTAGACATCCTTCCGGCTACAATCGAGTAACTTGTACCGACCGCTGCCAGATAGTATCTCGGCGATTTGGTTGAGTTCCTTGCTGGTCATTTCGCTCTCTTGGCCTTGACTTCTGAGATGACCTTCCGGTTGACCATGTTCTTGCTGACAATCTTAATTAAGTTAATCTTGCCGGGAGGTTGAGGGAGGGCATCCTCCGCGCCTTCTTCAATCTTCTGCATCTCGGTGCTGAGCCAATCCGCCCCGGACTCAAAAGAGGACACGATGTGGTCGAACTCATACTTGCGAATCCAAGTGAGAAATTGGCCGGGGTCAATCTTATGTATGGGGCTTGGAAACAAGGTGTACCACAGGTCACTAAGCACATCAACCTGCTGCTTCTGAAGTTCCAGCTTCTCCCGCAACTGTTGAATCTTCTCCTGCATCGACTTATCGGGCATCGTTGGCCTCCGCTGCTTCTGCCGCCTTCTCGTGCTTGTAGTCCTCTTCTTCCTCATGAACCGGAAGGGCACGTCCATTAAGGTTGGGTGCCCACTCGCCGTGGCGGTAGATGCCAGCGGCATCTGTTTGCGTAGCGGCAGGTTCCGCCAACTTGGCAAGGTCAGCTTCGGTCAGCGGGCCGCGCTTGCGGCGGACGCCGAACTTCAGGCACGCACGAGAAACTGTCTGCTGGCTGCATCCAAGTCTTTCGGCAAGCTCTTTATAGGAGAGATGTAGATTGCTTTCCGCATATTCGGCCAGCTTACGCTGTGCCTCAGTAGATTTATGTCTCATATTGTTTCCTTCCGTATGGGGGCGTCATTCACCCCTCAATACGCATCTCCATATTCACTTTTCTCAAAACCTTTCCGAAATGTAAATTGAACTTGACATGGCTGCGGGGCAAACTGAACTGCCGCCTGAGTTAACAACCGGAGTTAAAAGGATGCGGCGTTACGGGGTTACGCCCTTTCGGCACAAATGCTTTTTTTACGGCTGAGGCCGTTTAAACGCCTCCAATGACAGTGCCTCTTTGGCGGTTTCCGTCCAACTTGGTCGCCACCAATATCACACTCGAAATTCCCGCAGGTAATCAACTTTTAAACTTTCGGATTCATTGATTAGAGCTATGAGCAACTAGCAGGTAGCTCAGGAGAACAATCAATGAAGAATGGGAAATCAAAATTGATTCAGGCCGCACGTCGTGTTCGCGACGAAATATATAACGCGGTCAAGGCACAACTCTCAGATGACACACGGACCTATCAGACAATTGCCGAGGCGAACTGTATTTCAGTCGCTACGGTGCAAAGAATCGCAGGAAGCCTCGGAATTTCAAGGCCGGTCGGGCCGCGCCCAAAGTCGTCTTCCTCGGAGGTCAGCAATGGATACAACTGAGAAGAAGATTCCGAACTATGTTTTTGAGAACCGCCTCTTTGCGAGGCGGCTGCAACGCAACCTCAACGACGAACTCGAACGCCTCTACCACTTGCTGACTGAGCAGGTGAGACTGCTCAAAGAGCGCGAGGCTCTGATGTCCAAGGTTCACGCCGCAGTGGAACAACGCTGGACGGATGAAGAGCCAGCATTGGTCGCCGTTCGAACTGAACGCACAGAGGAGGAGACGAACCATGAATGAGCAGGAGAAGTTCATTGAATTGCGTCTTCCCTGTGCGGGACTGCGTTACGTCGCTTATTTAGGGCGGCGTAGTGGCGAGTACGGCTTCGAGCGTTCTTTCAATCCTTTCCGCGTCGGACGTGTGCGTCTGGCCGATGGCAGCAAGGAAGAAATCCACTATCTCCCGACTGAATGCATGGTGCATGAAATCCAGCGGGTAGAGGACGGAAGGCTGAAGCAGAGGTACATCGCCACGTTGAAGAGCGACTCCAACCTGCATCCTATCTCTCGTCGGGGAGCCGAAGTCTTCGCCAGCAGGATACAAACATTGCGTCAGGTGATAGAGGAGTACCCCGAGCGGCCAAATTTGGCGGACTTTCGAGATGAGGAGGACTGATGCACGGAGGGGTCGAAAAAGGGGTAAAGAACGGGAAAATGAGCCCTTCTCGCCCTCCCCTCCGCAGAGCCCCGTACAGCGTTCGGGCGACCGGGCGTGGGCGGATGGGCTGTCAGTGGCTGGTTCAAAGCGTTGCAGGGTTTATTGACCACCTTGGGTGGGCGTTTCGGAACATCTCCACACCCGTACCCAGCGCCTGAGGTCGGGCTAGGCATCCCGGCTATGGTCTGCCCACGAGTTCAATACCGCGACGGCAGAGGATATCAAAGCCGTCCTGATGGTTGTTTTTCTTATCCCTCTCATCCCATGGCGCTATGCCTTCGCGCAATATGTCCCGAAGCATGGTGATCGGTGGAAATGAGCCATGGCGAACTGATACCCAAACCAAAAATAAGTCGTTCAGGATTTATTGGATCGTTTCTTCTTCGCCCAGACTGCTCCGATTTTTCCCGATCACGCGCACTTCCTTCCCGCGTAGACCAGCGTACTTGATTGCCATGCCAAGAAGTGTGTACTCGTCTTCTTGATAGTCGGGAGCAAAAGCGTCTTGATGAAGCATCACCAACTCCGAGGCATCGGCGCACATCCTCGCAAAGTCGGGAAGCTTCTTTCTGATAGTCGCGATCAGATTCGACTCCCGCTGCATACGCTCTTCGTTCGTCATAGATGTCATGAGAATAACCGATTCTGGGTGTGGCATGTTCCACAGGTCGAGGGTAACTAATTTGGTGGTGACTCAAGCGAGGGCACATTTAATGATGGCTCGAATGTGGCATCGCAGGACAAAGGCAAGTGATGCGGAGGCCTATCTCGAATACCTCTTCCAGTCCGGCATTCCTGCCTACCGAGCCACGAAGGGCAACCGGGGTGCGTGGGTTCTTTGCACGGTGGAGGCCTCGGCAATTGATCGATCAAAATTACCGTCGCTCAACCCTTCGCCTTGCTGGCGGGGGCATTGGCACAACATCACAGGCGCGGCGGCTCGACCCACCGGCCATTGTTCATCAGCAACTCATAGACGGTGTTGTCATAGTTCCGGTGCCAGACGGTGAATGCGGTGACGCCGAGTTTCGCCTTGCCGAAATTCTGCTGCATGATTGTGTTGATCTCTTCGGATCGAATGTTTGCGAAGCAAAATCGTCCAGCAAACGCCGCTTGTGCGTAGTTGATCTCTTGAGTGGAAGGTTGCTGCACTGGCTTTGTGCGTTCGACATTCGGAAGAATGTGCAAGCAAACGAGCGGCGATAGTGGCAGGAACACCTCGACATTCGGGCGATGAAAGCCGATTCCGTATGCAAACAGACCCGGCTTCTCAAGTCGCTCCCAAGTCGCGACGGGTGTGTCAGAAATGATGAACGGGTCGCTGACAGTAGCCTTCAGAAAGCGCCACGTCCCGCTATAGAGCGTGTCATCGAAGTACGCCATAGCCCGCTCGATGCTTTCCGCATAACTGGCCTGTCGATTGCGCTCAGTATCGTAGCTCTGAAGGAGTCCCCTTGCCACCCTTCGCACCACCTCTGGCGAAACCAGAGTTCCTTGAACCTTTCCACTGAGCAGCAGGTCAATGCTCCATTTCGCAGCGACAGTCTGAACCTGCCTGTCGTTTTCTATGAAGCGATTTACAGCTTGACCTGTGACCTGATGGAGGTGCTTCGTTGCCGCACGCCGAGCCTCCGAACGGTTAAAGAGCAAAGTGACATATCTCGTTAGCAGCTTCCGCCGCTCGTCCGTCACAACAAAGGCACGGTCACCAATCTGAAATAGGAATTGGTTTACGGGCTCCTCAAATTCTCGGGCAAGCCGCCCTTCAAGTTCCTCTTCTTGGGCAATAACATCCGGGTGGTTGAAGTGTCCGTCAATTCTCGTGGCTGCTGCCCGATTGATTGCACTGCGTCTATGCTTCATGATTTCGTGTGATTATTTTGTGGATTCAAAGCGCAGAGAAGCCTCCAGACCGAAGCTCGTGAGAACCTCCCCGCCGGAGCGGGCTCGGGAACGGGGACCAGCCGCAGGGAGACGCTCCCCGCAAACCATCTCTTTCGAAATGGCACCCACTGGCATATTGAGGACGCGAAAACTTGTGAGTCCATGAAAACTCTTCCCGAAATTCACAGCGGCGCTCGCGCATATCTAAGCGTCTGCACGACATCGTTGGTGCCCCAACGGCTCCGCCTTCTCTGCTTTGAATCGATATGCTGTTATTCTTCCGGCTTCTCTGCGTCCTCCTCCTTCTCGGGCGAGGCCTCTTCCTTGGCCGGTTCGACGTCCTCAGCGGGCTTTTCCTCTTCCGCTGCCTCTTCACCCGCTTCTTCCTGCTTCGGCTCATCTGCCGCCGTTTCCGTGGCCTTCTCGCCCTCCTCGCCGGCGGTCTCCTTCACCTCCTCGGTTTTGGGTGCGGGGACCGCACCTGCGGCTACCGGATCATTCGTGACGCCGCCGTCCGGATGCACGTAGAAGTGGTTGTTATCTTCGTCTGGCATGTCTTTGAGTGTGGTTTATTTGTTCCGGCCGTTCGACTGTTCCGTCCGGTGGTATGGTGGTTATTTGAGCCGGTGAACGCTATTCGCAAGATTGCGATGCGACGTGGCGATCTTCCGGAAATACTCGACGGTCTTCATGTGCTCCTCGATCTCGCCTTCGAGCTGCTTTGCGTATTTGCGCTTGCCATCGGCGAGCTTTTCTGCGTCCTTGCGCTCCTGGTCGGCTTTGTACTTCTCCTGGCCTTCGAGAGCCTTGTAGCTCTCGGCCTCCATGCCGGCAGCGATGGATTGGGCGATCGCCTCCGCGTCCGCGGTCAGCTGGGCGATCATGGCATGCTTGTCGTCTGCGTTCTGTGCCGAAATGCGCGCACCGATCTCGTTCAGCTCGGCCTCCACGGTCTCTTTCCAGAGGTAGCGCCGCTTGGCATAGAACTTTGCGATGAGTTGGAACATATATTTGTGGGTTGATTTCGACCTTGTGTGCTCGCTATGCCAGGTGGATCAGTATCTCGACGATGCTGGTCGCCAGGACAAACACGAGTGCAATGGTGCAGAGTACGCGCAATACTGACTTGAACTTCTTGGATGTCATGGGAATGATCTAACTGTACAATGGTGTGAGATTACGTCAAGGGGAATGCGAATGACTATCGACGGTACTCAGTTTGTTGTTTCTATGCTCGGCGGCGGTCTTGCGGGCGGCTGCATCAACACTGTGTTCAACCGCATATTCTACTGGCGGGGCCTGCGTATTAAGTTCTACCCGCAATTGAGCCATATATTTTCGACATATCGTATTCGAATGGAGACACCTGAAGACCGATATTTAATGCTCGCGGTCAGCGAACCTCCTTTGCCGCTGGACGCTAATTTCGTCCGGCACAGGTCAGTATTTATTTCGGAACTCATCGACTTCACCGAGCTAAAGGAAGTGCGGGGCCTACGACAAAAACTGCTATCAAATATGGAGCCGAGTGGCTCTGGACCGAAGGGCACACTTATAAAAATTGATCTGAAGCCGGAATCTGATGCTCTTTTTGCGTGTGTTAAGAAAGTTCAGGAGAAACTGCGACTATCTTGACGGCTGATGTGCCGGCCTGATTTCAAAGTAGAACTGCTCATACGCCCTCGGACCCATCCTCGCCGCCGATCTGAGCTGTTCAAGCTCCTCGGTCGTCCAAATCTCTTTTGGCCGGGCGATTCTTGTGAGGAAGTCGTCATATCCCTTTCCGTACATTCTCACGATCGATTTCCCATATTCCCAGGTCATTCCGCCGTTGTAGCCGTTGCAGGAATTACATTGACCGTGGAGATTGTAAGGATGGTATCGGGTCGCGGCGTTGGTCGATGTCTTGAAATGTCCCGCGCTTAGGGGAAGAAACTTCCCGCAGGTGATACAAGCTTTCCCCGCGTCCCTTTCTCGGATCATCGCATTCACTACGGTCTGGGTATATTTCAAGGCCTTCTGATGTTCATTCACCGGCCGCGCGCTGTACTTGTGATGTCCGAAACTCATTCCTTTTCGTAATTTGGTTTATGGCACTCGCAAGGGCACGCGTGGTCATGATCGTTGAACTCCTTGCGCGGGACATAGCCGTCGCAATCGGCGTGATGTCTTGCTTTACATTCTTGACTTCTGTGGTTGGGGCCGAGCATATGGGAGAGGTAGCTTAAGCGTACAATTATTACAAGCACCGTCAATGGAAGAGCGTAATCATGAAAAGTAACTTAGTCAGCAAGCAGAGTCGAGGGAAGCAGATCATTTACCGGTATAACGGAGATCCAAAGAATGACGAAACGGTCTCGGACAGAATCGGCAATCTCCCCTTTCGGAGAGTCGGGGACATGATCGAGAAACATAACAGGTTATGGATGGTATCAGTCGTGAGGGATGACTTTAATATGGCTGCTTCGAGAACAATGATCCCCATCCATCGCGTTTTCCTAACTGACAAGTTCTAAGCGCGCGCTTTCGATTCGCCTGATCAGTTCTTCTTTCGTGGCAAGCCGGGTGATGATTTGTGGCTGCACGCCTTTCCTGCTTAAGATCGCGCCCCATCCCTGAAGCGGGTGAAACCAACAGTCCCAACCGTTGTAGGTGAAATCAATGCGGGTGGTCATAGCTATGGTTGAATTGGATAAAGCGGCAGATGCGTCTGACAATCGTCCAATGTCACATTCCAACTATCCAATTGATAACCGGGAGCGTCAGAATAGCAAACCTCATCTTGCGTGCTCGTTGCCGTGATAGCTTGCGGAGGCGTTTGATGAAAGTCATAGTATAGATTCCATCCCGTAAACATTCCAACGAGCCAAATGCCGATACACCACAAACAAAATTGCTTATATGTCATGTAAATAGTGATTGACTATTTTGTTCGACTTTTGTTTCTCCCCTCGCCGGCGGCAACACTGGATGCTTGGCTCTCAACGACCACGCGGTTCCGTTTGTCGCTTTGCAGGTGCGGCGCTCAACCTTGAATACAAGCCCCATTTTAATCAGCTCTCCCGTTCGCGGCGTGATTCTGTTCACCGGCCATCCGAGATGCGCGGCGATCTCCGCGTTCGTCGCGTCCGGGAAGAACCGGAGCGCGTCCAGAACTTCCTTCTGTTTTGCGCCGAGGTCTTTGGAAGCGAGCTGGTATGCCCATAGTGATGTGTCTTGGATCATTGCTGCTTCGTTTCCCCTGGCAGGAGAAACCGATTGGCCTCCATCGACTCATAGAGGGTCTTTCCATTCTTTCCGGCCATGTACGGCAGGAACACTTCCTGGAGTTTGGCCATGCGGGTATCGACAAGCGCCATCTGGGCGGTCACCCAATCACGGATGTTCGCCCATCCGGTCCGATATGCCTGGTCCTTTAGTTCCTGCGTGTTACTCCATCGTTTTGTTTCCTTGAGGACAGCCTCAACCTGATCGATACGCGCGGGCAACTTGAATCCAATCAGTCTGCCTTCCACTTCCATACCGAACGATAGTGCGATCACCTGACCCTGATTGTTGTAATCAAACCCCTCTGTGCCAACATGAGTGAGACAAGTAGTCCCTCAACAATTACTGTAGGGCGGGGAAAGAAATCTCACTTTGATAAGCACAGGCAAGCCGAGTACTTCTTCCGCTGCGTTGGCAGCTTCGGAGCGTAGCGGAGAAGCTGCCAACGCAGCGGGCGCCGAATTGCCGGTCCCCAGGCCGTTGGTTCCCGATTCTGAAGTGGTCGCTGGTCCGCATCGTCGTCGTTTCAGCGCCGAGTATAAGTTGTCGATCATCGATCAGGCCGATTCAACTCAAGGTGCCGGCGCGGTGGGCGCCCTGTTGCGCCGGGAGGGCCTCTACTCCTCGCACCTGGCCACATGGAGACAGCAGCGCAAGCAGGGCGAGTTCGACGCTCTGACGGCCAAGAAGCGTGGCCCCAAGGTGGTTGTCAGTCCACTGGTGAAGGAGAACCGCGAACTGCAGGCCGCAAATGCCCGCTTGACGAAGAAGCTGAAGAACGCCGAGTTGATCATCGAGGTTCAAAAAAAAGTGGCTGCGTTGTTGGGCAACCCGATTCCGAACATCCAGATCGACGAGGAGAACTGATGAGCGCCGCCCTGGAGTTGAGCCAAAGCGTTGGTCAAGCAGTCGCCTGTCGCGCTCTCGGTGTGCCGCGGGCCACGTTGTATCGCCATATGCAGCCAGCCATTCCACAGCGGGTCCGCCCCACGCCGGAGCGGGCTTTGGATGCGGCTGAACGCCAGGTCGTGCTCGATCATCTGCACTCGGAGCGCTTCCGTGACAAGGCTCCGGTGGAGGTCTATGCCACGCTACTGGACGAGAGCATC
>PKXI01000359.1:0-12204 GCA_003133425.1 Acidobacteriaceae bacterium
CTTCCTTGAACGCGATCGAGCCGGCAAACTTGAAGGCCATTTCGTTCGAGTCCACTTCGTGATAGCTCCCGTCGTAAAGCGTTACCTTCACGTCCACCATCGGGAAGCCGGCCAGGATGCCCAACTCGAGCGCTCCCTGCACGCCCTGATCAATGGGCTTGATGTATTCCTTGGGCACCGAACCGCTCTTGATCTCGTTGATGAACTCGTAGCCCGCGCCGGGGGCGCTGGGCTCGACGCGCAGTTTGCAATGCCCGTAGTTGCCCGAGCCGCCGGTCTGGCGAATGTACTTGCCCTCGGCTTCAGCCTTCTTGCGGATGGTCTCGCGGAAGGCAACCTTCGGCTCGCCGACATTGGCCTCGACCTTGTGCTCGCGCCTCATGCGGTCGACCAGAATTTCCAGGTGCAGCTCGCCCATGCCGCTGATAATCGTCTGGCCCGAATCTTCGTCGGTCCGCACCTTGAAGGTGGGGTCCTCGTCAGCCAGCCGCGCCAGGGCAACGCCCATCTTCTCCTGATCGGCCTTGGTCTTGGGCTCGATGGCTACCGATATCACCGTCTCCGGGAATGTGATGGCGCCGAGCGCAATCTCATGATGCGGCGCACAGAGCGTGTCACCGGTCTTCAATTCTTTCAGCCCCACGCATGCGCAGATGTCGCCGGCCAGGATCTCGGACACATCCTCGCGCTTGTTGGCGTGCATTTTTACCAGGCGGCCAATGCGATCGGTCTTGCCGGTGCGCGGATTCAGCACCATGTCGCCGGTTTTGAGCGAACCCGAATAGACGCGCACAAAGCAAAGCTTGCCGAAGGGATCGTTGATGATCTTGAAGGCCAAAGCCGCAAGCGGTTCGTTGTCGTCCGGCTTGCGGATCTCGACCCGATCGTGATGATGGGGGTCGATGCCTTCGACCGGAGGCTTGTCGAGAGGGCTGGGCAGATAGTCAACGACCGCATCGAGCAGCGTTTGAATGCCCTTGTTCTTGAATGCGCTTCCGCACAGCACTGGAAAGATCTTCAGATCGATGGTGGCCTGGCGGATGCCAGCCTTGAGCTCCTCAATCGTGGGGGTCTCGCCTTCCAGGAACTTCTCCAAAAGCACATCGTCGGTTTCGGCGATAACTTCAATCAACTGCAGGCGAAAAGCCTCGGCCTTCTTCTGGAGGTCGGCAGGAATCGGCTCGACGGAGAATTCGGCGCCCAGCGTTTCGTCATGCCACAGGACGGCCTTCATCTCGATGAGATCGACCACGCCCTTGAAGCCGGCTTCCGCGCCAATGGGAATCTGCAGCGCCACGGGCCGTGCGCCCAGACGCTTGCGGATGGTCTCGAGAACGTGCTCGAAATCGGCGCCGTTCTTGTCCATCTTGTTCACAAAGCAGATGCGCGGAACCTTGTACTTGTCGCCCTGCCGCCAGACGGTCTCAGTCTGCGGTTGCACGCCGGAAACGGAGTCAAACAGCGCCACCGCACTGTCAAGGACGCGCAGGCTGCGCTCTACTTCGGCGGTAAAGTCCACGTGGCCGGGAGTGTCAATGATATTGATCCGGACGTCTTTCCACATGCAGGTGGTGGCGGCCGATGTGATCGTGATGCCGCGCTCCTGCTCTTGCTCCATGTAATCCATGGTCGCCGTGCCTTCATGCACTTCGCCGATGCGGTGCGTGATGCCGGTATAAAACAAGATGCGCTCTGTCGCTGTCGTCTTCCCGGCGTCGATGTGCGCCATGATTCCGATGTTCCGGCAACGATTCAGAGGTACGGTGCGAGCCACGTTTGTTTTCCTTGCAGGCGCTTCTGGCCCGCGGTTGATTTCTGATGTCAAAGTGCTTCGGAGCCGGTCTATCGGACCCTATCCAACCGGAGCATTGATCACCCCGGCCCAATCTCTTACGATTCCCGCCCGCTTACCAGCGGTAGTGAGCAAAGGCCTTGTTGGCCTCGGCCATGCGGTGCACATCTTCCTTCTTCTTCATGGCCGCGCCGCGCCCATTGGCCGCATCCAGCAGTTCGTTGCTCAGCTTGTCGGTCATGCCCTTTTCGCCACGATTGCGGCCATACGTAATCAGCCAGCGAATCGCCAGCGAGGTACGCCGGTCGGGGGCAACTTCGATCGGCACCTGGTAATTGGCGCCGCCCACACGGCGGGTCTTGACCTCGAGCAGCGGCTTGCAGTTCTCTACCGCCTTCTTGAAGAGCTTCAGAGCGTCGTCGCCGCCGCCCTTCTCTTCGAGGGTCTTCATCGCCTCATAGAAGATGCCCTGGGCTGTCGACTTCTTTCCGCCCCACATCATCGAGTTCACAAATTTGGTCACCAGCGTGGACCCATAGACTGGATCCGGCGCCACTTCCCGCTTCGCAATGTGCCCTTTTCTCGGCATAGTCCTCAAAATCCTTCGCGCTTTCGCGCCGCTTCTGCTGCCCTAGTCCGGGTTCCAAACCCCGCCCCGGAACCGTTAGTTACTTCTTGCCCTTTGGTGCCGCGCCGCCCTTGGCGCGCTTGGCCCCATACTTTGAACGACTCTGCATGCGGTTGGCCACGCCCACCGAATCCAGAGTGCCCCGGACCACGTGATAACGCACACCCGGCAGATCCTTTACACGGCCGCCGCGGATAAGCACAATCGAGTGCTCCTGAAGATTGTGGCCGATGCCGGGGATGTAGGTGGTCACCTCAATCCCGTTGGTCAGCCGCACGCGGGC
The DNA here is from genome assembly GCA_003133425.1 of Acidobacteriaceae bacterium. Next base: position 2,704 of record PKXI01000359.1, read on the forward strand.
TACCTTGCGCAGGGCCGAGTTCGGCTTCTTCGGAGTCTGTGTATACACGCGGGTGCAAACTCCGCGCCGCTGCGGCGAGGCCTGCAGGGCAGGTGACGCCGTCTTGTACCGGGGGGCCGTGCGCCCCTTGCGAACCAACTGATTGAATGTAGGCAAACCGAAACTCCTTACCGCGTCAAAAAACCCTTCAACATCCAAACCCAACAGCCGCGCGCAGACCCATCAGGCCTCCCCTGCCTTCATGCGCACCAATTACCGGCGCACACACGCACGGAAGCCCTATTGTTACTGCTTCGCGTCTGCCTTCGTTCCAATCTCAGACGAGAACCGGGACGGTGGCCGTTCGTTTTCCTGATAATCCCAGGAAAAGCCGACTCCGTTTCGCCGCTTCCGGCCCGCATAGCCCTCCAAGGTGGAGAACGCGCGGGCGCCGATGCGATGTATCCCTGCCCCCGCAAGAAGAGAGCTAATTCGGGGACCTATCTGGCCGGTTAACTTCACCTGGCCCGGGGACCAACCCACCCATTGCTGCCGGAGGAGTTGCCCATACGCGCCCTTCGTTAAGACACACGAACGAGCGCGTTCTTGCGGAACCTTCTTACAATAGCAAGAAATGCGGGCGGGGTCAACGCATTCGACCCCATCCCGGAGGATTCTTGCCGACCTAGTTGATTGATTGCAGTTTCCAGGCCCCGCCATCCAGAACAAAGTCCGCCGTCCGTGTGGAACTCAACTGGTTGCCGGGATTGTGGGCAATCCCCACCAACGGGTCGGGGACCCCAGTCAGATCAACACCCTCAGTGAAGGTAACCGTCTTGGTTTGTCCGACATCCTGAATATCCTTGATATCGCGCGCCTTGAGGTGATTGGTCGCCACCGTTACCATGACAATCGAGTATTTCGTGTCGGTGGGGCTATCCGGCCGCCACTTGATCACATCGCCCCCGGTTACCTGCTTGACAACCTTCTTGCCTTCAGGAGTTAGGGTGAAGTCAGCCCAATACTTATTGGGATAAATCGTAGTCCGGTTCCAGTACTTGGCCGTCGCGCCCTGCACCATGCCGTCGTTGTTCACGATGATGTTCGCGCCAACCGCCGGCGTTGCATCATACTTGGCCTGGATCATTGAAAGCGCCTGGGCCTGTGTCAGTTCCGGAGCTGACTTGCAGCCGGCCAAAACCATTCCCGCTCCCAAAATTGCCAAAGACATCAAAACATTCATTTTCGCCACGTTTTTCACTTTCCCTCCGTTGAACACACACCATTGGTTGATTTACTTCGACTCGCCATTTTTATCCTACTTTCCTCTGCTGTCAATGCAGTTGGAAGTGATGGAGCGCACAACAGATCGCTTGATCCTCTGGAAATCCCCCGGCCAACCCAAGATTGAGGCAAAATTGCCTAAATCTTTCACTGCTCCGCCCGTCAGTGTACCGTCTCCCCAGCAATCCGGCCGACGAGAAATTCAAGAAATCCCTTCTCGTCCGAGTGCAGGCAGACCTGGGCGTTGGGAGCCCCCTCAACTGGTTTCGTAAACCCCTTGTCGTCCACTTCCAGCCGCATCGGCGTCGCCGGGCAAAGATCGGGGCGGATCGCATAAGTCACTGCCACCGGGTCAAACAAAGTTGGCCGGCGCCATTCGTTTGCCCCGGTCCATTGGTGATAAAGCAGCGTTAGCTGATCGGTGAGCGGCGAGCCATGAGCTAAGACTGCCCCCAGCGCTGGATTTTCCAAATGAATCTGCGTCGAGTCGAGCGGCATTACGAAAACCGGAACCCCGGATCCCAGCAGCGCCGTGGCCCCCGCCGGATCGCACAAAATGTTCCACTCCGGCGATGGCGCATTCTGCCTGGCGCCGTCCTTCCCGTCGTAGCCCCGATAAACACTGCCGCCCATGATCACGACACGCTTCAGCTTTTTGAAGGTAGCAGGATCACGCGCAATTGCCGCCTGCACATTGAACAACGGTCCGATCGCGATCAACGTGATCTGCCCCGGATGAGCCCGAATCTGCCCCAGCAGGAAATCCACCGCACCCCTGTGCTTTACTTCTGGCGACTGCATTGCATACGCCGCCTGCGTGAAGTGGACGCTCTTGGTTCCCACTCCGGCCATCACAGGAATGTCCTGTCGGCCGACCGCTTTCAGATAGCGGTCAACAAGACGAGCTCTCAGCTCCGTATCGCCGAACGCCGTTTCTACGCCCAGCAACCTCAGTTCCGGACTGCGCAACACCAGTGCCAGCGCGAAGGCGTCATCAATGTCGTCCCCGATATCCGTATCGAGAATTACCAGTTGCGGCGCTGCACCGGGCGTCCGGGCCGCCGCGGGAGCCGCCTGCGAATTCATCACAGGCGAACCGGCAGCTAATAGCGCGAGCGCGGCCAAAGCACCAAACAGTCGTGCTGTTTTCATGCCGCCCATTGTAGCTGCACCGGCTTCGGCCTGCGCGCCAAATGCTTTCGAAATCGTTCCGCCAAAGCGCCCTACCGCTTCGCCTGTGCGGCATCCGCACCGTGTGTCAGCATCTCAAAGACGGTTGTGTGAATATCTACCGGCTCCGGAATCGCCATTACCTTGTCCAGCCACTCGCGTGTCTCCGGCAACGGTTGCCCCAGGCGGTTGTGGAACTCGTTGTACCCGATGCCGAATGTGTATCCCGCACCGTAGCGAATATTGCCCGCGCATAGCGTGGCCGGCGCCGGCTCTTTTTTCAGCAGCAAATGCGCGTGAAACTCCAGCGCTCCGATCAGCCGCGGCTCCTCATCCTCATAAAGCTTGTCGCCCTGAATATGCGCGGTCTCTGCCGCGGCGATGGTGGCGGAGATAGCGTATCCCGTGTGCCCCAGGTCGCGGCATGTCTCTGCCGCCACACCATTTATGGATTCATCAAACGTGGTCTGCCCAAACCATCCTTCGTGGGGACCGGGGGTGAGGACCCTGGGATGATCCCCATCCAGTTTCGCGTTGTAGAAATACGCCGGCACGCGCTCACGCCACATGTTTTCCGCATACGTAAGCAGGGCGCGATCGTCTGTGAATACGGCAATGCCCATCATGCCTTCGACCATGCTCAACTGCCAGTTGCCAACATTCCGCGGCGCTCCATCGCGAATCAGCGGCAGGTTGATTTTGGTCAGCATATCGCTGAATGCCTGCACATCTTTCGCCTTCCATCCTGCGCGGCTGTGCCTGATAATCTCGCCCGCACGCGGCCACATCTCCGCGCTCCACGCGGCCTGCAGATGCGTGTTCGCGTTTGTGTACCCCTTCACCTTGTAGCTGTAGGTGTTCATGATGCGGATCGCGTTTGCAGCGTAGCGATGATCGCGCGTGATCCACCACAACACCGCCTGAAGATAGGCCGCGCTCGCATCCGAATCCTCGGCATGGCATCCGTGATCCGGCCTGGAATATGCCCCGCAGTCGATGATGCCAGTCTCCGGCGGTCCAAGCACTTTGTAGTCCATCGCCGCGTATTGGTTAGCCACGGCCTTCTGATATTGGCTGTAGATCGGCTCCTTCCTGGCCTTAACCTGCTGCTTCACATAATCGAGTTGCTGCCCGCTCACCAGCACGCCCGGATGCTTCATCGCCTGCGCGCCTCCCACCACGCACACAATCCCCATCAACAGCGCCACACCGGCACGAATCTGCATCCTTACCCCGCAAAATGAAAGCTGATTTGAAAGACGCCGCGAAGTATAGCAGTGCCGCCGAGAGATTGGCTGCAAAGTCACCATGCTTCGATCGCCAAATCTACTTCACCGGCGCCGTCACTACCCCAACTAGTGAATCTGCACACCCGTAATAAAGAAACCAGCGCCCGTGAAACACCACCAGCCCTTCGGCGAAAGTGGTCCCGGCCGCATATTGCCCGGTCTTCTCGTAAGCCATCTCCGGCTTCAAAACTGGATGCTCCGCGCGTGCGACGATCCGAAACGGGTTATCGGGTTCAAACAGCGCCTCTCCGACTCCGTACGCATTGGGCCCCAGCGCGGGATCGCCGCCTTTCACAGCATTCTTTCCGTTGTAGAGAACCACGATTCCCTTGCTCGTCAAAACCGGCGGCGGCCCGGTCTCAGGAAACGTGCTGTCGAAGTGCTTTGGCCGAGGACCCATCCGTTCTGCGGGCGCACCGGTCGCGTCTTCAAGCGGCGTCCAGTGAATCAGGTCCGCCGACGTTGCCAGGTGGATCGCCCCTTCACCCCAGTACATCCAGTACTTATCGTCGATCTTAGCCGCGATCAAACGCCCCTTGCTTTCGTCCAGCCGCGTCACAATCCCCGCCGACTTGTACTTGAGTGAGTCATACTTGCCGCCCATTTCATGCAGAAAGGCCGTCCCGTATTTGGTCCAGTGCAGCAGATCGGGCGAAGTGGCAATTCCTACCGAGTAGGTCTGGCGATTCCACTGCGTATAGGTCAGCACGTACGTCCCGTCTTCCCCCTCCACAATGCGCGGATCCTCCACGCCGCCCGGCCACTCGCGCGCTTTCTCGCCGTCAGAGGTAGGGAAGAAGACCGGCTCGGCGCGCCGCGTAAAGTGAATGCCGTCGTCGCTCTCCGCCAGCCCCAGTCGTGAAGTATGTCCGCCAATCTCCATCGCCCCCGAGTCGTCCTCGGCCCGATAAAGCACGTACACCTTGCCATCCCGCACAATCGCCGCCGGGTTGAAAGTATGCAGCGCTTCCCAACGCACCGGCGTCTTCAATACCGGATCGATAAACGTTGACTCCGGCCGCGGCGCAATCACCGGGGTCCCTTCCGCAGGTCGAGCAAACGGCCCAATCTCCCACGGCTCCAAATTCTGCGCAGACAATGCAGTCCCGCATAAAACGAACGCCGCCAATGCCCATCCAGCACGCACTTTCCACTTCATCCTTTGCATTCGTACGCCTTTCACTTCATATCCAATCTGCTGCTGGATCATTTTGGTTCTGCAATCATTCCGGCCGAATAAAAACTCAGCGATGCATCACCTTGTTCCAGCAGCCGAGTGCGTGTCAGGCCCCCATACTGCTCTTCCAGCCGCTCTTTGCGCCGATGCTCCGCAATCACCACGGCACCCGCAGCCAGCAGTCCGATCGAAGCCCCGCCCAGCAGCCCCAGCGCCGCCATGTACTCCTCAGCCGCGTCATAAGGAGGATCCAGAAACACCACATCAAACCCTGCCACCCCATCCAGAGGCCTGCGCAGAAACGACCCCACGCTCCCGGTCTGAATTCGGAATCCCTCCAAAAGCCCCAGCCGGTCCAGATTCGCCCGCAGCACCTTGAGCGCCGCCGGAGCCCGCTCCACAAACGTGATCTGCGCCGCACCCCGGCTCACGGCCTCAATCCCCACTGCGCCCGAACCGGCATATAAATCAAGAAATGCCGCGCCCTTGATCCGTGGCGCCAGCACGTTGAACAGCGTCTCCCGAAGCCGGTCGCTGGTAGGCCTAGTGGCCAATCCCGCCGGTGCCTCCAGCGCCCGAGAGCGAAATGTTCCGGCAATGATCCGCATCGCCAACCAGCATACGCGAAGCGCTCCCGCCCCCGACCGACTGCAATCCTGCCCCGAACCAACTACAATCGGAGTATGCGAGGCTGGTCAATCCCGCTGGGCCGTTGGATGGGCGTGGAAATGCGCGTCCATATCTTCTTCCCGCTGCTCGTCCTGGTCTTCTTCGGCATCAGCGCCGGCGACGGATGGCAGCGCGGCCTGGGCCTCTTCTTGATCNNTGGCTTGGCCTCCGCATACGCGCCGTGCTCCTGCTCCCCATCGGCGGACTTTTCGCCTACGCCAATCCTGAAAGCCAGGAGATCGCCAATCAGGGCAGCGGACAGTTTGTCATCGCACTGGCCGGCCCCCTGGCCAACTGGGCAACGGCCTTGGTGCTGGCCGCCTCCGTTCTCGGCGCCAGTGCAGACGTTCCCCTGTTCGCCCTGCCTCTAATCGCACCCGACCACCTGATCCGCAGCATGGTCTGGATGCAGTTTTTCCTCGGAGCGCTGCACCTGCTGCCGGCCTATCCACTGGACTTCGGCCGCCTCATCCGCGGCGGCTTTGCCCGGAAGCACGGCTTCGCTCCCGCTGGCCGCGCCTCCGCAGGCATCGGACAGGTAATCGCCCTGGCTGCCATGCTCGGCGGCATGTTGCTCCACAATCCGTGGCTCATTCTTGCCGGCTTCTTTATCATGATCGGCGCGCAAATCGAAGATCAGGGCGTCTTCTTCCAGTCCGTGGTCGACACCGTGCGCATGCGCGAAGTCATGCTCACCGATTTCGCCACCCTTTCGGCCTCTGACACCCTGGCCGACGCACTGGTCCGCTGCGTTCACTCACTCCAGGAAGATTTCCCTGTCGTGCGCGGCCCGCAACTGGTCGGCATCGTCTCTCGCCAGCGCATCGTAGACGCTCTCCGCAACGACGGCAACGGCTACATCCAGTCAGTCATGTCGCGCGCCTTCCAGGTGGCAAAGCCCGAGGACACTCTCGGCACCACCATCCGCCGGCTCACCGCCGGCCACGGCCTGGCGCTAATTCCCGTCACCGAGAGCGGACGCGTTGTTGGCATCGTCAGCGTGCAAAACCTGATGAGTTCCATGTCGTTGCTTTCCGAGCAGCGCCGCATGGAACGCGAGGACGCCCGCCAGGGATCGGGAGACTAGCCCCGAATGACGGACGCCCCGGCAAGCGGCTTGGCACCCGGCCTTTACCTCGTCGCCACTCCCATCGGCAATCTCGGCGACATCACCTTCCGCGCTCTCGATGTTCTTCGGCACGTTGACCGCATTGCCTGCGAAGACACACGCCAGACCCAGAAGCTTCTCAACCACTTCCAGATTGCAACCCCGACCGTAAGTTGCCATCAGCACAATGAGCGCCATCGCACTGAGGAGTTGATTGAAGCGCTCAAGGCAGGCGGCCGCATCGCGCTCGTCTCCGACGCCGGCATGCCCGGCATCAGCGACCCCGGCGCCTGGCTGGCCAATGAAGCCATCGCCGCCGGCCTGCCAGTGATTCCCATCCCGGGAGCGAACGCTGCCCTCAGTGCGCTTGTCGCCTCTGGCCTATCCACCGGTGAATTCCACTTCATCGGATTCCTGCCAGAAAAGGCCGGGGCGCGGCGAACCCGCCTCGAAGAACTTGCGGCCTTGTCGGCCAAAGCCGACGCCTCCTGCACGCTCATCTTTTATGAAGCTCCGCACCGCATTCTCGATACGCTTGCCGATCTCGAAGCTGTCTGGGGTCCCGATCTTCACGTCGTCGTCGCCCGCGAGCTCACCAAAATTCATGAGGAATTTCTGCGCACAACCGTTGCCGCCGCGCGCCAGCAACTAGCCTCTCGCGATCGCATCCGCGGCGAAATCACCCTGCTCGTTGCCCCTCCGGCACAGGCCCTGTCAGGCACGCGGGCCTCCGTTTCCCAGAAGATTGCCGACCGTATCGCGCAAATCCAGGCCGAAGCCGGCGTCGATGAGAAAGAAGCCCTCAAGCGCCTGGCCCGTGAACTCGGCCAATCAAAGAGTGATGTTTATCGGGAACTGCAACGCGAGCGCGCACGGCTGACCGCCGGCTCTCGCGGAACTCGCAACGCTGTATAAAGGACGAATAAGATCAGTGCCATCTGCACGATTGTCATTGGGTTTTGGCCTGCGTACTGCGGGATAAAACCAGCATCTCTTTCAACATGGGCATTGCACTGCCGAAATTCGGAAATAGCGCAGCTGCGTTTGCTCCCAAGAGCCTGGGCCGGAGGGTATTCGCAGGGGGCAATGCGTCATCCGGCACAGGCTGAATCGCGCCTTGCTGAATCCGGTACGGATTGACCATCACCCTGGCGAGAAAGAACCACGGGTATTGCGTCCACTCGACATGATTCACTTCCACTGCGTTGAAGTGCGGGCTCACGTGGCGCAGAGCCAAATGGAGCGCGTTGGCAATAGCCCCCTGCGGCGTCTCTCCTAATCCGCTACGCAACCACCCATCGACCATTTTGATGAACTTCCATCCCCGCCTCAGAATCCTTGTCTCCAACAGCCGCGCATCTTTGGTCCCCACAAAGCACCAACCTTCGCGAAACTCTTCAGTGACTAGTTTCAGGCCTGCGGGTAACTTAATCTGCGCGCGCACCAGCAGGTTAGTTTCAGAAATGGAATACATGGACCCAACTTTCTATTGATGCGTTTAATTGCTGAGGCTGGACGCGTTCTGGGCCGGGTGAGCCGCACCGGCGTTACTCTGAAATCCTTGTGGCATCGTTTGGCCTGACGGCTCGACGATTTCGTAGTGAATTGAATTGCCGCAATGGACACAATGCATTTCGTGCGTCATACCTTCAAAGCCGTTGAGAGCCAGGGAGAAGGTTCGAAGGCATTGCGGGCAGGTGATTAATTCCGGCAGCTTTCCCGAAGGGTCGTTTCCGCGGCGATGAAACCAGAGGGGGTCTGCCGCACGGCAAGATTGGGAAGCACGACGCACCATTTGAGGCAGCGCTTCCATGATCTTCAACAGGGAACCAAGGCTACTGCCCTTTTGGTAGAACGCATCCGCGGCAACGCCTGAAGGAACTTCGTCACCGGAGAACGCCCCGCTCATCGCAACTGTCCGGATCACTGGAAACCTGCGCCGGACCACCGACAGCAACTCAAAGCCAGACATCCCAGGCATATTGAGATCGGACAGAAGGATATCGGGGACTCCTCCCTGGTGCATCTCCGCCAATGCGGAGAAGCCGTCCTCGGCTATTCGTACGCTGTATCCGATCTCAGTGAGTACATGGGAAAGGGAGATTCGAATCGAGGACTCATCGTCAACGATGAGAAGGCTTCCTTTTGTGTTAAGCATGTCGCACCCCCGCCAGGTAGTTCTTCACCATGGAGTTGGAGCGAGTGTCCCATCCGACGAATCACAATGCTGTTCAATTTTGGACAGGACGGCCAGGAAATTACTTGGTGCCCTTGAGTTACGTTCCTTCTATCCCCGATATCTCCAGTCTTTTGCCACTCTCCTCCGGCACCTGGTCGTGCAGAATCACATTCAGCAGCGACTTGTGCACCCGGATGCGCCCGTCGTAGTCAATAAACCCGAGCTTGCGAAAGCGGTTCATGAAGAAGCTCACCCGCGACCGCGTCGTCCCGATCATCTCCGCCAGCGTCTCCTGCGAAATCCTGGGCAGCAGCATCTCCGGCTCGCCGGGCTCGGTCGCCTTGCCAAACTCCGCCATCAGCAAAAGTACCCTCGCCAGCCGCTTCTCGCTGGAGTTGAAAAGCTGATCNNATCCACAAGGTCGGCCTGGACGCGCATGCTCCGTGCCAGCAGAAACTTCAAAAACAGGTCAGAGAATTTATGTTCCTCGTGCAGTACACGTATCATCTCTTCCCGTTGAATCTTCAGCGCAGTGCAAGCCGTAATGGCCGTGGCCGTCGACAGACGCAGGCCCGTCAATGCCGCCAGCGCCTCTTCTCCAACGAAGTCACCCGCGGAAAGAAGCGTAATCGTAGCTTCCTTGCCG
>PKXI01000359.1:12209-12393 GCA_003133425.1 Acidobacteriaceae bacterium
CGCCAGAAACGCAGCTGCATCAAAACCGGGTTTCTCAAGCTCGACCATCGTCGCGGGCTCCTTCCATCTGCAGTTCTTGCGCGGGGACTCTTCACCGGGACCTGGAACCTGCTATTGGCTCTGGACCCTGCCGGCCTTTAACCTGCAACGGAATTGGCCTGGCCAGCTCAGTGTCTGCAATGGA
>PKXI01000267.1 GCA_003133425.1 Acidobacteriaceae bacterium
CCGTGCCGGAGCATTCATCCCTTTAGCTGATCATTTGTGAACTGTGAACCGCAAATCCTCTTTCCATTTGCGGTTCACAGGACATTAGAAATACATCTTTCCCGAGAACTGAACTTGACGGGGACTGTAGGGAGCGCCTCGGGTCGAACCGATTGCGCCGAAGGCTGGGTTTGTGTAGTCACCAGAACTGCCGACTGCTACCACGCCGTTCCCGCCGAAATTCGGTTGATTGAAGTTCGGATGGTTGGTGATGTTGTAGAACTCCGAGCGGAACGAAATCATGTACCTCTCGTTCAACCTGAAATTCTTGAACACCGAGAAATCAAGGCGATGGAATCCGGGTCCCGGAATCTGATCGCGCTTGAAGCCCAGCGCCGCAGCACCAGTGACCTGAACGCAATTGAGCGACGAGCCTGCAATCGAGGTGGGAGCAGTTGGCGTTCCGCCCAGGAGGCAGGCTTGCGTAAAGGCAGCGGGGTTTCCGATCCAGAATGGATATTTAACCTGACCGACGATCTTGGTTTTGATGCCGAGCTGCGGGTTTTGGCCGGGAACAAGAATGTCGTTGCAGCCCGGGCCTGAGGATGTGCTGGTATGGCAGCCAAAACCAAGCGGCTGTCCGCCTTGCAACGTCAGGATCCAGTTGGTAGACCAGCCTCCTAAGATCAGGTTGGCAGGGCCACCGTGGTTCATGAACATCTTATCTTTCCCGAAAGGCAATTGGTATCCGCCGCTGAAGTGAACGACCTGGCGAAGATCGAAGTCGGACAAAGAGTAGTCAAATTTTGGACCCAGACCCGGGATAGCAACAGCCCGGAGCGCGTCGGCGTTGGTACCGTTCAGCAGGTCGCCGGCATTCGACATCGCCTTTGACCAGGTGTAGGTGAGCAGGAAGGTCAGGCCATTCGCATATTGTTGCTGAAGGGTGGTTTGCAAGCCGTGATACGAACTGGTGCCGATGTTCGCATGGTAGCTTCCGCCGCCGAAATCCGGGAATGGGTAACAGCTTTGCTTCCCAGGAGTAATTCCTCCGGAGAAGGCTCCGTAGGGGCATCCGGCGCCGGTAGTGATACCGGCAGGCAGAAGTTGGGTCACGTTGTGGTAGCCCATGCCGTGCTGCAGGTTGGTGTCATGTGAGTACACATACGCTGCCGTCAACGCCAACGTAGGCGTGACTGAGTATTGGAAGGAAAGGTTTACGCCGTAGGCGGCCGGCGTCTGGAAGTTGAACTGCAGACCCTGCAACCCGACGCCCTTGGCATTGACCACCTTTGGGTCGAACTGGATGCAGGAGAAGCCGGTCTCGATCACCGCGGTTCCGCCTGGACCAGCGGTGGAACAGCCGGAAAATGCAGTGTTGTAACTCACCGGCGCAACCTGCGAAACAATACCCGAATGCGGGTCGGAGGGATTTGCATTCACGCCGTATCCGAAGTTGAACACGAAAGGATAGTTCTCGCCGATGTTCGGTCCGTATCCCTGATTCTCAAATGAGTTGTAGAACATGCCAAAGCCTCCACGCCCTACCAGCTTGCGAGAGACCTGGTAACTAAAGCCAAGGCGAGGAGAAAAATTGGTTTTTTGCGTCTGCAGGAGTCCTTGTCCGTACTTGTCAGTCATGTCCAGGGTGATGCCATCCGCGGCGAGTAGATCAACCATGCCATAGCACCCGGTTCCGGAACAGGTGGAGTTTGTCGATAGCGTTCGATTGTCTTTGCCGGTGGCCGGAACGATGAACGTTGGATTGCCAAGCCCATACGCAGGCAACGCTGTGGGTACGAAGTTTGCCTGCCCCCCGTTTGTTTCATTGATCGGGCCGAAGTAATCCCAGCGGACGCCGAGATTCAACGTCAACTTCGAGGTCATCTTCCAATCGTCCTCGAAGTAGAGAGCAAGATACTTCTTCGCATCGTAGGTCTTATTGATGTTGGAGGCTGTGACGCTCTGCGAGCCACCGGAATAGCTGTAGCCATTGGGATTCGGGTTTCCCGCGATCGTAGCAGGCGCGGCGATGGGAGTCAGCAGGAACTGGGCCAGGCCGCCTGTCGTGGCCCCCTTGTTCGGAATATCCGTATACGTGCCGCTGTACTGGAAATACCCATGCGAAGCCACAGGCTGCAACGTCGAGAACTTCGCGTTCTGGAACTCGAGGCCGATCTTGAAGCTGTGCTTGCCGTAAACCCGGGTGAAATCGTCAGAGACCTGGATAGTGGCAGTGGCTTCGTCCGAGGGCAGGTATTCGTTGCTGCCCAGAGTTTGCAAGTTTGTAATCACGATGCCGGGTAGGCCGCCGTTTTCGGTAAACTGGGGAATTCCCTGGATTCCGTATTGCGCAGGAATGCCCATCTGAGTGGCAACCGGTCCGAAGCGCGTGGTGTGAAGATGAGCAAAGCCGGCACGCGCCTGGTTCACGACGTTGGGGCTGAAGATGTGCGTATACGCCGCCACCATCTGGGCCGATTTCGCGCTCTGGACGCCCTGCTGGAAGGCGCCTCCATCGGCTGCGCCCGTAAACGGTCCCGGAATGAACTGAGGATCGTCAGAGTAGCTAAAGCGCCCGAAGATCTGGTTGGCATCGTTTGGGTTGAAGTCTTCGCGCGTATCGAATTGATTGGCGTGCTCAAACAGCGCCGGGCTCACCTGGTATACGCTGAGGCCCGAATTCGGCGAGGGATAAAGATTCATAAGCTTCACAGCATTTGGATCGATGCGGGCGGCCGGAAGCATATTGAGATCCGAGCAAGCAGCCTGGGTAAAGCTCAGGGTTCCCGGACCGCACTTGCTGCTGAACGGATCGCGCACATAACCGTCGGATCCGGAGTTGTTCGTCAAGCCAGATACGGGATCGACCGCTCCGTTGGCGACGAATCGGGTCGTGCCCGGATCAAGGATCGTGCCGTTTTGAATGCTCCTATTTAGGATGTCAGGTCGAGTGACGGCCGTGTTGTTCGCACCTAATTGCTGTGTGAGGATATCCTGCAGGTTTGTGAAGCCGCTGCTGCGCTCAGCGGCCGTCGGCACCTGGGGGTTGAGCGAGGTTCCCTGCACGCGGCGCGTGCCCTGATAGTCGCCGAAGAAGAAGATTTTATTTCTGAAGATCGGGCCGCCGGCGGTTGCTCCGAACTGGTTGAGACGAAGTTCGCCCTTGTGCGGGGTCGGGGAGTTGTCCTCAAACCAATCGGCCGCATCCAGTTTGTCATTGCGGAAGAACTCCCACGCGTCACCATGGAACTGATTGGTGCCGGATTTGACGGTGGCATTCATGACCGCGCCTGCTGCCCGGCCGAGCTGGGCACTGTAGTCGCTGGTCTGCACCTTGAATTCCTGAATTGCATCCGGCGGCGGAAGAATCACGTAGTTAGTCCCGTTGAGGAAGTCTACGTTGTCGGAGTTATTGTCGATGCCGTCTAGCAGGTAGTTGTTCTGCGCGGGCCGCTCGCCATTGGCAGAGAAGGCGCCGGACGCCGCGTTGCCGCGCGTGTCTGCCTGCGGGGTCTGCATGCCTGCGCCAAGCTGCGCCAGGAACGTGAAATTGCGCCCGTTGAGAGGAAGGTCATTTACCTGCTGCCTCCCAATCACCTGGCCCGTCGAAGCTTCCTCGGTTTGCAGCAAGGGAGGGGCCTCAGTCACTTGCACTGTCTCTGAAGCCGTGCCCGGTTTCAGCACTACGTTTACTTGCAGCGCCTGCGCAACCTGAACCGTCAGGTTTGTCTGCGTTGTCTTTGCAAAACCGGTGGCGGTCACAGTGATGGTGTAGTGACCAATTCTGACCGGCGAAAAGACATATTCGCCAGTGGAATTGGTTGTGATTTGACGAGTAATGCCCTGGTCAGTATTTAAGAGGACCACTTTCGCGCTGGGAACAACCGCGCCAGTGGTGTCTTGAACCGTTCCAGAGATTGATCCTTCGTCCACCTGACCGAATGCATACCGGCTTGGGAGCGAAAGGAAGCATGCGCATGCGAGGATCAGGCAGCCAAACTGCCTCATCCATTTGAAGGTTTTGCGATCAAGGCCCATCCGAATATCCTCCGTGTTCATACAGTGATCTTTCATCGTTGATTCTTTGCAATCTCGGTTCTGGCGGTTTGCGTTTGGGTGAGATAACTGTCCAGCGACCTACTGGACTCGTCGTGGGCTAGCGGGAACTGAAAGCCTTTACAAAAATGAGGCAGCCAAATGCCTCTACAGAAAGATGAGCTACGCTATCAGCTTCATATTTTTTTTGTCAACCAAAATTATTGGATTCCCCTGGGAGCCTGTGATTGACCTTATCCGTTTGGAGTCAGTGGGCTATCGAAGGGTTCCATCCTCGATGCTGATGGGAGGACGGGAAATGCGAGGCGGAGCGGTATCCATCCGATGTAACAAACAATCAGTAGGCCTTTGGGGTTCCAAATCTGGCGCCGGACCGGGCGGATTCCACCCCGCACGGAGCTGCACGTCTCGATCGCGGCGCTCCAATTCCGAGCAATTTAGACAAAAATATCTGGCATTCACCCAGTGGCCGGGTTGAATACTTGCATTGATAAGACATGGTGCTGCCACTATAATTCGCGCAGGCTTGGCCTGAAATCCAGGAACATACCCGAACTCGCCGTGAGATCTACCATGCGAGGTTAGCTTATGGAGCACGAAATCTGCCCGGGCGCTGAGATTGGCTCCGAGTTCGTTGTCGATCCGGGGTCACTTGTTGATCCTTCCAAGCGAAGGTTCCTGCATGCGGCCGGAATGCTGATGGCCGGCCTGCTGGTTCCGGGGGCACGCGCGGACCAGAAAGCGCGCAATTTAGCGGGGTCAGGGCACAAGGTCGTTGTGGTCGTTCTTGGCGGCGTGCGCCGCGAAGAGACTTTTTCGTCTGAGGGCATGGTGAACATTCCGCACCTGTCGGCAGACCTGCTTCCCCGGTCGCTGTTTTATAGCCATGCACGCAACGAAGGTGTGACAGCGCACTTCAACGCGATCTCCAGCATTCTCACCGGCAATTGGCAACATGTGGACGACTGGGGGAAGATTGCTCCGACTACTCCAACGTTATTTGAGCAATTCCGCAAAGGACTCGGCGTCGATCGAAGCGACACCTGGGTTGTAGCCAGCAATAAGGCGCTAACCAGCCTGATAGGCGCCAGCTCGGATTCAAGTTATGGACCGGCGTATGGCGCCAACGTCGTGTTTCCCAAGCAACTGATGCTCATGGCTGTTGTGGATGCTCTTCGCAATGGACGGACCGCAAACATGGCGGACCGGAATAAGGTTGAGGCTGAACTTGAAAGCGCCATGGAAGGAAGCAACTACGAGGGGTTAGGCTGGAACGTGTTCGACGCCTCCAATCAGCTCGATCCGCGCGTACGGGGCACCATTCAAAACGCGATCGCCGAGTTTGTGCACAGTGGCGGCCCGACCTCAGGAGACGAACTCACGTTCTTCATGACGCGCGAAATCATGCGCAAGTTTGCACCTCAAGTGCTGGTCGTCGCATTCTCCGACGTGGAAGCAGCGCACTTTGGTTCTTATGCTCTGCACATTTCGGGCATCAAGACTGCCGATCGCCTTATCTACCAACTGTGGCAGGAGATCGAGGCCAATCCCGACTACCGNNGCCAATTCAGAATCAACGCGAGACACCTGGATGATGGCCGTGGGCGCGGGCGTGGACAAGCCTCAAACGATCGAGCGTCCCATTCGGCACGTTGATATTTGTCCCACCTTGGCGAGCCTGCTGGGTTGCCCGCAGTTGGATGCGCAAGGCCGAAGGATTGCGGAGATTCGCAGCTAGCCAATTCGGGTTGAGCTGCGTGGGGCGGGATTCTTGAGCCGGGAAGGAAGTATGGGGATCGAGCAAACATTGCCGGAAGAACTTCAAGACGCTCTGAGCAAGGGCCTGCTCAAACGCATACCTCTGACCTTTCTCCCCTTCGTCAATCAGCAGCTTAACCAATGGAAATACCTCTTCCCCAATGAAAGGCAGTCGGTTGAGCGTCTACTTCTTTTCGTCGCCGGCCTCAGTCCCGATCAATCGACGGAACTGTTCCGAAATGTGGTCGAGCTTGAAGACAAAATGGGGGTCCGCCATTGGCATTTCTCCACCAACGAACAGACCATCCAGAACTCCTCCCTTCTGGCTGCTTCACCCTACTTTCAGGATTGGCGGCAGGCGGTGCAGGCGGTCTACGACGCCGCGGATGCGAGTGCGCTCAAGACCAACGGTGCAGCCGTTCAATCGGAACGTAATCTTGTTTTGCTCGATATTCCACTGGACCTTCC
>PKXI01000189.1 GCA_003133425.1 Acidobacteriaceae bacterium
ATCTACAACTGTAGTACTAGATCGCTCCGCCGAGCAGTTGCCTCAACGCCTGGACGTATTCGGTCAACGCCGCGCGCCCGGCCTCGGTCATACGGTAGAGCGTCTGCGGTTTGCGCAGAACGAACCGCTTCTCCACCGTCACGTAGCCGGCTTCTTCCAGCTTTTGAAGCTGCGCGCCGAGGTTACCGTCCGTCGAGCCAGTCCTTGCTCGCAGCCACGTAAACTCCGCCTCTTCCACACCCACCAGCAGCGACAGCAGCGCCAGGCGCAGCTTCCCGTGAATCACAGGATTCAGCTCTGGCAGCTCAGGCATGGGCCGCCCCCTGGACGCGATGTCTCCGCGATTCGCGGATCATTGCGTAAATGCCGAAGACGATCTGGCAGAAGAAAATTGCTGCGAGGAACACGATCGTGCTCTGGTTTTCCGAACCAAAACACGCTGCCACGGCCGCGGCCCACCACACAACGGCGCACGCAAACTGCATCTTCCATTTCAGAATCATGCTCGAGGTTGCGTTCGCCATGCCGAGCATTGCACCGATGATGGCAATGAAGACATGCTCCTCAAACCTGTGGCTGATGCCCATGGACATGAAAAGAAGAAACATTGAAATGCCCATCGCGATCCAGATGGAACCGATGGCTCTGCCGATCTTCGTCTCTGGCTGGCTGACCGTTTTGCGCGACGCTACTATGCCCGTTATCAGGCCTGCGGCGATCATCGTCACTGGCCAGGCCAGCGTGCTCTTTCCCCATGTGGACCAGGCGATTGCGATGTAATAGGCAACGCCCCATAGAACAAACGTCCAGCCCCAACTCTCGGTGGTCCGGCGGCCTTCGGCGATCATGTTCTCGATCAGGTTGAGCCTGTCCTTGAGCTCCTGAGCTTCAAAGTTTCCGGTCATATTAGGTCCTCCTGGAGCTACGGCTCTTTGTAGAGCTGTCTCCGATAAGGAGTACTCTAGAACATAGAGTAACTGTTGTCAAGACTACTTTCGAAATTCTTTTTTATCCCGTCTGTGGACCAGGACGGAATCAGCGCGGAGCTCACGGGCGTTTTGTTTTGAGATTGCTGTGAGATTCCGCGGAAGGCGTGCGGACTATTATCGACGTGTGCCTCAGCACTACAACCTGAGCGACATTCTGGCCAATGCCATTACCCACGGCATTGGGGCCGCGCTGGCCATTGCCGGCGCAGCTTACCTGATCGTCGCGTCCACGCGCGGAACGGTCCTCGATATTGTCAGTTGCTCAGTCTTTTCGGCAACACTGGTGCTGGTCTATATCTGCTCGACGCTCTACCACTCGCTGGTGCGCACACGCGCCCGGCATGTTTTTCAGATTCTCGATCACTCGTCGATCTACCTGCTGATCGCGGGCACGTACACGCCCTTCACGCTGATCTCGCTGCGCGGGCCCCTGGGGTGGTCAGTGTTTGGCGTGGAGTGGTCGCTGGCCATTGCGGGCATTATCTCGAAGAGCGTTGCACTGGAACGGTTCAAAGAAGGCTGGCTGGCCGTTCTTTCGGCGGTGGTTTATCTCTTCCAGGGCTGGGTGATCGTGATTGCGGTTGGTCCGCTGGTGCATGCAATTGGGTGGCACGGTGTTGCGTGGCTGGGAGTGGGTGGAATGGCTTATACGCTGGGCATTGTCTTCTTTGCGCTCGACAGCCGGCGGTACTTTCATGCGGCGTGGCACATCTTCGTTCTGGCCGGGAGCATCGCGCACTACTTCGCGATTCTGTACTATGTTTTGCCGCCTGCGCGCAGCTAGTGCCCTGGGTGTGATTTTCTTGATCGGCTCGGGCGCCCTCGGAAAACCGGCCAAGTGATTGTTTCGAAAGCTTCAAATGTTGGCCTGGATGGTGCGATTTACCCCCGATATGTTCGCTTAAAGGGTTACGAAATGGGGCCAAATGTTCGCTTATAGGGTTGTATTTCTTCGAGCACTTAACCTCTCAGGCAATCCAATTTCGCGAACCGGCTGCTCACAAGGTTCCGTTAGTGAGCGAAGGGTTGTCTGGAATTACCCGAAAAGTGACCAAATTAGGCTAAAAAGGGGCTTAAAACGGGCTAAATGGCACGAAATTGCGTGATTTTTCGGGGTTTTTGTTGACCGTGGGGGATCAGGGATCAGAAGACCTGTCAAAGCCCCTCAGTGAAATGTCGTGCGGCCCCACCCTTGCGGCAAGAAACAAAGACGCCGTGCCCAGAGGGCCCCCAGATGGGGCACCCGGCCACCTGCCAAAGGTTGTGGTATTCCACACCCTTGCGACAAAAAAGAAGTCGCAAGGATGGGGCACCCGGAGAGCAGTGGAGGGTGAACCTGGAATTCTGCGCGCCGGTCAGGTGGCTACGTTCTGGCGGTTGGTTTGGGGCTTGGTTGAGAACAGGCCGTAGAGATGGTTCGCGGCTACAACCCAGGGCACGGCGACGGAGAAGACAAACCGCGCCAGCACGGCCTTCATCCCAAAGGGGCGCAGAAATCTCCAGTCTTTGTGAAATGCAAACCACGATTCCAACACAAGGACCACAAGCAGGGGAACAACGCTCCACCAAAGGCTTGCGAGAGCTAACAACTCCAGCACGCAGCGTGCAGCGTTGCGAAACAGGCGCGGCATGCGCACGCGCGCCTGTCCGTCGCTCACGGCGTAGCGGGCGAGTTGGTGCATTGCGGAGCGGAAGGTGTTCTGCGGGTGGTAGAGGGCCTTGGCGTTTTCGACGAATGCCGGCGTCGTGAGCCGCCGCGCGTCGAAGTCGAAGAGCGTGTCTTCGCCTACGAGCACGGCCTCGGGAAATCCCCCGATGCGCTCCCAGAGTGCGCGCGTAAAGGCCATGGACCGCGCGGTGCAGGATTTTGTGGGCTCTGCGGGCCCGAGCTTGATGCTGAAGAAGGGAGCCGATGCCAGGTCCCACAGGGTGTGATCGGCGGGGTCAAGGCAGGAGCCGCCCAGAGCGTACTCGGTTGTGCCGGCAATGAGTGGTGCGGTAAGGTTGGCGACCCAGTCAGGAGCGTAGGTGCAGCCCGCATCGGCGGTTGCGATGATTCCCGACGCTGCGGCGGCGATAGCGACGTTGCGCCCGCGCGAAACGGGTCCCGCGGAGTACTTGAGGCTGCATGTCTCGTCGCGGATGGCGACCAGGCGGGGGTCCTTTGTCTGTGTTTCTGCGAGCCACTCCCATGTGCCGTCGGACGATCCGCCGTCGACTACGATCACTTCGGCTGCCACGGGCGTCTGCGCCAGCAGGCTATGGACGACGCGGCCGATGTCCCCGGCCTCATTGAGAACGGTGACCACAATGCTGACCGGCTGGCTGACAGGCTGCATTGGGAAAGTATAGCGATGCGGGCTGCGCAGGATCATGGTTGAAGGTCACAGAGGTTGGCTGCGCTGTTGAGCAGGTTTTAATGCAAACATGCCGGCGCGGAATTATGATGGAGCGAATTGTTATTGTGTCTCAGAAGTTCGTTACATTTATTTAAGGTTTGGGCCCATTCTAGTAGCGTCCGAAATGCAGGTCCTTCGACTCCCTGCCTCTTCGCTGCGCTCAGCGTACGGTCGCTCAGGATGACAGCATTTTTTGATTTGAACATTAAAGGCAGAACGTTAGGGGCATTATGAAGACACTTGAAATTGGCGGGCGCAGGGTACCGCAGCTTGGACAGGGGACCTGGAACATTGGCGATTCCGCTGCCTCGCGCGCAACGGAGATCGCTGCGCTCAGGCGTGGAGTTGAGCTGGGGATGACGGTGATCGATAATGCCGAGATGTACGGCAGCGGGCGCTCGGAGATCCTGGTAGGAGAAGCGATAGACGGGCTGCGCGAACGCGTGCATCTGGTGAGCAAGGTTCTTCCATCGAACGCTTCTCTGGAGGGAACAGTGAAGGCGTGCGAGGCGAGCCTGAAACGTCTCCGGGTGGAAACGATCGACCTCTACCTTCTTCACTGGCCGGGACGGTTTCCCCTTCGGGATACAGTTGCGGCCTTCCACCGCTTGCTGGAGCAGGGCAAGATTCGGGCCTGGGGCGTCTCGAACTTCGACGTGGATGACATGGAGGAACTGTTCCATGTGCGTGGAGGGAACGCCTGCGCGGTCAACCAGGTGCTCTACAACCCCGAACATCGGGGAATTGAATTCGACCTGCTGCCGTGGTGCGAGCAGAACAAAGTGACCGTTATGGCCTACTCCCCGGTCGGGCAGGGCGGCAGACTGCTTGATTCAAAGGCGTTACGCGGCATTGCTGAAAAGCATCGAGTTTCGCCAGCGCAAGTTGCCCTGGCCTGGTGCCTGCGGAGGCCGGTGCTGGCAATTCCCAAGGCCGGGTCGATTCAACACGTTGAGGAGAATGTGGCGGCTGCGGGCCTGGAACTGGATGTAGAGGATCTGGCGGAGATTGAGAAGGCCTATCCGGGGCCAAAACGCAAGCAGGGGCTGGATATGCTGTAAAGGCCTGCAATGAAATTGACCCGAACCCCAATTTAACGATAGAATCGTAGAGTTTGGCGATGCACCCCCTTGCGGGTGTGCGGGATTCTGCTGGGTTCACCGCCGGTATGGCGTGTGTGCGGCCCTCGTCCCGATGCAGTGGCTGTCTGTATCCGCCCCGACTGAGCACACGGATTCGAGTTTCGCACCTGGTTCAAGAACCAGTGTGCCGGAGGGTTAGTTATGTACGCAGTGATTCGCACCGGCGGCAAGCAATACCGGGTCGCTCCCGGCGACGTAGTGAAGATTGAGAGTGTCGCTTCAGAGAACCAGACCGTCGAGTTCAGCGATGTGCTGTTAGTCTCCGGCGAGCCTGGAACAGTGGCGAAGCCATCGACGGCCAAGGTGACTGCCGAAGTGCTTGGCGAGGGCCGCGGCGACAAGATTCTGGTGTTTCACCTAAAGCGGAAGAAGCAGTACAAGAAGCTGCAGGGACACCGTCAGAACTTTACCGAAGTGCGCATCAAGGCCATTGAGGCCGACGGCGTCACCTATTCGGAGAAGTAGCGTTTAGCTCTCAGCCTTCAGTTTTAATTGCGAGGGCCGGGATGGTTGATTCACAGTTCACTAGCTGAAGGCTGAAGCTGACAGCGCGGTACAGAAGGGGATTCGGCAATGGCACATAAGAAGGGTGGAGGCAGCTCCACAAACGGACGGGATTCCAATGCACAGCGGCTGGGCGTGAAGGCCTTTGGTGGCCAACTCGTTACCGGTGGCTCGATCATCATGCGTCAGCGCGGTACGCGCATCAAGCCCGGCGTCAACGTCGGCATCGGCTCCGACGACACGCTTTTCGCGAAGGTTACTGGCCGCGTGAAGTTCGCTGACCGCGGCGGCCGAGGGCGCTTTGCGTCCATTGAGCCGGTTGCAGCCGAGTAGTCAGGCGACTCGAGCTGGACGGAGCGGCAGAGCTCCAATTACGTTACAAAGCAAAGGCCCCGGCGATGCCGAGGCCTTTGTTTCGTTCTATGGATTATTGCTGATTGGCTATCCGTTCTATCTATTTTAAGATTCTAATTCGCGTCCTTTAAGATTTCGCGTGAGCACCTTTTCGACCACCTTCTCTACATCGGTCAGGAAGAAGCTGTTGGCGGGCTGCNNGCTTGCGGATCGCCTGTGGCAGGGCGCTGTAGGCTACCCAGATGGCGACCGATGCCAGAATCACCGCTTCATAGGCGAACTGCAGCGTGGCCGTCATCGTCGAAGTCCGGGAAGTCAATGCGGCAAAAACGAAGTCATTGGAAGACATCACGCCAAATCCGAGAGCGATGCCGAAGGCCAGGTCGCGAATCGAGAGGCGCAATGCATTCATGCTGAGGCAAAGGAACGCCAACAGGCAGAGTTCCACGACACTGACCGAGCGCATGAGTCCAACCGCGACGTCAGGCACGGCAGCAAGACCGTGATGCACGAACGATATGGATGAGAAAGTGAGAACCACGGAAACTAAAATTGCCCAGCGGAAGATGACAATGCCGATCTTCATCAGGCCGGGCAGTGCAGAGAGCGCGGAGCGGAAGACCTCAATGCACACGAGCAGCAGCAGCACGGCGCTTGTAATGTAAACAGTCCAGTAGGCAAAGAAGTAAACCGCGTAATAACTGCGGCCCCAGGGTTGCGATTGTATATAGAATGCAGCCATAAGCGTGGGCATCGATGCCACGCGAAGCGCAAGATAGGCGGCCATGTCGGGAAAGCGGCGATAGAGCTTTCTCTTCCAGAACAGGAAGCCGAGCGTGGCCCATAGTGCGAATTCCGCTACGCTCATCGCCGACATTGCGAGTTGAGAAGACATATGGGTTAGGCCGCAATCCTAAGATCCCTCTCAGAATAGCGCCATTAGCTTATGCACTCAACCCGCAAAAGGGATACGTCACTGGTACTTTCGTGTTACTTCGCGTGCTTAGCGAATGTTGCCTGACGGGCCAGGAGCCGGGGGGCAGGGTGCCCAGGGGCCGCACAGCGGAACCGGCATAGCGGAGGTTGCCGACTGATGGCTGGTCATGGCGTGCGTGGAGGCAGACGACAGCGAAACGGCGGCGGCGCCGGAGAGTACGACGCAAATAGCGAAAGCGCGGACGATGAGTTTCATCATTGGTAACCTTTCTAAGTTCGATACGGGCGGGGTCAGGCCCCGACGTACAAAGCGATCGTAGCGCATTATTTAGCACAAGTCTATTTTTTTCATATATATACATAGATAGTAACTACCTAGATTACTAACGTCACCTTTTACGCGTAAAAGTAACTGCCTGGAATGCGGTTCGCGGGCCTTTTTCGGGGCTCTTTTTCATCGTCTCCGCATGCTAAAATAGAGGCAGACAAAAGGGCTTGAAAAGCCTCGTTTTTCAGACGGTTAAACCCCGATTTCTGACCGGAATCGCGATCCGGAATCGCCCCTCCCGACCGGGGCCCGCAACAAAAAGCACCGCAAATGGAATCCTATGGCGACTAAGACAATGGCAATCGACGTACCTGATGAGTATCCCCTCGCAGGCGGTACCGGCGACAACAGCACTTATACCGGCGAGAACATCAAAATTCTTGAAGGTCTCGAGGCCGTTCGTCTGCGCCCCGCAATGTACATCGGCTCGACCGGCGAGATGGGACTTCATCACCTGGTGTACGAAGTAGTCGACAATTCCGTGGACGAAGCGCTGGCCGGCTACTGCAAGAGGATCGAAGTCGTGATTCACGTGGACAACTCCATCACTGTTGTCGATGATGGCCGCGGCATTCCTGTGGATCTGATGGACGTAGGCAATGGCAAGATGATGCCTGCCGTTCAAGTGGTACTGACCAAACTGCACGCGGGCGGCAAGTTTGACGCATCCACTTATAAAGTTTCAGGCGGGTTGCACGGTGTGGGCGTGAGTTGCGTGAATGCTCTCTCGCAGGAGTTCAATGTCGAGATCTGGCGCGACGGCCACACATGGGAGATGGACTTCAGTTGCGGCGCGCCGACGAGCGATCTGCGCAAGGCAGGCACCAGCAAGCGGCGCGGGACCAAGGTGCACTTCCTGCCTGACAAGAGCATCTTCACAGTCACCGAGTTCAACTACGACACGCTGGCGCAGAGATTGCGCGAGATGGCCTTCCTGAACAAGGGCCTGGAAATCACGCTCACCGATGAGCGCACCGCGGATGCCAAGACGGGCGAAGCGCGCCGGGCAGAATTCAAATATGCCGGCGGCATTGCGGAGTTCGTGAAGCATCTCAACCGCGGCAAGACCGTGTTGCACGACAAGCCCATCGTGATGGAGGCCTCGCGCGATAACGTCGAGATCGAGATCGCCCTGCAGTACAACGACAGCTACTCTGAGACCGTTTTCAGCTTCGCCAACAATATCAACACGGTTGACGGCGGCTCGCACCTTTCGGGATTTCGGACTTCGCTTACCCGCACCATCAATGCCATCGGCCAGCAACTTGGACTCTTCAAGGATATGAAGGAGAACCTGAGCGGCGACGATGTGCGCGAGGGCCTGGTTGCTGTGGTCAGCGTCAAGCTTTCACAGCCGCAGTTCGAGGGTCAGACGAAGGGCAAGCTCAACTCCGACATCGCCGGCACGGTGCAGGCTTTTGTGAACGAGCGGCTGGGCGGATTTCTGGAGCAGAATCCACCGATCGCAAAGCGCATTATCAACAAGGCGATTGAAGCGGCGCGTGCGCGCGAGGCAGCCCGCAAGGCTCGCGATCTTACGCGGCGCAAAGGTGCTCTCGATGGCGGCGGCCTGCCCGGAAAACTTGCTGACTGCTCAGAGCGCAATCCGGATCGCTGCGAACTGTATCTCGTCGAGGGTGAAAGCGCCGGTGGCACCGCCAAGCAGGGCCGCGATCGCCGCTTCCAGGCGATTCTGCCGCTGAAGGGAAAAATTCTCAACGTCGAAAAAGCGCGCTACGACAAGATGCTGGGCCACGAGGAAATCCGCGCCATGATTACCGCGCTGGGCTGCGGCATCGGCAAAGACGACTTCGACGCGACAAAGATTCGCTACGGCAAGATCATTCTGATGACCGATGCCGATGTGGATGGATCGCACATTCGCACGCTGCTGCTTACGTTCTTCTTCCGCCACATGACGGAGTTGATCAAGCGCGACAACATCTACATTGCGCAGCCGCCGCTTTACAAGATCAAGAAGGGCCGTTTCGAGCAGTACATCAAGGACGACCGCGAGTTTGTGAAGGTGATGGTGAAGCGGGCCTCTGAAGGAATGGTGGTGCGCCACGGCGAAGCGGCCAGCCGCATTGAAGGCGCCGACCTTACGCGCTTTATGTCCACGCTCAACGAGTACCTGAGCTTTGTCGAGAAGGTAGACAAGCGCATCCGCAACGAAAAGCTGACTGAGTTGCTGGCCCGCGCCGAGCTGGTTCACCGCGCCGACTTTGCATCGAAGTCCGAGAGCGTAGTTCCTGAAAAGCTTGCATTGCTTCATACAGAGCTTACCGAACTTGCCGACGATTTCCAGTTCAAGGTTGCTGAACCGGTCGAGGACGAAGAGCACCACACCTGGTCGATTTGCTTTACCGATGCGCAGGGCGCTACGCGCTGCATCGACTGGACGCTTGCTTCGAGCCCCGAGTTCCGGCAGATGATGGCCAAGTACTCCCTGATCAAGGAATTCCTGGAGCCGCCATTTCTTATTGAGTTCGCTGCCAAGGGCGCTGCTGCCAACGCCGCTGACGCTGAAGCGGAGGAGCCGGAAGAAGGCGGTGACGGAGAAGCTCAAGCAGAGGCCAAGCAAGCCCGCCGCGCTGCTCGCATCACGCGCGAGCCGGTTGAAAAGCAGACCGCCCGCGAGCTGTTTGCCTACATCGTGGAACAGGGCAAGAAGGACTACCAGGTACAGCGTTACAAGGGCCTCGGCGAGATGACCTCCACGCAGCTCTGGGAGACCACGATGGATCCAGAACGCCGTACGCTGCTCCGGGTTAAGCTCGAAGACATCGCGGAGACCGACGCCATCTTCACCACTCTTATGGGTGAAGACGTTGAAGCGCGCAGAAAATTTATCGAAGAAAATGCACTCGACGTAAAGAATCTGGACATCTAAGAACACAGGGCTTTCTGGCGGTGGTTGCGTCGACTTGAATGCTGCGGTTTCGAGATACATCGACTCTGGTTCCGCTGTACCCATCTCCGTGTCCCTTTGGAAAAGCTCGCACTATTCCAGCTGTGGTCAACAAGGACAATGAATGAAGAACCTTCTGCTGCTTGCCGCCATTCTTGTCTTCGCATGCGGCATAGCCGCCGCGCAGACGACTGATGAAAATCCACTGGCAACCGCGCGTGTTTTCTCTTACAACGATATGAAGCCCAGGACGACGCCGAATGGCTCCCAGAACAGCATGGTTTTCAGGGGAACGCTGACCACGGGCGAGGCGGTCGGTGCGCATGAGACCATGCAGCCTGCCGGAACGGTACCGCCCGCGCTGCACAAGATTCAGCACTCGGAGCTGATCGTCGTGGAGCAAGGCACACTGGAGTTTGAACATGACGGCAAGGCCGAACGCGCCGGACCGGGCAGCATTATCTACGTGGCCTTCGGCACCATGCACGCCGTGAAAAATGTGGGCGATGGTCCGGCAAAATATGTTGTGATTCAAATCGGCGGCGACACAAAAAAGTAACACCGTTCTGAAATACTCAAATAGAAACAGGAGCGATTCCACGCCCATGAATAAGCAGCCGCTGGTCCTTGTGCTTTCCAATGCAGATGATCCGGAGCTCCGCATGCTCGACGGCCTGCACCACATCCGCATAAACTCGCCCGCCGATCTGACTGAAGCGGCGAAGGAGGCAGAGGTAATCCTGCATTGGGCGGGTCCGCGGGATCTGCTGCGCACGGTGTTTCTGGCGAGCCCCGCCGTTCGCTGGGTCCATTCGCGCTCAGCCGGTCTCGACAGAATCCTGTTTCCGGAGTTAGCGCAAAGCCCCGTTCCTCTTACCAACGGCAGCGGAGTTTTTTCACAATCTCTGGGAGAATTTGCGCTCGCCGCAATTCTCTATTTCGCGAAGGATTTTCGGCGCATGCTTCGCAACCAGGAGGCGGGCCGCTGGGAGCAGTTCCTGGTGGAAGAGATCGACGGTCAGACCGTGGGAATTGTTGGCTACGGCGATATTGGCCGGGCAGTTGCAAGCCGGGTGCACGCCGTGGGGATGCGTGTTCTCGCGCTCAAGCGGCACGCACCTGCGACGCCCGACCCGTTCGTCGACCAATTCTATAAGCCGGACAAACTGTCTGAGCTGCTTTCTCTTTGCGACTATGTGGTGGTGGCGGCGCCGCTGACGGCTGAGACGCGTCACATGATCAGCGATGCTGCTTTTGCGGCCATGAAGCCGAATGCGGTGGTCATCAACATTGGCCGCGGACCGGTAATCGACCAGGCGGCGATGGTGCGCGCGCTTGAAAAAAAGAGAATCAAGGGTGCGGGCCTGGATGTCTTCGAGGAAGAGCCGATTCCCTCCGGAGACCCGATCTACAAACTCGAAAACGTTCTTATCTCGCCGCACTGCGCCGATCAAACCACGGTCTGGCTCCAACACGCAATGCAGTTCTTTCTTGAGCAATACGAGCGATTCAGCAAGGGGCAGCCGCTGGAGAACATTGTCGAGAAGCATCTGGGGTATTGAGAGCGGCGGCGAACTGGCGCCGCTTCCTGGTGCGGTGAGTCGACAGCTATTCGCACAATACTGTGAGGGTGTTTGGTAAAGGCAGCAAGTCAGCCCCCGCTTCGCGGGGATAGCGAGTCAGCGGTATCGTGCGATGGGATGAGACTCCGGCTGCTGTTTCTATTCCCGCCAGACCTGTCCGCGGCCGTTGCTCTTGACCATATACATGCGCGCGTCTGCGGCGCCGATGATGGCGTGAACGGTGGTGCCATCGGCGGGTGCGGTGGACAGCCCTATGCTTGCCCTCACACTCAGTTCGAGACCGTTCTTCATGAGGAACTGTGTTTCCATCAACCCGCCAAGAAGCGCGCTGGCCAGGGCGAGCGCGTCCTCCGCGCTGGTGTTCGGCATCAGGATCACAAACTCGTCGCCGCCATAGCGAAAGCACCAGTCCTGCTTGCGGGACAGCTCCTGCAGCCGCCGGCCGGTTGTGGCCAGCAGTTCGCTACCTACCAGGTGACCGTGCGCGTCGTTGACGAGCTTGAACTGGTCCAGATCAATAAACGCCAGGCTCAGTGGCTGCATCAGCCGGCTGCAGCGCTCCAACTCGCGGCCCAGCACGTTGTAGAGATGGCGCACGTTGAAGAGGCCGGTTGTGTCGTCGGTAATGGTCAACTGCTGGATGCGGGCCACATCGTGCGCGTTCTCGATTGCGATAGCGGCGTGGTCGGCCAGGATATGCAGAAACGCGATCGTGTAATCGGTCATCTGGTCGGTGCGCGGATTGAAGATCTCGATTGCGCCGTGCGTACCTTTGCGTCCCCGCAGCGGCAGCGCGATCACAGAGCGGACATTGCGCGGCTCCGCGCTGCCCTCTTCTTTCACGCGCGGATCGTCAACGGCCTCGGGAACAATCAGGGTCTCGCCGTGCTCCACTACCCAGCCGGCCACGCCCTCGCCCACTTTTACGCGCAGGTCGCTCAGTGCTTCCTGCTCTCCGCCGGCGGCAATGGCGTAATAGAGCTCCTGGGTGGATTCATCCAGCATGAGCAGCGTCCAGAGCTCGGCCTCCATGATCCGCTCCATGTGCTCGAGGATGGTGCGCAGAATGGTATCCAGGTCGAAGCTCGAGGTGAGCGAGCGCGCCAACTGGTGGAAGACAAGCAAATCTGCGAGCGGTATGCGTCCTTCCGTCTCATTGTTCATAGGAGGGCCAAGGGGAAAAGTCTCTCGAACATTCTGTCACACCAGGAGCAACTCGGGATATTTCCCGGTTCATATGCGTACACCGAAGTTTGGGAGGGGCAATTGATTCACTGAGCCGCACTTCCGGTCAGCCTCCGATATGGACCATCGACCGCGAGGGTTTGAGAAACTCCGGCTCTCCAATGTGATGCCGCGCTTCCTTCTGTTCGATGGTACGCACGATATAGGTGCGCAGTTCCTCGTCGTCCGCGCCGGCGCGCAAACGCCCATAAAGGTCATGTTCAACCTGAGAGAACAGGCAGGTGCGAATCTTGCCGTCTGAGGTCAGGCGCACGCGGCTGCACGCTCCGCAAAAGGCCTGACTGACGGGCGCGATAATGCCGATCTCGCCAATTCCGTCCTTGAAGGTGTAGCGGCGCGCCGTCTCGCTTGCTTCGCGCGGCGGCATCTCAACCAGCGGCAACACACGCCCGATGCGTTCCACGATTTCCTTCAGCGTTACTACGATTTCCGGCGTCCACAGCCGCCCTTCTTCCAGGGGCATGAACTCGATGAATCGGACGACCACGTTCTCTTCACGCGCAAACCGCGCGAAAC
This sequence comes from Acidobacteriaceae bacterium, assembly GCA_003133425.1. The sequence continues at coordinate 12,908 of PKXI01000189.1, forward strand.
CTTCGATCTGGTCGTCGTTGAAGCCGCGCAGAAGCACGCAGTTGATCTTGAGCGGAGTGAGACCAGCGGCCCGCGCAGCGCGAACGCCTTTGAGCACCGTCTCGAAGCTGCCCGGGATCCGCGTGATGCGTTCGAAGGTTGCCGCATCTACGGCATCCATGCTCACCGTCACCCGGTGGAGGCCCGCGGCCTTTAGCGGCGTGGCCAACTCGTCGAGCAGGTGGCCGTTGGTGGTCAGCGCCAGGTCCTCAATCTCCGGAATCGCCGCCAGCCGCCGGATCAGTACCGGCAGATCGCGCCGCACCAGCGGCTCTCCGCCGGTCACCCGCAGCTTGCGGATGCCCAGCCCGACCGCCATGCGCACGAACCGCTCGATCTCTTCGAAACTCAGGATCTCGCCGCGTTCCACGAACTGCACTCCGGTCTCCGGCATGCAGTAGAAACACCGTATATTGCACCGGTCGGTGACGCTGATACGCAGGTTGTCGTGAACCCGCCCGAAGGAATCCGTTAGTGGCGCCGCGTTCCTCATTTGGCGTTTCTCATCTCACCGCCAACATGCGCTCCAAGGGCACCAGCGCCCGCCGCATCACGTCCGCCGACAACTCCACCCGCGGTTCCAGATTCCGCAGGCAGTCGCGCAGCTTCTCCAGCGTATTGAGTTTCATGTACGGGCACTCGCTGCAATTGCAGTTTTCGTTGGCGACGTAGTAGAACCGCTTCTGGGGCGCCAGCTTCTTCAGCGAGTGATTCACCCCGCTCTCCGTCATCACGATGAACTCGGCCGCGTCGCTCGCCACGCACCACTCAATCAGCGCCGAAGTGGACCCGATGAAGTCCGCCATCGCCAGCACCGATTCCGGGCATTCCGGATGCGCCACCACCTTGGCGCGTGGATGTTCCGCCTTCGCCTCCGCCACCCGCCGCGCCGGGAACGTGGCATGCACGATACAGGTGCCCTGCCAGATCTTCATGTNNCGTTGGTGGTCAGCGCCAGGTCAAGCGGCTCGCCGGTCAAGGTGCGCAAACCCGACAGTTCCCTGACCAGGTCCACCAGCCCACGGCGCAGTAGAGGTTCACCGCCGGTGAGGCGGACTTTTGTGATGCCCAGGCCCACAAACACCTTGATCAGGCGCAGGTATTCGTCGATGCCCAACTCGGGATACTGCGCACCCAACTCGCCTGTGCGGCAATAGACACACTTGTAGTTGCAGCGGTCGGTGATGGAGACGCGCAGATCATGAATCACCCGGCCATGGCTATCGGTGAGCCTTGGTTCGGGAGTTGGGGTCGCGAAACCGGGAAGGGAAGCAGCAGCCATGTACATTTACAAGGCTATACCGTTTGCGGCGCTCGCGCTTGCCGAAGCGAGATACGGGAGACCACAAACCTTGGCGAATCAGTCTTGAAAGGAGTCTGGAGCGCTCAGTCGATGCGCGGCGTGCCTTTGCGCAGAACCATGCCCGTGATGCCAAAGACCACGATGATGGCCACCGCAATACAGAAGTAATAAGCGATCGGGTGCGCCCATCCCGGCGAGTAGGTGAGGTCCTGGCCCACCCACAGGAGCAGAACCGTGGCGATTACCGCAAACTGCCCGGCAATGACCAGGAACGTGTGTCCCAGGTCGCGCCGCTTGTCGAGCGCCTCCACCTGGTCGGGGGTCAGATTGCGCTCTTCAGGGGGAAGAAGGGAATTTGCCATGGTAGCTTTCTCCAGTTCATTGGGCAGGGCTCGGTTCCGGCCTCCAGGGCCGCCTGCTCACACTATCGATTCAATCACATGGCGCGGGGGCAGCGCCAGTGCGACAGTAAGAGGCGCAGCGGGGCGCTTTACGGGCTGCGGGCGCGAGCGCTCCCGGGCAATTTCTTCAGGCCAGAATCATTTGGCCGTTGGCTCAACTTCAAAGCGCCGCTGAAGGCGCGCTATTTGGGCGGATAGCCGACTGATTGCGCATAAAGCGGCTTACGGCCGGCGGCGAGCTTGAGAGACGTTGCGACGTCCGGCGTGTGGATTGCGTAGAGCCAGGCATTCAAGCCCTCTGAAGCCGCAAAGAGATACACATTCTGTCCGATGAAGCCGGTATCGACCTGGGCATAGTCGAGCTTGGCGTCGGCGACATAAACGATGGTGACCGCTGCGTGGACCGCGGCGTCCGTGCCGACTTTGCCGCGCATGTCCCCGGCGACTACCGAGCGCAGGCGATTTTGCTCCGCCTCGTAGATGTAGACTCCATCGGCCAGGACCACGTCGAGTTCGACTTCCTGCTTGTTCATGGCCGAGGGGGCAGTGCGTCCCAGACCGGCTTTCACCTCGCGCGGCCGGTTGACGCCGAATGCGGCCCAAAGCAGGTTTGAGAGCGTCTGCAGCGGAAGCGGCTTGTCTGCGAAGGCGCGGGTGGTTTGGCGTTTGGCCAGCGCTTCCATCAGCGGCATGCCGGCGGTTATTTGCGGCTTGGGCAATTGAATGGGCGCCTGCTGGCTGAGGGCGGGGACGGCGAAGCACAGGGCGAGCAAGGCCGATAGTGCGGCTGATCGGCGAACCGGAGTTGGGAAGGGAACGTGCATGACTTCTCCTCAGAGAAAGCGGCTGTGCACGCCTGCCTCCGAGGGTGTGCGGGATGAGGGGAAGGAGTCACTGCAAAGAAACGATCGGAACAAAGCGCTCCTGCTACCCTTGCGGCGCGAACTCCGATCGGCGGTGTCTTCAGGCGGCGCGCCGAGCGTTACTCGCTCAGAAACGCCAGAGACTGCAACTGGGTAATCTCGAACGGTTTGCGGCAGCGGATGTTGGCGCAAGACAATTTGTCGTCGCGTCTTACCATGTATGACTGCGCTTTTGCGAACCGCGCCCGGTCTCGCTCATCGGCTCCTCGCGGCAGTTGCGCGCGTTTGCGGCGCACTACCCAAGTCACCTTGTATTCAGCCGCCTGGCCGCACTTGGGACAGGTGAGGGTGTGCGCCCGTTGCTCCGTGGTCTCGTTGAAAAATTCGCGCTCTTCCATAGCTTGTCAACTTATCAACTTGCCTATGAGCCGGCACTTCCATTTCCGCTCAATCTCTTCCATACTCGTCCTTGCCGTGACGAAACGCAAGCCGACTCCGTTTTCTGCCACCAAGGCGGTAAAGGCCAACGCCCGCGAGCGGGTTGGCCAACCCAAACCTGCGCGCGTGCTGTCGACTGAGCCTCGCACCGGCCGTGCTACGAAACACAAGCCAAAACTCGAAGAGATCATCCGCCGGGAAGATTAAATTTGGCGAATGGGAGGATCAAACTTGGCTAAGGCAGTCGGCGTAGGAGGCATCTTTCTCAAGGCGCGGGATCCCCAGGCCCTGGCCGCCTGGTACGCGACGCATCTGGGCATCAAGCCGGCGGACGACGGTTCGCTGACTTTCGACGGGCCGGAATCTGCCGGCATGACGGTCTTCGCGCACTTTCCGCTGAACACGCGCTACTTTGGCGAGAGCCCTCAGACCTTCATGCTGAACTTCCGCGTCGACGACCTGGACGGACTTCTTGCCGGACTGGCAGCAGCCGGCGTGCGCATCGACCCCAAACGCGAGGACCACTCCTACGGGCGTTTTGCGTGGATCTGGGATCTTGAAGGAAATCGGGTTGAGCTCTGGCAGCCGATCCCTGTGGCCTGAAGGGGGCCGGAATTCCAGAGTTATTTGGGTGCAAATTCGCGCGCCGGTTGCAGATTCCTGGCTGGAGGGCGAGGAACGGTCAATGTGAGCCGTGCAAGACGATAAGACACCGATTTAAGGCAGTAAGACAAGATGTAAGACGGCGTCTTACGGGCCTAGCGGCTTTGTCTTACATTGTCTAACAAATGAATTACGAGAGTAAGACGCGCGTATGACACGAGCGATCTCGTATTACGGGCGCGGAATACTAAATGGCCCGGGCAACGACTGAGTGCCTGAGCGGGTTGCATCCGGTTTATCTGTCTCCGGCTTTGCAACCGCCGCAGTTCTCTTGGAGTAAATGCGGAACTGTACCACCAGGTCCAGCAGGACCGGTACCGGCTTGCCGTCTTTGACAGCCGGCTCGAAGCTGGCTTTTTGAATAGAGTCCACCGCGATCTCATCGAGCCCGAAACCGATGGGCCTCGCCACGGCGATTTCTCCGGGCTTGCCGTCTGGCCCGATGACCACGTGGTAGAGCGACATCCCCGCGACGCCGTTGGCTTGCGCGTACTCGTTCGATCCAGGCTCGAAGGTCGAAAGCAGCTTGGCCTTCTGGTCCACGGTGTTCTGGCGCAGCACCGCGGGGTCCGTTGGCCGGTAATCGGTCTTGTTCTGCGCAGCCTGGTAGTACAGCTTCCAAAAGCTCGGCATGGCATCCAGCATCCGCTGATCGAGCCCAGAGGCAAAGATGTTGTCCAGCCCCTGCCTGAGCACACTTGCCGCATGCGCCGGCGAGGTGGTTGTGGTGACGCTCCCCGGATCTGCAGGCCGTTCAGCCACAGGCGCGGCGGCAATCTCCGCCTTCAGTTGATCCGCGTCGCTCGGCTCGGCCGGTTCACCTAGCGCAGCAGCAGCCGGCGGCGTGCTTGCCGCGCTTGAGGCCGCTGAGATGGTTGTCGCGCTTGCTCCGGGCCCCGCCTTGGCCGCTTTGCCCTTCTCAGGTTTGGCAGCCTTCACCTTTTTGGGCTTTACAACTATTTCCCGGTCGATGGTGAGCTTGAGCACTTTCTTCTTCGGCGTGATCTTCACGCGGTCCAAAGCCTTGGTTGGGTCCTCATACGGCAGCGCGCCAAGAAAGTGCAGCCCATACCGCGCCCCAACCAGCTCAACCTTATGTTTGGTCAGGTGGACTTTTTCGATGCGCACTCCGCACAGCGTGTAAGAGCCGGAGGGTGCGTGCCCACTCAGCTTGCCGTGCTCAGTGAAGCTGATGGAATCGCCCAGATAACCGCCGCGCAAATAGAGGTCCTTACCCACCAGCATCTGCTTTAGCTGATCTTCAGTAATGCCGTCGTTCGCCTCCGTGGCTCCGGCGGTTGCCGGTGCGGTTTGTTGCGGTGTTGCATCCTGAGCGGGGCTGGCGGGTGTTTGTGCGGCGACTGGAGACGCGTCTGTAGCTGCGGGCTGCTGAGTTGCGGCCGGTTCAGCAGCCGGGTTCGCTGGCGCGGTCTGTTGCGATGACGCGGCCACGCCAAACGCCAAAGCAAGCACTACCGGCACTGCAAGCGACGCAATCCTTGAAGACCTTAAGCGGAGATGAAGGGTAGGCAAAAACATAGGGGCCATTGAGCGCACTCTAACAGGAATTCGTTTCAGAAGTCGAAGGGATTTTGGTCCGAGGTCGCTTACTCGCTACGTGCCTAGCCTCATTCCTTTTGATGCATTGACCGGCCCTGAGTGCTATCGAAGGAACGCTATTTTTTCCGGCGGCGGGTGTCGGAGTCAACGCTCCAGGCGCCAGAGGATTCGCCGGAAGAGCCCCATGATCCGCCGCGCATCCCGCTCCGTGGGCGCCAGCCTGCGCAGCAGCAGGCGCAGATCGTGCCGGTTGGCTTCGCGCATTGAGGCCGGAGAGTAGTCCGCGGCCACCATTGCTCGCTCTACCACTCCGGCCAGCAGTTCGAGCCTGTCTGAAGCTGCGGCGGGCCTTGCTGCGTTTGACGGCTCCGGCCCCGTGCTTTCGCCCGTGCCGTTGTCCGCGACGAAGGCCCGCGACGCCAGCTCGTAGAGGCAAACTGCAACGGCCTGTCCGAGGTTCATCGAGGGCTGATGCGAATCGGTCGGGATCTCTACGAGCAGGTGGCAATAGGAGAGGTCCTCGCGCGTAAGCCCGTGCTTCTCCGGACCGAAGACCAGCGACACGCGCCCGCTACGCTCCATCTCCTGGCGCACGAGCGGAGCCAGGTCGGGCAGGCGAACCACCCTTTGCTCGGGCTTGCGGTAGGTGAGCGTGCCCGTGCCCACCACCAGCGTGCAGTGGCCTACAGCTTCGGCGAGAGATTCCGTTTCCTTTGCGTTCTGGAGGAGTTCTGGAGCGCCAATGGCGGACCGCGCCTCCCGCCAATGCGGGGCGTACGGAGCCACTACCGCCAGCCTTGAGAATCCAAAGTTGGCCATGGCCCGCGCGGCGGCCCCAATGTTGAGTGGGTTCCGCGGGGAGACAAGCACCACGTCTACGCGGTCGCGTTGGTCTTCAGGAAGCAAGAAATGATTGTAGAAGGCCATCGGGAGGAGTGGCCAAAAGGCACTTTCAAATAGGAATCGGGCAGCCGCATTGTGCGGATGCCCGATTCCTGGATGAAGCTCGCTCGAATTGTGATCCCTGATGCGTAATTCGCGTGGCGCTCACAGGGAGGAACTGAACTAATTCGTTATCCGCCCAGGGCGAAGACCACGTTGACGGTTGTATCAACTTCTGTGGGAACGTTGCTGAGCATGTAGGGTCTGTAGCGCCAGGTCTGGACCGCCTCGAGGGCTGCCTGCCGCAACATCGGAGGCCCGCTAACAACGCGTAAAGTTTCCAGGGAGCCGGTCTTCGAAATGGTACCTTGCAGCACCACTGTGCCGGAGACACGGGCTGCCTTGGCGATGGGCGGATAGGTGGGCTGGGTCTTATGTACGAGCAGACCAACCGCGACGCCGGCCGAAACGGTGAGTTTGCCTGCGACAGCCCTTACCCTGGGCTGACCCTGACCGTTAAAGACATTGTTCACTGTGCCGTTACCGCCGAGGGCTTCCATTCCGGCTGCGCCAATGCCGGCCGAAGGTGGCGCTTCTGCTGCGGGCACCGTTTTGGCGTCCTGCGAAATCCGCGATGGTGCGATCAGTTGATCATGCATCATCGCCGACTGTACCTGCGCCGGGACCGCCGCCTCTGTCGCTTCAGCAGCCGGACGAATCGCTGTCTTCTGCTGCTTGTCGGTCGAGGTCGATAGCTTGCCCTGGGTTACGTGTGTCGAAGGCAAGGTCTGGTCCGCGTCGGCCCTCGGCAGCGAATCAGTGGCTACGGGCTGCGCAGCCACGATGTGTTTCACCGCGGATAGCGTGCCGGTGTGGACCAGTTGAAAGACGACGAGCAGAACCGAACCAACGGCGCCGCCGATCACCATGATCCACTTTCTCTTGGCGTGCTTTTCCTCCTCGTCGATATCTTCATCTTCGTCGACATTTACAGCCAGACTGTTAAAAATGGCCGACCGGGAGAATGGTTCATCCGCCTCGCGCATTAGCGGTTCTTCGCGCAAGGGCTTGTCCTCTGTTGCAGGCATTGCGACGGCCGTCGCCTCGGCCTGCTCAGGTATAGGAGGCAGCTTGTCCACCACGGAAGTAATGGACCTTAGCCGCCGGAGATACGCTTCATCATCCGGGAAGGACGCCGCCGGTGCGCGCGAGGGCGTAGTACGCTTCAAGCCCGGCAACGGCGTCCGGGAAACCAGCGGCTCGGCGATATGCGCGGACGCCCTGGGAACAGCAACGGGACCGTGTGTTGCCTCGTAGTCGCTGGTGTTGACGGGTATTGTCGCCGTGGAACCCTCGCCATCCCATTCGCCGAAGTCCGCGGGAAGCGTGTCGGGTAGTACATTCGCTATTTCTGCTGGAGATGCCATTGGCCATCGTCTCCCTTCTCGTAGATAGCGCCTTTGTAAGTGCGCGTCTCACGTGGGCCTTCCTGCTTACGTGTGACGGATTTGACTACTTCCGGTTTTGCGGAAGCGCTGACCGGAGCTTCCTCCCGCTCGGCGAGAGTGCTGCCGCTGGTTACTGCTTTTGGCTCATCGTATGGTTGGTCAGTGCCGTTCGCGGCGGCGCCTTGCGAGAAATGCTTCTGCGTGGTTGCCGTTAGCAGAGAAGTTATGTCGGGCATTCCTTCCACTTGAAGCTTCACAGTGGTACGCGCGGGGGCATATTTTTTAGCGTCTTCCGGAGTGAAGATTACCGAGAGCGTGTGCTTTCCGGCCGGGAGCACGTTGCCCGCCGCAGGAGAGTAGACGAATGTTCCTGGAACCGATGCCGTGGCATTCAGTTGAGTATCACCAAGGGCGGCGCCGTACGGGATAGGGGCAGGAGCTGACCACGTGATTTCGGAGGGCGATAACTCGGTGACATTCATCAACACGGTGGCCTGCGCCATTTCGTAATTCATGGTGTCGGTCGGCGTGAAGGTTACCGAGAGTTTGTGGGCTCCAGCCGCGAGCACTTTGCCTGCGGCGGGGGAGTAGACGAATTTCCCAGGAACAGACGCCGAGGCATTGAGTTGCGCATCACTGAGTGCTGTGCCGGAAGGAATCGGTTCGGGCGCCGGCCAAGCGATTGCCGGAATTGCCATGGCGACAGTGAGAGAAACAGCGGCCTGAATCGGCGTGTAGTCCGCGGAATCATCCGGGGTAAAGGTCACCGAAGGCGTATGCAACCCAGCCGCAAGCACGGCGCCGACGCCCGGGTTGTAGGCGAATGTTCCCGGAACCGATGCTGTGGCATTGAGCTGAGCGGTGCTGAGCGGAGTGGCGTAAGTAATTTGACCGGGCGTTGGCCATGTGATGGACGGCGGCGCCTTCAGGACGGTGACCTGCACGGTGGCCTTCACCGTTGCGTATTTCTCGGAATCCTTCGGGGTAAAGGTTACCGTGAGCGTATGGTCTCCCGACTCGAGAACTTCGCCGGCTGCAGGAGTGTAACCGAAGGTTCCGGGGATTGATGCGGTGGCGTTGAGCTGAGCTTTGCCGAGTGCCACGCCACTCGGGACCGCGCTGGGAGTCGGCCATTCGAGGGTCGGCCTCGCCTTCAGCACAGTGACGGACGCGATTGCTTGTGCGTTGGTGTAGCTTTTGTCGTCTGTGGGAGTGAAGGTTACCGAGAGCGTGTGCGTTCCGGGGTCCAGCACCTGGCCCGCGGCAGGCGTGTAGACGAATGTTCCCAGGACCGATGCCGTTGCACTGAGTTGATCGTCGCTGAGCGCGGTGCCGCTGGCAATCTCGTCCGGCGCAGACCACCGGATGGCCGGTGTCGCCTTTGAAACCTCGATTGAAACCGCGGACTGAACCAGAAGGCCGCCAGTTGGAGTGAAGGTGACCCACAGCGTGTGCGTGCCNNGCATTCAGTTGAGCAGCACCAAGCGGTGTGCCGTAAACAATCGGCACTGGCGTCGCCCAGGTCACGTTCGGAAGGGCGCCGCCTTTGCCTGGCGTGGTAGCCGGATCGGCGTACGTGGAGTTGGGAGCGGCTGATGCCGAATTCCCATTATCGCCATCGCCGGGCGCGATGCTCAAAGTGCTCACCGGCTTATCGCTGGAAGTAAATCGCTGCGCAATACTTCTGCCGAGGTCGACAAGGCTGAGTCCCTTCTTCTTTTCCTGGGATGAGGAAGGCTCGTTTACAGAGTTGGCCATCTCCGCGATCAGCCGCGAGAAGGGCGACTCCGCGACCGAAAGCGGCGCTTCACTGCTTTGCATCTGACGCGTAGCGTCGTAATCGTCGGGAATCTTCCATCGTGCCGGAGTTCCAAGCGCCTTCGTGATCTGTTCTTCAGTGACTCGCTGGGAGTTGGCGTCAAACCGGTTGATCACGATCTCGAGTTTTTGACTGCCTTCGCTGAAGTACCGCGAAATCAGCCGATCTGCATTGCGCAGTTCCGAGATGCCGGCCTGCGTAACCATGTAGATCGTGGTGGCCTGACTGAAGAGTGTGGTTCCCATCAGATCGGCTCTGGAGCCCACGTCCACGATCACATAATCGAATGTCTCCCGCGCCACGGCAATCAGCTTTTCTATGGATGCGATGGAGGGTGGAACCTCGGGGACCTTGCTGGGAGCCGCGAGCACGGATACTCCCGAATCATGTTTTGCCACCAGCGCGTGAAGCAGCGCAGAATCGAGGCGGTCGACATCCTGCAGGGCATCGTCGGTTGAGTGTTCCGTGGTGATTCCCAGGTTAAGTGCGGCGTCTCCAAGCGGCACGCCGAAATCAATCAACAAGGTGCGTTGGCCGGATTCCCGGGCCAGGGCGATCGCGTAATTGCACGCAATGATCGTTACGCCGGAGCCGCCCTTGGCTCCGAAAAACACCAGAGTTTTTCCGGTACTGCTTTTTGCAGGGCGAGGCTTCGGGCTCGCCGAAGCCGCAGCACGAACCAGCGCCGCGGCCACGTTGCCCTGGTCGAACGGCGCGGCCAGAAACTCGCGAGCGCCCACGCGCAAGGCGCGGACTTCCATGTCCCGGTCAGCCGTCGCCGAATAAAGCATTACGGCCGCCGAATCCTTGGCGTAGATGCTCTCCGCCAGTTCAAGTGCGTACTCAGGATTGCTGTCAACATCAATGAGGATGACGTCGAATGCGAGCTTCAAGAGACTCGGGACATCGTCAAGAGCGGGAGGATAGGAAGGGAATTCGCGGACTTCGGCCACATGGCAATTGGCAAGCGCGTTGGCCACAGCCTCGCGCCGCTCCGCATCCGGGCCGATCAGTGCAATCGACAGAAGTTCAGCCCCAAGGGAGTCGGGATAATTCGTTTCGAGGTTCGATGAGATGCTTGCACTCATGGCATTGCCCTCTCCTGCCGTTCCTGTGTTCTCATCGCTCAACCGCAACGTGTTGGGTCGTTTTGGAGTCGAGCCCGGTAGATGATTCTTCCGCCCCTTAACGTGCAAAGAGTTGGCATTAGTGCAGATTCAGGGGGGCCAAGGACACAACAATATAAGCCGGACAACAAAAGGTTTTGCCAAAATTAGTAGAGATACCGAGTCGGGGATGTGACGCTACATCTCTCAGGAAAAATTGATGATACCCGATTCAGTACTCTAGTATGCTAATTTTGGAACTTTTGTAAGGGTTTGGGGATAGTACTAAAGTGCTAGTCGCAGCGTATTGGTTGAGTTCGCCTTCGCTGGATCTTCCCTTAATGAGGGTGTATGCACACTAAAACCACCTTTTTTAGGATGGATATTGATGTAGATCACACCGGAGCAGCGCGAAAAGATCAAGGGGAGCGCTCCTCCGACAGTGTGCGGAGAGTTTCTACCAACTGAGAAGGAGCCGGGGTTATTGAACAGTCAGCGCTATTGTCGTGGCTTGGGTGATGGGGCTGGGGGTGGCTGTCACAACTACCTGTGAGGTTCCTGCCGGAGTCGAGGAACCTGCCCCGCAGCCAGACTGAAGAGCAGTAGGAATATGTTCTTCTGTTTCTGCGGAATGGATTTTGCCACGTATGAAGTCCATCTAAATCGACTCGTAACTTATGCGAGGCCGAGCTCCTGAATTGCGGCTCCAACTGCCTTGAGATTACCCAGCTTGATCTCAGAGTATTTTCGGGAGATGAGAACGCCGTCGGCGCCGCCGCGAAAGGCAGCCACAACGGCATCTTTGGTTCCGGGGGAGAGTGGGTCAAATTGCCTTGTTACACTGCGGATACGTATGGTCCCCAATACGGAATCACTGCAAACTGTTGCTGAATCGCTGTGTGCCACCGCGCGCTGGTGCTACACGCAGGGATGGGTTCCTGCTACCAGCGGGAACTTCAGCGTGCGCGTAAACGGGCGCATCCTTATTACCGCGAGCGGGCTGGACAAGGGCACGCTCAAAACAGAGGATTTGCTCGAAGTTGATGGCTCAGGGCAGGTGCTGAGCGGCGCGGGGCGGCCCTCGGCCGAAACCGGTTTGCACCTGGTGCTGTACCGGGCGCGTCCTCAGGCCGGTGCGATTTTGCACGTGCATACAGTGTGGAACACGCTTATCTCGGCTCGCCATGCGCCGCGCGGCTGTGTGCCCATTGAAGGATACGAACTGTTGAAGGGGCTCTCGGGCGTAACCAGCCATGCGTATATCGAGAGGGTGCCGATCCTGGAAAACTCCCAGGACTATGAGGATCTTGCCACACAACTGGAGATGGCGCTGGAGGCGCATCCGCATGCGCACGGGGTTTTGCTGAGCCGTCATGGGCTTTATACTTGGGGACAATCGGTGGCCGAGGCACGGCGCCACCTGGAGGCCCTGGAGTTTCTCTTTGAGGTCGAAGAGAGACGGNNAAGCCGCGCCCTTTCAAAACCCGATTTATGCAAACAGTTCTAGAGATTGATTGACGCTTGAATCTCTTAATCAATAGCTGCAGGAAGGAGCACGTATGGCAACTCTGCGAATTCCCTCAGAGGACCGCGTGATCCAAACCGAGCCCGAGGTGCGCTCGACGCTTGCCGGGCTGGGCATTGACTACGAGCGCTGGGATCTGGGCCGCGTGGCTGCCGATGCGCCGGCCGAGACGGTGCTGGCCGCATTTGGCGAGGAGATCGACGAGATGAAACGGCGCGGTGGCTACACGACGGCGGACATTATTGATGTGAATCCGGAGACGCCGGGGTTGGACGCGATGCTCGCGCGCTTCGAAAAGGAGCACACGCACTCGGAGGATGAAGTGCGCTTCATCCTGGCCGGGCGCGGAATTTTCTTTCTGCATCTCGGCGGCAAGGGTGTGTCCGTCGAAGTGGGACCTGGCGATTTGCTGCGCGTGCCGCGCGGAACTACGCACTGGTTTACGCTTTGCGAAGACAGGCGCATTCGCGCGGTTCGGTGGTTTCAGGACACGACGGGTTGGACGCCACACTATACCGAGTCGGGTGTGGACCGCGAGTACCAGCCGCTGTGCTTCGGGCCTGCGTATCTTGGCCCGCGCGTGCACACCACGCTCAGCGCATGACGGCGACCGAGCCGCGGTCTTCGCTTCCACGTCTTTACCTGCTTGACGTGGAGGGGACGGTCTCCCCCATTTCGCTCGTGACCGAACAACTGTTCCCGTATGTGCGCGCGCATTTCGAGTCGTATCTCAAGACCAGCATTGCTGAGCTCGAGAAGAACCCTGAAAGTTTCGAGCGGTCTTTGGCAGAGGGCGGCTTGCTGTGGGATCTTGCGATGCTCGGGATGGAAAATCGACCGGAGCAGGATCCGGACGCGCCAAGCCTGGCGCCTCCTGGTTTCCGAAGAGATCAGAACAATGTGTCGATGACTCCATCGGCCTTCATTCCCGTTGCTCTCAAGTATGTCTTCTGGCTGATGGATCGGGACCGGAAGTCTACGGCGCTGAAAAGCCTGCAAGGGAAGATATGGAAGACGGGCTTCGAGTCGGGTGAGTTGAAGGGGACGTTGTTTGCGGATGTGCCGCGAGCACTGGAGCGCTGGGCCGCGCATGGGCGTGTGGCGATCTACTCGTCGGGTTCGGCGAGCGCGCAGCAATTGCTTTTTCGCTATTCGATTTTTGGCGATCTCACCGGGTTGATCGCCGGGTATTTCGATACGCGCATCGGGGCGAAGACATCCAGCGCAAGCTACAGGGCAATTGCTGCAGTGCTGCATGTGGAGCCGCGCGGGGTCTGCTTCTTTTCCGATGTGGTGCGGGAACTCGATCCGGCGCGCGAAGCTGGAATGGAGACGCGGCTGGTGGTGAGGGAAGGGAATGCGCACGTCGAAGATCCGCACGGGCATATTGCAATTGGATCGTTCGATGGGGTCTTGTGAAGTGATCTTAAGGCTGGGGCAATAGAGCAGGGAACGGGAATAAGGAATAGAAAAGCCCGTCGGTTGGGGTTCGTGGTATCCCACTCATGCGACAAAATCGTCGCATGAATGGGGCACGGCACATTCAAATTCCAAGTGCAACAGATTCCGTGAATAGATCCATAAAGATAGCCGTAGCCGTGCCGTGGGAAAGTGGGAAACGTTCTTTGTTTTCCATCTTTTCCATGGCTTGTCTCCTGGCATCTCGTGGCTGGTCTTGATGATGCGTTGTTGCACTTGGAGCTTGAATCCGCCCACCCGTGGTTTTGTGGCTGCTTGAAGGGCACCCGCCACTAGTATTGCGGCCGTGTGGAATTGTACTCTCCCAGGTCCCAGAATCGGGACCTCCAACCCAAGGACGAAGACCTGTCCTTGGGGACCCCGGACCTGGGGCACCCAATCGTCATAATCCTTATTACGCAATCACGCGGTCATGGTACTAAACACAACGTCATAAG
>PKXI01000142.1 GCA_003133425.1 Acidobacteriaceae bacterium
CGCTGAAGCGCGGGGCTAACGAACGATGCGCCTACGGCGCGTTGCCCTGGGCGGTTCGAAAGAAAACCCTACGCTGATTCGCCGCGGCGATCGCCTACGGCGCGTTATTCGCCGAGCACGCGCTTGAAGATGGCGTTCACATTGCTTAGTTGGCGGGTGTAGTCGAAGGTCTTGGTCAGCTTCTCTGGGGTGAGCAGGGCGGTGATTGACGCGTCGCGCGCTACTTCGTCGCGGAAGATGAGATCCTCTTTCCACGAGCGCATAGCGTGGGACTGGACGAGGCGGTAGGCGTCTTCGCGCAACATGCCGGCTTCGGCGAGATCGAGCAATAATTGGCCGCTGAAGATTAGGCCGCCGGTGCTTTCGAGATTCTTCTTCATGCGCTCGGGATAGACGAGCAGGCGGTCGATGAGGTCTGTCGTCTTCGCAAGCAGGTAATCGACGAGGATGGTGGAGTCGGGAAAAATTACGCGCTCGACGGATGAGTGCGAGATGTCGCGCTCGTGCCACAGGGCTATGTTTTCAAAGGCTGCCTGGGCGTTACCGCGAAGGACGCGCGCGAGGCCGCTGATCTGCTCGCTGGTGATGGGGTTCTTCTTGTGAGGCATGGCTGAGGAGCCCTTCTGCTTTTCGCTGAAGTACTCCTGCGCCTCGCGGACCTCGGTGCGCTGCAGGTGGCGGACTTCGACGGCAATTTTGTCCAAGGTGCTGCCGATGATGGCCAGGGTGGAAATGTAGGCGGCGTGGCGGTCGCGCTGGATGACCTGCGTGGCCACAAGCGCCGGCTCCAGGCCAAGACGCGCGCAGATGCGCTCTTCGTGTTCCGGCTTCAGATGACCGAAGGTTCCGACAGCGCCGGAGAGCTTGCCAACGCACATGTCTTCGGCTGCCGCGCCGAAGCGGGCCTGGTTGCGCTCCATTTCGGCATACCAGTTGAGCAGCTTGAGGCCGAAGGTGGTGGGCTCGGCATGGATGCCGTGGGTGCGGCCGATGATGGGCGTGTGCTTGAACTCGATGGCGCGGCGCTTGAGGACGGCGCGGAGGGCTGCGAGGCCAGAGCGAATGAGCGCCGAAGCCTGCTTGACCTGGAGGGCCTGCGCGGTGTCAACAATGTCATTTGAAGTGAGGCCGTAGTGGAGCCAGCGCGATTCCGCTCCGAGGCCCTGCGCGGTGAGGCTCTCGGCGACAGCGGTGGTGAAGGCGATGACGTCGTGCTTGACCTCGGCCTCAATCTCGGCAACGCGCGCGGCGGAGACGCTGGCTTTGGTCGCAATGGCCTCGGCGGCCGCAGCGGGAATAATGCCATCCTCGGCCAGGACGGTGCTGGCCGCCGCTTCTACCTGAAGCCAGCAGCGGTATTTGGTTTCTTCGGTCCAGATGTTGCCCATCGCGGGGCGGGTGTAGCGTTCGATCAAAGGGGATCTCCTTGGAAGAGCAGCTTTCAGCTATCAGTGGTCTGTGGTCAGTGGTCAGTTGTCAGTTATCAGTTATCGGTTATCGGTTATCGGTTATCGGTTATCAGTGGTCAGTTCTCAGTTGTCAGTTCTCAGTTGTCAGCTCCATCGTGCTGGTGTGGACGGCAATCACTGGGTGGCAGACCCGGAGCGAAGCGACCATGCGCACGGGGTTTTCTGCGATCAGTGCCAACTCTTTGATTGTACGAGGGCAACGGCCTCAGGTGCGAGGAATTCCGAGGCGCTTGTGGAGCTCATCAAAGAGAAGGCCGCGGCCCGGCTTGTAGGGCTGAAACCACTCGCCGTCGATGACGAGTTGAGGGATGGCCCGCTTGCCTACTCGGCGCACCAATTCGTCTGAGGCAGCCTGATTGGCGTCTACGTTGATTTCGGTGTAGCCGATGCCGTGGGTGTCGAGGAATTCCTTGGCCGCGCGGCAGTCACGGCACCATGAAGCCGTATAAACCTGGACAATCATGCGCACATTTTACGGCGATTTCGCTGGTACTATCTGTGATGATGACCACGATGATGACTCCAGACGAGATCAAGGCACTGCTGAAGCTGAAGCCGCATCCGGTGGAAGGGGGATTCTTTCGCCGAACCTACACTGCGGCTGGAACGCTGGAGTTGCCGCGCGGAGTGCGGGCGCAGAGCACGGCCATTTATTACCTGCTTGAGCCGGGAACCTTTTCTGAGATGCACGTGCTGGATTCGTACGAGATTTTCCATTTTTATTATGGCGATCCGGTAGAGATGCTGCAGCTCCATCCGAATGGGCGCTCCGCGCTTTTTACTCTTGGATCGGATCTTGCGGCTGGTCAGCATGTGCAACTGGTTGTGCCCGCCGGGGTGTGGCAGGGGACGCGGTTGGCTGGTGACGGCAAGGTAGCGCTGCTGGGGTGCACGGTTACGCCGGGGTTTGACTTTGCGGATTACCGGAGCGGGGGTTATGCGGAGTTGGCGTTGAAGTGGCCGGCTGAAGCGGAGCGGATCAAGAGGCTGACGAGAAGCTGAGGATCTTGGCGGTTCGGGCAAGTTGGGAGTCGTGCTATCCCACCCTTGGCGCAAAGACAAAGACGCGCCAAGGATAGGGCACCCAGGCACGGTAATTTGGGGGTTGTGGCTTCCCACCCACACTGCAGTCACAGCCATAACGCTCTAAGGAGAGCGCCGTTCGCGAAAGAAGCTGCGGAGCAATTCGGATGATTCTTCGGCGGCAATTCCCTGCTCTACCTGCATCTGGTGGTTGAGCTGCGGATGGTTGAGGACGGAAAGCACCGAACCGGCGGCACCTGCTTTGGGATCGGCGGCGGCAAAGACGAGGCGATCGAGGCGGGCGTGAATCATGGCTCCGGCGCACATGGCGCAGGGCTCCAGCGTGACATAAAGAGTGCAGCCGAGGAGACGGTAGTTGCCGAGAGCAGTGGCGGCGGCGCGCATGGCAACGACTTCAGCGTGGGCAGTGGGGTCGAGATCGCGAAGGACGCGGTTCTGGCCGGTGGCTATGATTTCTCCGTTGTGGAGGACGATGGCACCGATGGGTACCTCACCGGCTTCTGCGGCGAGGCGGGCCTCGGCGAGTGCGGCTTGCATGGCTTGAGGATCGTCAACCATGGTCACAATGCTAATGCCGCGGGCTGCTGCTGGGTCATGCAGTGCAGGGTGCCGAGTCCCCAAACCAGGTCGACAGAGTGGATGCCGATGACTTCGCGGTTTGGAAAAACTTCGGCCAGAATGTTGAGGGCTATGCGGTCGTTGGGATCGTGGAATGTTGGGACCAGCACGAGGCCGTTGGCGATGTAGAAGTTGGCGTAGCTGGCTGGGAGGCGCTGGCCTCGGAATACTACCGGGCGGGGCATTGGAAGTTCGACGAGCGTGAATTGTTTGCCGTCGAGCGTGCGCGCGGCTTTGAGGCGGGAGAGATTTTCGGCGAGGGGTGCGTGGTTGGGGTCGCTAGTATTTGGCTCGACAGCGGTGACGATGGTGGTGGGCGAGACGAAGCGGGTAATGTCGTCGACGTGACCGTGGGTATCGTCGCCGGCGATGCCGCGGTTGAGCCAGAGGACCTGGTCGATGCCGAGATAGTCGTGAAAGGCCTGCTCCAGCTGCGCGCGGGTGACGCCGGGATTGCGTTGCTGCACTTCACTGAGCAGGCACTCTTCCGTGGTGAGCATGATGCCCTGACCGTTGGTGTCGATGGAGCCGCCTTCGAGGACAACGCGGTACTTCGTACCGTGCTGGTTTTGGACGGAGGGTTGCCAGGCGGGGACGCTGAGCAGCTCTGTAACACGGCCGGGGAACTGGTTGTCGAGATGGCAATTGGGATACTTGGCCCAGCCGGTGAAGAGCCAGTCGGTGACGCTTACGAGGCCTTCCGCGTTTCGGATGAAGATGGGGCCGGTGTCGCGCGTCCAACTGCGGTCTGTGAGCCAGAGGTGAAAGGCGACTTGATGGAGATTGGCGCCGGCTCGCTCGAGGATCGAGGTTACGCGCTGCTGGGATTTTTCGTCTTCGACGAGAATGTGTACGCGCTCGCGGGCAGAGAGAAGGCGCACGATCTCGGCGTAAACCCAGGGGATGGGCTGGAACTTGCCGGGCCAGTCTTCAGGATTGTGCGGCCAGGCAAGCCAGGTGGCTTCGTGCGGCTCCCACTCGGCGGGCATGCGGTAACCCTGTGCTTGCGGCGCGGCTGCGGGCATGACTACTTTTTCTCTCCGGACTTGACGGGCTTTCCGGGTTTGGATCGCTTCTTCACGGGATCGAGAAAGCGCTTTGCGATGGGCGCGTAGGCGTCGATGCGGCGGTCGCGGAGGAAGGGCCAGTTGCGGCGCGTGTCTTCAATGAGGCCGAGGTCGATTTCGCCGAGCAGAATTTCTTCAGCATCGTGCGAGGCTTTGGCGATGATGCGGCCGAAGGGATCGGCGAGGAAGCTGCCGCCCCAGAACTCGATTCCCTGCCCGGCGGTGCGATTGCCAAGCACGTCGCCATGCTCATGTCCCACACGGTTTACGCCGGCAACGTAGACTCCGTTGGCGATGGCGTGGGAGCGCTGGATGGTCTGCCACGCGTCATATTGCGCGGCGCCGAACTCGTCTTTCTCGGCCGGGTGCCAGCCGATGGCGGTGGGATAGAACAACACCTCGGCGCCTTGCAGCGCGGTGAGGCGCGCGCCTTCGGGGTACCACTGGTCCCAGCAGACCAGCGTGCCCACGCGGCCAAAGTCCGTGTCCACGGCCTGGAAGCCGAGATCACCTGGGGTGAAGTAGTACTTCTCGAAGTAAAGCGGGTCGTCGGGGATGTGCATTTTGCGATAGACGCCGATGAGGTCGCCACCGGCATTCAGAGTGACTGCGGTGTTGTGGTACAGGCCCGGCGCGCGACTCTCAAAGAGCGAGGCGATGATGGAGACGCCGGTTTCGCGGGCTACCTCGGCGAGACGCTCGGTGGATGGGCCGGGAATGGGCTCGGCCAGATCGAAGAGGTGAATATCCTGGCGCTGGCAAAAGTATTGAGTGCGGAAAAGCTCGGGCAGGCAGACGATGTTTGCGCCGAGCCGTGCGGCCTCGCGAATGTGGCGTACGGCAGAGGTGAAGTTCGCCTCGGGGTCCGGTCCCATGCGCATTTGCACCAGGCCTACTCGGTATTTGCGTGTCTTGGTCATATATCAAAGAGTTTTCTGATCATCAACAGCACCATTGAGACTTGAGGTATCTCGCCCTTTCGCCCTAAAGACAACCGCAGGTCCTTCGACTCCCTTCGCTCCGCTTCAGTCGCTCAGGATGACAGAAAGGATGGGACACGGAGCATTTGTGAAAGAGGCGGAAAGGTATACACCGCAAGCAATCCTACTCAACGATGCAGCGAGGCCAACCCCGACAGGCGGGATTGGCCTCAGTCGTTCTTCATGTGCGGTTACTCTTCCAGAATGAGCACCGCGGCGGCAATCGTCGTGGTCCACTTTCCGCGCTTGTCGCCCACCGCCGACTGGGTGATGTTGCTGGTGCGAACAATCTTGTTGGAGATGCGATAAATCTCTTTCTTCTCGTCCCAGCTGGTATCCGGATCGAAGTCCACATCGAGTGTGGTGGCGAGCATTTCTGCTGCCAGCTCCTCGGCGTATTCACCGGCCTGATCTTCGGTTTCGCCAAAGCTGTGATGTTCGCTCAGGTAGCCGTAGGTGTTGCGGTCAGCAGGGATGGCAACGCCGATGCTCGACACGATGAGCCGATGCGGTTCGCGCGTGGAGTTCTCTGCGATGACGGAAAAAACCACTTCGCCGTGATTCAGATACTTGAGGCCTTCCTTACGCGGAATCACCTTGCACTGCGGCGGAAAGATGGAGGAGACGCGGACGAGATTCTGGGAAGCGATTCCCGCATCCCGAAGGGCGAGCTCAAAGGACGTCAAACGCTCCTTGTGTTTGCCAACGCCCTTGGTAAAGAAAATCTTCTTCGGGACCATACCTTTTCCCAATTTCTATGTAGCCTCCGTGGGTTTGAAAATTGTGTTTCCCATACAGGGTTCCCGCATGAGTTTATCGCATTCGGGGGGCCTCTAACCGATTTCCCCTCAATTTCATCCCACGTTCATGCCTCGGGCATCCGCGAGCCGGCCGGATTTGGGTTTCAGTTTGGCTTTTTGCGCTCCGGGGGCAATCTGAGGAAAATGGAGCCGAATAGCCGGAAGCGCAACTTTCTGTCGCGGGCAGCGTTTTAAGGCTTATGGACAATTGGGCGCGCTTGCTTCAAATCCCCGTTTTGTGTGCCGGCCTGGGCTGCAGTTGCCTGCTGGCGCAATCACCCCGGCCTTTGCAAGGCCCCGGGGGCCCGGACCCAGTGGCGCAAGTGCTCAGCCCGGTACCGCTGGAATGGGTTCCGCCAGCACTTTTGCAGTTGCAGGCGCAGGCCGCGGTGAAGTCAAGCTTTACGCTGGACCGAAACATGCTGGGGGCGGCAGCCGGCATGTTGCCCGATTCCGATGCAGACGTGAAACAGACCGTCAGGAAGCTGGATGGGGTGAGCGTGCATCTGCTGCGATTCGGCGACGCAGGCATGGTAGATGAGGCGGAGGTTGACGCGGTGCGCGAGGCCTACCATCTTCGCGGCTGGAAGCACCTGGTAACAACAAACAACTCCGGCGGCCCGGTGCGCAACCAGACTGCCGACGTTTGGCTGGTGTTGGACGGCGTAAACGTGCGCGGCGCGGTAGTGCTGGCGGAGACGTCGAAAAGCCTGACGCTGGTTACCGTTGCCGGCAATTTGAGCCCGGTGGACCTGCTGCATCTGCGCGGGCACTTCGGCATTCCGCGGTTCGATGGAGACGGGCTGAAGCCGGGAGGCGACCGGGATTATCGCTGAGCCCGGCCAGACCCGGAATTGCCACTCCTAATTTGCAGATGGTAGCCTCTTCCTTGAAGACGCGCAGGGAAGGAATACCACAAACATCATGCAAACCACCTATAACGGGCTGGAACTGCCGAAAAACGGCAAGCCCATCGCTTACTCGAACGGCAAGTTCGAAGTCCCCGACAATCCAATCATCCCCTTCATTGAAGGCGACGGCACTGGCCGCGACATCTGGAAGGCCTCGCAGCGGGTTTTTGACGCAGCTGTGGAAAAGGCCTACGGCGGCAAGCGCGCCATTCGCTGGTTTGAGATTTTTGCGGGCGAAAAGGCGTTTCGCCAGTTCTCGACCTGGCTGCCCGACGACTCGGTGGCCGCGGCGCGGGACCTGCGCGTTTCCATCAAGGGACCGCTGACTACGCCGGTGGGCGGCGGCATTCGTTCGCTGAACGTGGCGCTGCGCCAGCTGCTTGACCTCTACGCATGCGTGCGACCGGTGAGGTACTACCAGGGCGTGCCCAGCCCGGTGAAGCATCCCGAGAATGTGGACATTGTCATCTTCCGGGAGAACACGGAGGATGTGTACGCGGGCATCGAGTTCAAGCAGGGTACGGCGGACGCGGCGCGGCTTATCGATTTCCTGAACAACGACCTGCTCAAGGGCGGCAAGAAGAAAGTGCGCGAAGACTCCGGCGTAGGCATTAAGCCGATTTCGATCTTCGGTACCAAACGGCTGGTGCGGTATGCCATTCGCCACGCGCTGGAGTCTGGACGCAAGACGGTTACGCTGGTCCACAAGGGGAATATTCAGAAGTTCACTGAGGGCGCGTTCCGCGAGTGGGGATACGAAGTCGCAGTTGAAGAGTTCCGCGATCAGACGGTGACCGAGCGCGAGAGCTGGATTCTTGGCAACGTGGACGCGAAGCCCGGCATCTCGATTGAAGAGAATGCGGCGCTGATTGAACCCGGCCTCGAGTTTGGCAATCCGGCCTTCCGCGAATCCATTTACGCGGAGATCAAGGGCGTGCTGGACTCGATCGGCAAGAGCCACGGCAACGGTGCGTGGAAATCGAAGATCTTGATCAACGACCGCATCGCCGATTCCATCTTCCAGCAGATCATCATCCGTCCTTCGGACTACAGCATTCTGGCTACCACCAACCTCAACGGCGACTATATTTCCGATGCGGCGGCGGCGCAGGTGGGCGGGCTCGGCATTGCTCCGGGCGCCAACATCGGCGACGGGTTCGCGGTCTTCGAAGCGACGCACGGAACGGCTCCGAAGTACGCCGATAAGGATGTGATCAATCCCGGGTCGGTGATTCTTTCGGGCGTGATGCTGCTGGATTTCATTGGCTGGAAAGAAGCGGCGAAGCTGATTGAGAATTCGCTGGAGAAGACTATTCTGCAGAAGTTCGTCACGTATGATTTCGAACGCCAGACCGCCGGCGCAACCAAGGTGGGCACAAGCGAGTTTGCTACGCGCATCATCGGCAATATGTAGACAGGGATCAGGGGTCAGGGATCAGCGATCAGCGATCATTTGATTTGCTGGCAGATCAACAAAAACATGCGAGGACATTGTCCCCGAGGAAGATAAAAGAGGAGAGAAATGCGGAAGAAAGTTAGCATTGTGGGCGCTGGCAACGTGGGCGCTACGGCCGCGCATTGGATTGCGGCCAAGGAACTTGCCGATGTGGTGTTGATCGACGTTGTGGAAGGTGTTCCACAGGGCAAGGCGCTCGACTTACTTGAGGCGATGCCCATTGAGAAGCGCGACGTGAGTGTCGTTGGCGCCAACGACTACGCGGCTACAGCGAACTCGGACATTGTGATCATTACCGCGGGCATTCCGCGCAAACCCGGTATGAGCCGCGACGACCTGCTGCATACAAACTTCAAGATCATGTCGGATGTGGTGGCGAAGGTGGTGGCGCAGTCGCCCGAGTCGATTCTGATTATCGTCTCGAATCCGCTGGACGCGATGGCCCAGGCTGCTTATCGGCAGGCAGGCTTCAACCGCGAGCGGGTTATAGGCATGGCCGGCGTGCTTGATTCGGCGCGCTTCCGCACTTTCATCGCGGCGGAATTGAACGTGAGCGTTGAGAATGTGACCGCGTTTGTGCTGGGCGGGCACGGAGACACGATGGTTCCGCTGGCGCGTTACTCAACCGTGGCCGGAATTCCGATCACCGAACTGATCGCACCTGACCGTCTGGAAGAGCTTGTGCAGCGCACTCGCGACGGTGGCGCCGAGATCGTGAAGCATCTGAAGACAGGCAGCGCCTTCTACGCTCCGTCCGCAGCCGCGGTGGAGATGACCGAGGCCATTCTCAAGGACAAGAAGAAGATTCTGCCCTGCGCTGCTTACCTGCAGGGCGAATACGGTATCGACGGCTTCTACATCGGCGTTCCATGCAAGCTGGGCGCGGCGGGCCTGGAGAAGATTATTGAGATCAAGCTCACGCCGGAAGAGGACGCAGCGCTGAAGAAGAGCGCGGCGGCGGTGAAGGAACTGTGCGCTGTGATTGGCGTTTAGGGGAGTTCCTAGACCCCAGGTCTCATCCGCCGCGGTCCGCCACGGTGGATGACCTGGGGCACTCAGCCTTCAAATAAAATCAGCGAGTTAGCCCGCGCTGCGCGCGGTTAGCGAGTTAGCAAGTCTGCGGCCGGCCGCGATCAATCCATCGACATGCTGAGCTGGTGCCGGACGTCGGCGCCGCGAATCCAGAAGATCACGTCGGTCGCGATATTCGATGCGTGATCCGCAATTCTCTCCAGATTCTTCGCCACCAGAATGCCCTTCATCGCCTGTTGTGTGAACTGCGGCTGTTCCTCGATGAGTTTGAGCAGGTCGGCATGTGCGCGGCGGTTCATGCGGTCGATCTCGTCATCCATTTCGCGAACCGAGTCTGCCAGGCGTGCATCGCCATCGAGGAGCGCCTGCACCGCAGAGCGGATCATGCGGCCGGCAAATTCGCCCATGGCGGCAAAGTCGACGGGGAGATCGACTTCATCCATGTTGATGATCTCTTTTGTGCGGCGGGCGATGCCCATTGACTGGTCGCCGATCCGTTCCAGGTCGCCGTTGATCTTGATGACGGCCAGGATGAAGCGCAGGTCGATGGCCATGGGCTGCTCCTTGGCGAGGAGTTCGTAGGCCATCTCGTCCAACTCGCGCTGCGCGGTGTTGATGGCAGCTTCGTTCTGCTTTACGAACTTGCACAGGCCCTTATCGCGCTGCAGGAAGGCGTCCACCGCAGTTTCGACCGCCTGCTGCGCCAAGGCGGCCATGGCCATGAGCTTGTCTTTGAGTTCGGCCAGTTGCTGGTGAAAGTGGATGCGCGGCACGGCGGATTCTCCCTGATCAACTATTGTGCATCATGCAGTGTTACAACAGCGCTAAATTCCGGGCAATGCACCAGATTGGTCACACGGAATGCTGCGGAATGGCCATGTCCGCGGGAATCAACCCGATATGTAGGCAGCGTCAATAAATAAAG
>PKXI01000017.1:0-33123 GCA_003133425.1 Acidobacteriaceae bacterium
ATTGACGCTCTCATCGCCGCACACCATCGCCATGCCGGAGGCGGTTCGCAAATTCTGCACGTCGATCCGGATCTTTATATCATGCAGCGATCCGGCTTTCGCGACGACAACGTGCGGCAATCAGGTCTGATCTATGTGCTCAACAACCTGGGTGACAAGTGGAGCGGCGTCACAGTGAAGACAAAGTGGAAGAACCAGAAATTTGTCCCTGTAGCCTGGGATGGTCACGATACGGCAACTCCCAACGAACGTACTACGAACGCGGAGGGCAGCAGTGAGTTTCCCGCACCACCGCGCGGCTATGTCGTCTATGCACCGGCGTAGCTTTGTAAGTGCCGCATATTCTCGAACCGGAGTTTCAATCGTTTCAACGTCTTTTAAAGAGAGGAAAACAAATGGAATTGGGCATGATCGGATTAGGTAGGATGGGATCCAACATGGTGCAGCGCCTTCTGCGGGCAGGTCACCAGTGCGTTGCTTACGACGTACATCCGGAAGCCGCGCAAGCTCTCGTCAAAGACGGTGCAGTTGGCGCAACGTCGATTGAAGATTTCGCCAAAAAGTTGAAGGCGCCACGCGCCATCTGGATGATGGTGCCCGCCGCCGTGGTCGATGAGACGCTGAAGGCGCTCATCCCGTTCCTCGAAAAGGATGATGTGGTCATCGATGGCGGCAACTCCTACTACCACGATGACATCCGCCGTGCTGCCGAGTTGAAACCGAAGGGCATCCACTATGTGGACGCGGGGACAAGTGGCGGCGTCTGGGGATCGGAACGCGGCTACTGCCTGATGATCGGCGGAGACGATGATGTAGTGCAGCGCATCGACCCCATTTTTTCCGCACTGGCCCCAAGCATCGATTCGGCGCCCCGCACGCCGGGTCGGGAAAAAGTAGGCGGCACAGCTGAGCACGGCTATCTGCATTGTGGTCCGAGCGGCGCCGGTCACTTTGTCAAGATGGTCCACAACGGCATCGAGTACGGCATCATGGCATCGTATGCGGAAGGGTTGAACATCCTGCATCATGCCAACGCCGGCAAGCAGAAGCAGACCGTGGATGCCGAAACCACGCCGCTGCGTCATCCCGAGTACTATCCGTACGACCTGAACATTGCCGACATCGCCGAGGTCTGGCGGCGCGGCAGCGTTATCGCTTCATGGCTGTTGGACTTAGCCGCCATCTCTCTACTCGATAGCCCCGACCTGGCGAAATTCGCTGGACGCGTCTCCGACTCAGGGGAAGGACGCTGGACGATTACCGCAGCCATCGACGAGTCGGTTCCGGCCCCCGTCCTTAGTGCCGCGCTCTACGAACGATTCAGCTCGCGTGGCGAAGACGACTTTGCCGAAAAGGTGCTTTCGGCGCTGCGGTTTCAGTTCGGTGGCCATAAAGAGAAGACCGCTGACAGCAAGGCAGGCGCTTGATGGCCAAGTCCCATTCGGACGCGCTGGTGATCTTCGGAGCGACAGGCGATCTCGCCCACAAGATGATCTTCCCGGCACTCTATGCAATGGTAAAAAAAGGCGCCCTTAAAGTTCCGGTCATCGGTGTCGCCTTTCCAAGATGGAGCATGGAGCGTTTACACAAGCGTGTGACCGACAGCATAGTGCGATCAGGTGGGATCGATAATAAACGCGCATTGCAACATCTTCTCTCTCTGCTCAAGTATGTGAGTGGAGACTATAAAGACCCAGCCACGTTCGCAACGATCAAAGAGGCGCTCGGCAACGCACGGTGTCCGGCGCATTACCTGGCTATACAACCTTCACTCTTCGAAACGGTCATCAGAGGTCTGGGCGCGGCGAAGCTCGCCCAACACGCGCACGTGGTCGTAGAAAAGCCGTTTGGACGCGATCTGGCCTCCGCACGAGAGCTCAACAAGGTGGCGCATTCGGTGTTTCCGGAAGACTCAATCTTCCGCATCGATCACTTCCTCGGGAAGGAAGCGATCATGAATATCCTCTATTTCCGTTTTGCCAATTCGTTCCTTGAGCCGATCTGGAACCGCAACTACGTTGCGAGTATTCAGATCACACTCTCGGAGAGTTTCGGCGTGGGGAAGCGCGGGGCGTTTTACGAAACCGCGGGCTGCTTGCGCGATGTGATCCAGAATCACCTCTTCCAGGTCGTCGCCCTCCTTGCCATGGAGCCACCCGCAAGCCGGGACTTTGGCGCAGTGCACAACGAGAAAGCCAAGGTCTTTCAAGCAATGCGGCCTCTGACGTCCGACGATGTGGTCCGAGGTCAGTACGCAGGTTACCGGGATGAGCCGGATGTAGCGAAGCGCTCCGACGTCGAGACCTTCTGCGCCCTGCGTCTATTCATCGATTCGTGGCGATGGGAGGGGGTGCCGTGGTACCTGCGCTCCGGCAAATACCTGCCAGACACCGCAACCGAGGTCCTGGTGGAGTTGAAGCCGGCGCCACAGAGGCTTTTCGCCGACGCCGAGCCGCTGACCGGCCGATCGAACTACTTGCGCTTCCGGGTCTCCCCCAACCGGGCCATTGCCCTTGCCGCACGCGTCAAGGTCGCAGGCGAAGATTTTGTTGGGAAGCAGCAAGAGCTTTACCTGTCGGAAGAGCGCTCGGGGGACGAAACGCCCTACGAGCGGCTTCTCGGCGACGCCATGGCCGGCGACGGGGCGCTCTTCACGCGAGAAGACGCAGTTGAGGCCGCGTGGATGGTGGTCGATCCGGTCCTCAAGACCCATGACCGCGTTCGCTTTTACAAGCGCCGCAGCTGGGGCCCGAAAGATGCTGACGCGATCATCGCTGCGGACGGCGGTTGGCATAACCCCAGCAGCGCCGACTCATCGGGATAACGATCGTACGCAGCCGTGTCTTGTCCGGCACGATCGTACCCGAATACACCAACGTGACACCGTTCTATCCATGAAATAAGGAACCGGGAGAAATGGAATGAAAGCAACTCAGAAACTTCATGAGATCGGCCAGAGCCTCTGGCTCGATAACATCACGCGCGGCTTGCTCACCAGCGGCACCCTTCAACGCTACATCGAGGAGTTATCGATCACGGGTCTCACCTCGAACCCCACGATCTTCGATCACGCCATCAAGAACAGTCACGACTATGACGATGCCATCAGCCAGAAACTGAAAGAAGGCGAATCGGGCGAGGCTCTCTTCTTTGAATTGGCGATCGATGACCTCCGGCAGGCCGCCGATTTCTTCCTCCCGATCCACGACCGGACGGATGGTGTTGACGGCTGGGTATCTTTGGAGGTCTCGCCCCTGCTGGCCCGCAACACGGCCGGCACCCTCGCTGCGGCCAAGGCTCTCCACGCCCGCGCGGAACGGCCCAATCTCTTCATCAAGATCCCCGGTACAAGCCAGGGCCTCCCAGCGATTGAGGAGGCAATCTTTGCGGGCGTACCCGTCAACGTAACCCTCCTGTTCTCTGGCGCACAATATGTCGCGGCCGCCGAGGCATACCTGCGAGGCATCGAACGGCGCATCTCCGCTGGGCTGAATCCCGATGTCGGCTCTGTGGCATCGCTGTTCGTCAGTCGCTGGGATGTTGCGGTAGCGGACAAAGTACCGGAGGGTTTGCGCAACAAGCTTGGCATCGCCATCGCCGGAGAGGCCTATGAGCGATACCGCGCTTTGCTTGACTCGCCACGGTGGATGCGCATCTTGAACGCCGGCGCCCGTTCCCAGCGCCTTCTCTGGGCCAGCACTGGAACCAAGGACCCCAAAGCCTCCGACATCTTGTACGTTCAGGCCCTTGCCAGGCCCTTCACCGTGAATACGATGCCAGAAACCACTCTGAAAGCTCTCGCCGAACATGAAGAGTTTGGCGAGGCTTTACCCGCACAGGCCGACGAGGTGCTGGCCGAGTTCGCCAAGGCCGGTATTGACACGGACGATGTGGCCGCCCAGCTCCTCGGAGAAGGGGTCGCCTCGTTCGCCAAGTCCTGGAACGATCTGCTGGATTGCATCGCGTCCAAGAGCGAAGCGCTCAAAGCTGCCTGAGTCTGGACTGGCGAGAAATCGAGAACGCTCCTGGCCGAATCTTCCGACACCGCACCGGTCCCTTTGGTTTCAGCGAACCGGCTTCGCACCTTGAGGCCGGTTGCTATCAGGACGAGTACAACCCGATTCAGGATGGCTAGTTCGCAAGGATCAGATGAATACTGGCCTTTCCACTATCCTCAGGGCAACAGGCTCGTTTTCAGAAGAGAAATCCGAGATTACGAGCTCCGAGGATTTTCTGAAGCGCGTCGTCGTTGCGAGCGCGAATGGCAGAGCGCTAGGCTTGAAGGGTGCGCTTTACTTGTATCTAATCGACCTTATGTTTAGCAAAAGGTGTAAGTATGAAAAGACCGCCCATTTTTACGGTTGGCCATTCCACACGATCAATCGATGAATTTGTGGAATTATTACGCGCGCATGGCGTCAAAGGAATTGTAGACGTCAGATCAATACCTAGATCGCGCCATAATCCTCAGTTTAATACCGATGTGCTTGAGCATTCTTTGCAACAGGAACATATGAGCTATAAACACATTAAAGAACTTGGCGGCCTACGGCATGCAAGAAAGGATTCGCTTAATCTCGGCTGGCGCAACGCTTCATTCCGCGGTTTCGCTGATTACATGGCAACCCAAGAGTTTTCAGAAGGATTAGAAGCGCTTGCTAAAATCGCAAATGCGAGAGAAACTGCGATTATGTGTGCTGAAGCTGTGCCGTGGCGCTGCCATCGTTCGCTTATTGCGGACGCATTGACGAAAAAAGGATGGACAGTGCGGGATATAATGAGCCGTACCGTTGCCGCAAGACATCGACTGACCCCATTTCTGAAGACAATAAAGGGGCAGCTTATATATCCTGAGGAACCTCTGCGAAAGAGCCTGATTTCGCAGGACTAGAGTATCGCGGCAGGCTGCCGGCGATTGAGGATCTAGATTTGCCCGATCTGCACGTTGCGCGGGGTAAATTACCGATTGAAAAGCCGCGGCTTTTGGACAACATCGGTCTTGGCGAGACTATGTTGTTGGCAAAGTTCTCGTTCATCCGCCCCTTAGACTCCCACCAGAGAGGTGAATCGGACGCTGAGAATCGCGCACAGTGACTCGCGGCTGATCGAGTAAAGACGCGACCACGCTGGTGAGAAGATACCTCTTGAATGTCCACGGCCCACAACAATCAAGTCTGCTGATTCTTCAATTGCAATTTGGCGACCGCCTTCTGGGAGTGCTGCACCCATAATGCGCGCCGATGTCGGTGCCAAGAACAGGCCATAGGGCAGGACATTGAAATTGAAGGGGAGCATCGGCCGCCGCTCTTTGCTCTTTGGGCGAGCGATCATCTATCCGACACTACGAATCAGGGTGGGTGGCGTCGCTTGGCTGATGCGTTGTAGCCCAACCAATGCCTTCAAGATTGGGCCGACATGTCAGCCACGCTTCTTCGAACATATTACGAGCAACCCTAGATTTGGAGCTTGTCCTGGGTGCCCGCAATGAACTCACGAACGGTTAGTAGTTTCTAGTTTGCAGCACGGGCCTGTGCTTTTGCGCCCCTCTGGGCGTTCTCTGTCTGAAAATGACTCATCAGGCCGAAGCTGCCTCCAGTTCGATCGCGCGAGGAAACAGAATGTTGTTCTCCAGATGAATATGTTGGTGAAGATCCTTCTCAAATTCGTTCAACCCATCGTAGAACGCGTGATAGGTGGGGCATGCATCTTCAGGAGTTGTGAAACTGTGGCTCAAATCACGAATCTCCGCAAGCAAGGCTCCTGCAGCGTCGTGCTCCTGGGTCATCATGGCAATCGGATTGGCCACCGTACCAAAGCAGTTGTCTGGCTTTGCGCCCCCATCGTTAATGGCTCTCTCCAGTTTGGCAATATGTGGAAACAGGATGAGCTCTTCCTTTGCCTGGTGCTGCCTCAATTCTTCGTCGAGCTTTGTGAGCTTCGATTGAATCACGGGCAACTCAACCCTGGTCGCACCGTGACGAGCGACAACTTTCTGCGCCAATAGCGCCAGCCGCGGAAGCTCCTTCTTCACATACGCATGATGAGTTGCAACGATATGTCCGCTTAGGCGTTCCAGCGATGCCTTCGACCAATCTTCCGCGATCGGAGCGGAGCCCTTTGCCGCGGCTTCGAGTGCTGCAATCACCGCGTCCACTTCAATGTCTCTAGTGGCGCACGCTTCAGCGAGCGGTTTGCGGCCACCACAACAGTAGTCAATTCCGTACTGTTCGAACACCCGAATCGAGGACGGTTGTTCCAAAGCAATTTCGCGAACGGTCCGTGTGGTTGCGGTCATGAATATCTCCTTGAGCTGAACTTTAGACGGGCATCGGTTCGAGCGACAACGACTTTAGTCACTCAAGGCGAGAGTAAATGTAAGTTACAAGGTCTCTCGTGGAGCGTGGATGGGGTGCTTAAGTATTTCTGTACCCTGAAATGGTATGTGCAAACTAAGCTGAAGATTGTCAACCTTGAACCGTAGGTCGCAAGGACTCACACGAAGGATTGCGCGGAGCCAGTAGCCCATGTTCAGTCGAGTTTAACCATCAAAGGGACGTCTCGCCGAAAAGCGGAATCGCCCAGCGCCCAGCTCGACGCGAATCGACATGAAACCAGCAGATTTAAGCCGGCCATGCAGAGTGGCCGGTTCGACGACGACCATCGTATCGCCCAAGTGGATTATCCGCATGAGTGTGGATGGCAGGCTGTCCACACCCGCGAAAACCCCTCCCGGCCTAAGGACTCGATGCACTTCGGCGAACAACTGATTCTGCAGTGCTAGTGAGGGTACATGGTGGAGCATCGTGAACGAGACGACTGCGGAGAACAAGCAATCGCTGTACGGCATTGCAGTGGCGTCTCCCTGTTGTACATGGACATTCGAATTGAGCAAGCGATGCCCGAGGGAGTTCGCCAGTGCGGGATCGATCTCAAGACACTCGATGTTCTTCACGCGATTTCGTAGGCAGTCAGTGGTCATGCCAGGTCCTGGGCCAATCTCCAACACCGAATCGCGGAGTTCTATATCCCGCAGCGTCCACGGAAGGATTTCATCTTGTATCTTTCGCTTCCAGTGACCCGATCGGCAGTACCATTTGTGGAATCGATTCATATGGCCTTACTGCTCACTTTCAGCTTGATGCACGAGCTTCCGAAAGACATCTTTCGAAGAATATTCAACAGCTAACATCCGAGTCCGAGCATCTGATGTTCTCCATATGTTCACAAATCGAGGTGGAACGAGCCAGCGAGAGAGTTACTGCATTAAAGTACGGCATCAAAGAACCGTACGATCATCCTTCTGCCAAGTTGTTCAATTCTCTCTTTCTGTGGGCCGGTGTTATCAGATCTCTCAATTGGTAAATGCTCTTGCCAATCTAACCAGGTGCTCGAGTCTGGCTCAATGTGGAATTGTAATCCGTAGGCACAGCTTCCAAATCGAAAGGCTTGTTGTGCGTATTCCTTGTTTGAAGCCAAGAGCACCGCACCTTCCGGCAAATCAAACGTGTCACCATGCCAATGAAAGACTGGAATTGAACTTCCGGCCGTTGCGAACAGAGGATCCTGTTTTCCCGCCTGAGTCAGTTCCACGAATCCAAAGCCGATTTCCGGCCCATGACCTGGAAACACATCTGCCCCAAGGGCCTTGGCCAGAAGTTGGGATCCGAGGCAGATCCCAAGCACCGGACAGTTGCGGTGAGCCAGTTCTCCAAGCAACCTGCATTCCTCGGTCAAAAAAGGATATTTATCTGTTTCATAGGCGCCCACTGGACCGCCCATCACAACCAATCCGTTCACTTGATCGGAGTCCGGAATGCTGGCCCCTTGATCAAGACGCCTGACATCCAGACACAGGCCGCGAGCTTTGGCCTCAACTGCAATCAGCCCCGGGCCCTCCCACGCCGCGTGTTGTAGAACGATCCAAGACTGTCCCATGGTTTAACTTATTGCTTCCTGTCCCGCTCCTCCGTAGCTGAAGTTCTACGAAGGACCGCAAACTTATTTCCTATAGACTATATTTCAGCGAAATAGATTCGTGCGTGCAAGATCGATAATCTCGTCGCCTCGACCATTCAGGATCGCCCTGATTAAATACAGGTTGAAATCAACAATCTGGTCCAGTTTGAGAGAAGGCGGCATGGCGAGTTCTTGCCGGTTTACCGCGATATCGACAAGAACAGGGCCGTCGTGCGCGATGGCTTGCTCGAGGGCCGGACAGACTCCTTCCGGGTCGTCGACATGCAGGCCAAGAACCCCCGCACCTTCCGCAATCTTGGCAAAATCGGGATTGACGAGATCTGTGCCATGCTGCAGAAAACCCGTCGCCTTCATTTCAAGTTCTACGAAACCCAATGAGCCATTGTTAAACACGATCACCTTCACTGGCAGGTTCAATTGTCGCAGTGAGAGCAGGTCACCCATGAGCATAGAGAAGCCACCATCGCCGGAAAGTGCAATGACTTGGCGTCCCGGATGAGAAATCTGCGCTCCAATCGCTTGTGGCAGCGCATTTGCCATCGATCCGTGATTGAAAGAGCTCAACAAACGCCTACGGCCATTCATTGCGAGATACCTTGCAGCCCAAATAACGGGAGTTCCGACATCTACTGTGAAAATGGTTTCGGGACCAGCGACTTCATTGAGCATTTTGGCAACGTACTGCGGATGGATAGGACGTTGTCCTGGCTTTCCCGTCGCCAGATCATCAAGACCCTTGCGAGCTTCGCGATAGTTGCTCAGACACACATCCAGGTAGGTACGGTCTGTTCGCTGCGTGATTCGTGGAAGTAGTTCGGAGAGAGTCTCGGCGATGCCCCCGACCAAGCCGAGATCCAGATGACTGCGACGCCCTAACTGTTCCGCGCGGATATCGATCTGCAGAATGCGTGCGTTCTTTGGGTAGAACTGCTGATACGGGAAATCCGTTCCCAACATCAGAAGTGTTTCGCAGTTCATCATGGCGTGGTAGCCCGACGCAAACCCAAGGAGTCCGGTCATTCCGACATCGTAAGGGTTGTCATACTCGACGAATTCTTTTCCACGCATCGCGTGCACAATCGGCGCCTGCAGCTTTGCGGCGAGTTGGATAAGCTGGTCGTGTGCGCCGGCACAGCCCGCGCCCGCCAGAATCGTCACACGTCTCGCTCGATCGAGCTCAGACGCGAGTTGATCCAACTCTTCCGGGCGTGGAACGGTGTGAGGCGGTGCGAAGGTGAAATTGACACGACGATCGTCATTCTCGGTGTTCATCAACGCAACATCACCCGGTAGCACGACCACGGACACGCCCCGTTTTGAGAGCGCGGTCTGGATTGCGATTTCAAGCGTGCGCGGCATCTGGGAAGGGTTGGAGACCAACTCGCAGAAATGGCTGCACTCCTTGAACAGGGATTCGGGGTGGGTTTCCTGGAAGTATCCACTTCCGATTTCCTGTGATGGAATGTGTGCGGCGATGGCAAGGACAGGAACGCGGCTTCGGTGAGCGTCATAAAGACCATTGATCAGATGAAGGTTGCCTGGGCCGCAACTTCCTGCGCAGACTCCCAGCCTGCCTGTCAGAGCCGCTTCTGCTCCGGCTGCGAAGGCGGCAGTCTCTTCGTGCCGGAGGCCCACCCATTCGATTCCATTCCGTCGTCGTACAGAATCCGTAATCCCATTCAGTGAATCGCCCGCTACTCCATAGATTCGCTCGGTGCCTGCGGCGGCAAGGATCTCCACAAATAACTCTGCGACACGCTTTGCCAAATCTTGGCCTCCCTCAGAACCTTGATACTACACTTTCAATACTGAGACTTTCGTGGCGCACCTCGGACGCCGTTCCGGTCACTGCCTGGTGGACGTTCTCCACGTAGTGAATAAATTCCACGTAGGCTGCCACGTACTGACGCCCCGCATCCACGCCCAGTTCAGCGCCCTTGCTGGCCTCTTGCGCGTGCGCAAATCGCTGCCGGATGCCACTGGCTACCTCAGCCGTCACCTGTTTCACCAGAGCATCGGCCGAGCCAACTTTCAACGCTTTGTCTGCTGCTGCGACGGCAGGTTCAACCTCGGTTCCGGCCGGCTTCAGTCCCGTGTAGGGCTCACCCTCGCCGGCGCGGTGCACGCGCACGAGCGTCTCAAAAAAGTAGTTATCAGCCATTTCGCGCGCTTCCGGACTGAGCGAGCGCACGTTGAGCGTGCGCACGAACGCAACGCGAATCTCCGGCTCGTCAGTCTTGCGCACCCATTTCAGCGCTGGCGTGACATCACCCGTTTTCAGCGCGAGCTTTGCGGCGGTTACGACGGGCCCATCCATAGTGTCGCAATGTGCAGACGCTGCACGCGGCAGCAGGAGTGCAGCTGAAACAATAAACGCGAAAGCGAAAAGTCTGGAATGTCCTGAAATCATCTTGAACTCCTTACACAAGTGATGGCTTTAAAGAAAACTCTCCAGGTGTTCTCCGCATACCTGCTTACATCGAATACTCAGTCGCTCCTGTGCCACATGATGCCTGCCGGTTATATCAGACGGAGAAACATCAGCGATATAGAATGCGAGTCTACGTCCTGGCAAATATGCGCTGTGGCTCTCCTTGCATAGTCTTGCGCATTGACGAGCGCCTCTCATAGTCGTTGCGACTAATACTTCATCTGAACCAGAAGCATGCGAAGCCCTGTCCTGGAGGAGACACCGTGGGACAGCATCGGTGGCATGTAAACGAAAGAGCCAGCCACTGCTTTCATCTTGTCCGTCCCTAACTGCAGCTCGGCTTCGCCTTCCAGGAAATAGAGAACAGCAGGTGTTGGGGCGGAATGTACCGAGAGTTCCTCGCCCGCCGCAAAGCCGAACAATGTCACGTTGACCTTCTCGTCTTTGTACAGGACGCGACTTAAGATGCCCTTTTCGGGCAGTGTGAATTCCTGCTGCAGATTTGCGAAAAATGTATAGTCCATGCCCTGCACCCTCGTTTCACTCTTTTTCCGTAGACGTTGCCGGCAGCGTCTTTGGCGGCGGTAGGCCGATCAGAGACGCCGCATTTATATTGGCAAATTACTTACCGACCTGCGAGCGTAACGGTGCGTTCTTCGCTCCTATCACGCAACGACACGTCCGTTCCCTCCGGCCTCTCTATGGTGTAAGAGTGCCCAGTGAGTAATCCGATTACGAACCATGCGAACAATGCTGCTCCAATCGCGAACAGGATGTCTCCGGGGACTCTCATCCAACGCAGGGACTGCATCGTGCTTGACTGCATGAACTCACTGGAACGCGCGTACCATGTTCCGTGTTCAATGGATGCCCAGGCTTGTAGCAGCCCGACCGGCAACATGCTGAGGATGACCATGAAGATCAAGCCAAAGTTCAGAGACCAGAAGGAGAGTTTCAATGGAGTCTCTTTCCATTTCCTGCCGGGATTCAGCGCACGGAGGCAAAACAGTGTGAGACCGAGACCGAGCATCCCGTACACGCCGAACAGAGCGGTGTGTCCATGGACCGGGGTCAGGTTGAGTCCCTGGACGTAATAGAGGGAAATGGGCGGATTGATGAGGAAGCCGAATAAGCCCGCCCCCACGAGATTCCAGAATGCAACCGCGACGAAGAAGTAGATGGGCCATTTGTAGTTGGCGATCCATTGAGACTTCTTTGTCGGTTGCGCGAGACGGATGTTCTCCCAAGCTTCGTAGCCAATCAAAGTTAACGGCACAACTTCAAAAGCGCTGAAGATCGCACCCAGGCCAATCACCACTGGTGTCGCACCCGCGAAGTAGAGGTGATGAAATGTACCGATGATTCCGCCGGACAGGAAGATGATTGTCGAGAAGAGAGCAGCCTTCGTTGCCGTCCGAATTTCGATCAACCTGAGCCTCGTGAAAAGGAAGCCGATCACCACAGTCGCGAATACTTCAAAGAAGCCTTCCACCCAGAGGTGAACTACCCACCAGCGCCAGTATTCGGCAGTAACGAGATGACTGCGCTGACCATACATCAAACCAGCCGAATAGAAGAGCGGGATGGCAATGCTGGAAATGAGGAAGAGTGTTAGGAGCGCGCGATCTTCGCTCTTGCGAACAAGTGCTGGTTTGAGAGCCGCAACCATCAGGACAAGCCACAGCACCAAGCCTACGAAGAGCAGGATCTGCCAGAAGCGTCCCAAATCCACGTATTCATAACCTTGGCTGCCAAACCAGAACCACATGTTGCCGAGACGCTGCTGGATACCCAACCACTCGCCGGCGAGCGATCCGCCAACCACCAGGATGAGTGCACCGAAGAGTACGTTCACGCCGAGTCGTTGATACTTGGGCTCGTGGCCACTGACGGCCGGCCCAACGTAAAGACCTGTTGCCAGCCATGACGTTGCGATCCAGAAGATAGCGATTTGCAAATGCCAGGTTCGCGTGACGGCGTAGGGCAGGTACTTGTCGAGAGGAAAGCCGTAGAAACCGTGGCCTTCGACTCCGTAGTGGGCTGTCAGGATGCCCATCAGAATCTGCACGCCCCATAGGATCACTACCACGTAGAAGTACTTCAACGTCGCACGTTGCGAAGGAGTCGGTTTGAATGCAAGAAACGGATCCTTCTCTGGATAAGGCCCATGAACCAGTTCCTTTTCCTGCGACGCATACCACCAGACCAGGCCACCGATTCCCGCGAGCAAACCGACGAAGCTCAATACGCTCCAGAGGACCGCGCCTGAGGTTGGAACATTACCAATCAGTGGCTCATGCGGCCAATTGTTTGTGTATGTTGTCTCAGATCCAGGGCGTTCCGTGCTGCAAGCCCACGATGTCCACCAGAAGAACGCAGCAAGCTGATGCTGCTTTTCGGGGTTGGTTAACGCGCCATTGGGGATGGCGTATTCGGATCTGCCGGTGGCAAAAACGTCGGTGTAGTATGCGCGAAGCTGCTCAAACGCGGCTGCGCGGTCGGCACTCAAGGTGACGCGGTTGCGCGAGGCGTCGTAGGTGTTGGTGCGCATCTCGCGAATCAGGCGAGCCTTGAAGATGGCCTGTTGGTCGGGCCCAAGAGCGGCAAAATTGGCCGCCCCAGCCCTGACAGCCCAGGTGTTAAGCAAGATCTCCGATTCCCGGTGCAGCCAATCCGCGCTCCAATCGGGTGCGACATAAGCGCCGTGGCCCCAGACTGTGCCAATTTCCTGGCCGCCGATCGACTGCCATACTCCTTGTCCGTCGGTGATCGAACTTCCAGTGAAGAGAAGCTGCCCGTCGGTGTTGTACACGTCTGGGAAGGGAGGAGCTTCGCTGATCATCTTCCTGCCGACTCCTCCGAGAACGGCAAAAGATCCAATGATGACGATGGCCAGTGCTACCCAATACCGCTTGTAGGACATGATTCTCCCTTACTCAATTAGGACGAAAATGGTGCGTAATGCTCCAGAATGCGCCAAGAAGCCAATGTGCAGGTCTCTGCGCCAAGTAACCCACATGAAACCGGAAATGGGATGCGAGAAAGGTCATCGGAGGTCTTTCTGAAGCAGTTGCACTGATGCAACATTAGTGTTCAACCTAAGGGGAACGCAGGGACTTAGGTCACTATCCGGCAAATTAATTCAAAAATGCCGAGATTCATCGTCATAGCAGGAAACGGGTGTCTTGGTGTGATTAAGATCACTCCATAAGGAGCGGGACCGTTCTTCCTTTGCAGAGTTTTATGTGGGGGCTGTGCATTGTGCTCGTCAAATTCTCAGGTGCAAATGCCGGACGGCCCAGAAAGAAGGTGAACAGGAGATTCAAAGCAAATAGAAGCACTCCACCCAATTCCAACATGCCGGAAACGGGCAGCACCTTCCATGCGAACGAGACCATACCTTCATATGCGAGGGGCTCAGAGGAAACGCGCAGCAGGCATCCAGTCTGAAGACATAGCAGACTAAAAAACATGAGGCGTTTGCTGAAAATGTTTTGAATTCCGGCAAAGTGAGGCAGGATACGCGGCCCGATTGCAAATACCATCGTTGCTGTGAATCCAACCGTTAGCGCGTGGCGCGAGGCGCCCCAGATGCCGCCGCGAGCATCTGCGAATGCAGCCCAGACACTCATCGATCCAGCCACAATCAGCCATGCATAAGCCAAACGGATAAAGGTGGAGAAACTTGGATGGATGCCCTGAGTCTTCGCGTGCCCATGGGGCCGTTCCGCGAAACGCAGTGCAAATCCGATCGTTATTGCGCAAATAGCAAGCAGGATCGTTGCCGGCTTGGGCAAGCCGGTAACACCAAAAGTGACACCTGTTATATCCAAGCACAAAGCTGCCTGAAACCAACGAACCTTGGGCTTCGAGATTGCAAGAAAGGCCGGCAACCATCGCGCGGAAAATCCCCAGACCACTGGAACGACGAATCCCCAGCCAAGCAATACAAGATATTTCTGATCCAGCGAGTGGGGAAAAGAGCGAAGGCTACCTTGCAGGCCCAACCGAACACACTCGATAAAGTTAAACATCACGGCAGAAGCGAGCCCGGCAGTCCCGACCAGGACGGAAACCATCCAGAGTTCCATCCCGGTCTTTGGCCGCTCACCCTCCGCGGGTGTCGGCAGCTTGTGGTGGGACGCGGCGGAAAGGAACAAGAGCACCGCGATCAGTTCAAATCCTGCGGAGACCGGAAGGAGAGCGCGCCAATGCCAACCATAGATGTTGGCGAACCACCGCAATGCGACGCCGGATGTCCACAAGATGTAGCACGAGAGAGGAAGACGGATGACCGAGCGTCCATGCGAGGGCTGTGAATAGAAACCGATGCCAAGAATAAAACTGCCTATCCAGCCAAACACCTGTGCATGCCCGTGTCCTTCCATCCATGCGGCCGGCAATGTGCCGAGACCGTGATACGCACTAATCGCCATCAGGTTTGAAAATCCCAACAACGTCCCAGGCAAAGCCATAAAGAAGAGGCCGCTCGCTATCCAGGTGCGGAGCATCAAGCTCTTTTGCCGTTCGCGCGCCATGAATCCGGAATTCTCACCGTTTTCTGCGCTGGACAAAGTTTGATCGATTAACGGAGGCGTAGCCATCACTCGCTCCTTGCCCTGAGCTCTGCTCCCAGTTGAATAGTGCGTGGGAACAAAACATCGTCTTCGAGATGAACGTGCTGCCTGAGGTCAGCTTCGAATTCGCGCAGGCCGGAAAAGAGCGCGATGTGCTTTGTGCATGCCCATGAGGGAACCTGAAAGTTACTTGTCAGGTAAACGAGAATGGCGACAATGTGGTTAATGGATTCGTGCTCTTGTTTCATCGAGAAGATCGGATCCGCAACCGAATGGAAGCGGACGTTCGTGGGTAGGGACGCGACAATCGTTTCCTCATCCATCTGCAAGATCAACGGAAACAGAACCTGCTCTTCCTTCTGGATATGCGCATACATCTCGCCACGAAGCTGTTCAGTCAGTTCAGCGACCCGTGCCAGTTCAGGCGCCCGATCGCTGCGCTCCGTCGCGACTTTCGAAGCCATCTCCGCCAGTCTTGGAAGCTCTTTACGAACACAATGGTGATGCACGCGGACGACGTGCCGAACAAGACGCCCAAGGGGCAGAGTTGCGGGATCCGAGGTCACTCCACCGCGTTTCTGAACCTCCGCATCGTCGAGTTTTTCGAGGACTTGGTCGACAGAGAGGTGCAGTTCCTTGCACGCTGTTTCCAGCGAAAGATCGGCTTGCAGACACAGGTCAATATCGAATCGATGGAAGACTTTGGCTGAGGAGGGCTGCCTGGCGACGATTTCGCGGATGGACTGGGTTGAGGTAGACATAAGCACACTCCACCTGCAACCGTACCGATCGAGGAAAAGCGGAGCAGTAACTTATGTCACTCGGAATCGAAAAGATCTACGATGTCGTCTCGAGAACAGCCTTCAAACCGTCCAAATCCTTTACGACAATCTGTCTCGCATCCACGTCCAGTAGCCCTTCAGCCTGCAGGCGCATCAGGTTTCTGGAAACCAGCTCGCGCACCGTTCCGAGCTGATTCGCAAGCTCCTGATGGGTTGC
The DNA here is from genome assembly GCA_003133425.1 of Acidobacteriaceae bacterium. The sequence goes on from PKXI01000017.1 coordinate 15,985, forward strand.
TGGAAGTTGAAACTCGATTCCGCGTGCAGTCTGCTTGCCTTCGCTCTGAGCGAGTTTGAGCAAGGACGAGATCAATCGCTGTCGAATCGTAGTGAACGACAATTCTTCAATAATCCCTACTAGTCGCCGCAACCGTCCCCCGACCACGGTGAGCACTTTGAGAGGAACCTCTGGATGTTGCAGGCAATATTCTTGAAAGTCCCGTCGCGAGATAAAGACGATTTCTGTGTCTTCAACGGCGGAGGCAGATGCTGGAAATGGTCCTCCATCAAAAACGGGCAGTTCAGCGATTGAGTCGCCCGGACCGTTCACCGCCAGGACCTGCTCGCGACCGCTCACAGATGTTTTGAAGATACGAGTTTTCCCTTGAGCGACGATATGCAGCCCATTGCAGGGCTCTCCTTCAGAGAAGAGCAACTCCCCTGCGTTGAACAGCTTGCGAACTGTTCGTTCGGCGAGCGTTTTCAACTCCGTCGGCGTAAGGCTCGACAAAAGCGCAGTTTTACCAAGAGCAGCAGCGAGATCGGTCCGTTCAGCGGTCACATAAGAATTCTAGCAGCCTGGGACTTTGGTCACTGCGCCCAGCCGGAGTGCGGCTGTCTGATAAGTTCATGAACCCGCAAATCAACACGATCGACTTCAACGAACGGCCATTCATCGCCATCTGGGAAGTGACCCAGGCATGCGACCTCGCCTGCGTACATTGCCGCGCTTCCGCCCAGCCGGACCGGAGTCCCATGGAACTCAGTACGGATGAGGGCAAACAACTGATCGAACAGATCGCGGCGTTGAAGGTTCCAGTTTTCGTGTTGACTGGGGGCGACCCAATTAAGCGACCTGACCTTTTTGAACTGATCGGCCATGCCCGCTCCGTTGGAGTCAGAGTTTCGTTGACACCGAGCGCTACGCCTTTGTTGACGAAGAATATCGTTGCAAGGCTTAAAGAGGCCGGCCTGGCTCGGCTCGCCGTGAGCATGGATGGTGCAAGCGCCGAGACCCACGACGCATTCCGCGGGATGAGTGGATCCTTTGCGCGAACTCTCGATGCTATTCGCTGGGCGAACGAGATTGGCCTGCCGGTGCAGATCAACACCACGTTCAGCCGCAGGAACGTCGCGGAGATCGATGAGATCGTCGCATTGATGGAGAAGTTAAAGATAACGCTTTGGAGTGTCTTCTTCCTTGTCCCTACCGGGCGTGGAAAGCTGAATGACCTATTGAGTGCCGGTGAATTCGAGTCGGTCTTTGCGAAAGTTTACAAACTATCAAAGACCGCGAGTTTCGATATCAAAACGACCGAGGCGCAGCATTACAGGCGCTTTGTCTTGCAGCAGAGAGTCGCCCAGCGAAGGTCGGGCGTAGAAACCCCTGGCGCGCATGAGAGATCGGTCGACGCGATCGGGCGCGCACCGCGCGGTCTCAATGACGGGAAGGGATTCGTTTTCATCTCGCACAAGGGGGAAGTCTTTCCGAGCGGCTTTCTTTCCCTATCGGCAGGCAACATACGCGAGCAGGAATTGGCCGCGATCTATCGCGACTCACCCTTGTTCCGCGATTTGCGCGACACATCGAAGCTTGAGGGAAAGTGCGGTTCCTGCGAATTCAAAGAGATCTGTGGCGGATCGCGCGCCCGCGCATACGCTCTGACCGGAAACCCATATGCCGAAGAGCCTTGCTGCACTTATGTCCCAAGGAGTTATGTGCAACCGCGATCAAAGGCAAAGACTGCAACAACGCTTCATGTCCTCCAGGGCGCTTGAGAGTGGCAATCGCTATCTAATCGGCGACAATCGAAAGAACGACAGAAATAGAAGGAGCGAAATGGAATGGCGATTCAGATAGGTGCTAAGCCTGACAGCGGTTTCGATGATCCGATTGGCATGCTCAAGGACTGCCACCGGAGGATTGAGAGTTTCCTCGGCATCCTCTGCGTGGCAGTTGATCGCGCACAGGGCAGGAGTCTGACTGGCGAGGAGCGCGATGCGGTCGAGGCTGCGTTGCAATACTTCCGTACAGGTGGACAACGCCATACGGCGGATGAGGAGGAATCACTTTTTCCACGACTGCGCAAGTCCGACGCAACGTCCTTCGCGGAGATCGATCGTCTTGAGGGCGACCATCGCGAGGCGAACGATTTGCACAGTTCGTCCGAGCGGCTTTACTCAGCCTGGATTGAATCAGGCGGTTTAGGACCGGCGGATACACGGCTGTTACTTTCTGAAACGGCGCGCCTCAAGCAACTGTATTCCGACCACATTCAGGTAGAGGAAACAGTTGTATTTGCTCGTGCGGCTCAGGCGCTGGATCAGCAGACAATCGCGGCGATTGGGACCGAGTTTCGATTACGGCGGAAATAGCCTGGCGCAGCGAAGGCGTCGCGATTGCCGGAGCCTTGAGGCACCCCGGCAATCTTCCGCAATCGACTTTTAATTTCATCAGCGTCCGCTGCATACGTGCCTGGATGATGGTGCACAACGCCCGGCCTCGAGGGAACTCAGACAAGGATTGCCGCCAGGTCCTCTTCTACCGTAGTGATCGCCATAAGGTTGAATTTCTCATGAAGCAGGTCAAGGACCGCGGGCGATAGAAAAGCTGGCAGTGTCGGTCCGATGCGAATATTGCGAACTCCCAGATGGAGAAGTGTAAGCAGCACGGCCACCGCCTTCTGCTCATACCAGGAGAGAATTAACGAGAGGGGCAGATCATTGACGCCGCATTCGAAGGCCTTGGCGAGAGCGAGTGCGATCTGCAATGCCGAGTAAGTGTCGTTGCATTGGCCGATGTCGAGCAGGCGTGGAAGGCCGCCAATCTCTCCAAAGTCAAGCTTGTTGAACCGGAACTTTCCGCAAGCAAGCGTGAGAATGAGGCAGTCGGGGGGTATGGATTCGGCCAACTCAGTGTAATAGCTTCGGCCAGAGCGCGCCCCATCGCAGCCACCGATCAGGAAGAAATGGCGGATCGCGCCTGCCTTCACCGCGTCGATCACCCGGTCCGCAACGCTGAGGACAGCGTTGTGACCAAAGCCAACAGTAATCTCTTCGTTGGAGCCGTTTTCAACATAGCCTGGCGCCTGAAGCGCAGCGGCAATTACGGGAGCGAAGTCCTGATCGGCGATGTGCCGGACTCCGGGCCAAGCGACACTACCCGAGGTGAAAATGCGGTCCTGGTATATGACCTTGGGCTCCTGAATGCAATTTGAGGTCATGAGAATTGCGCCGGGGAATTCCGCGAACTCGTCAGCTTGATCGGTCCATGCACCGCCATAGTTCCCTGCGAGGTGCTCGTAGGCCTTCAATTTTGGATAACCATGCGCAGGAAGCATTTCGCCATGTGTATAGACCTGAATACCAAGCCCCTTAGTTTGTTCAAGAAGCGCATCGAGATCGTGGAGATCGTGACCCGATACCAGGATCGCGTTGCCTTTTCTGGCATGAAGCCTGACTTTTGAAGGTACGGGATGGCCAAACGTCTCTGTATGGGCTTTGTCTAGAATCTCCATCACGCGATAGTTCAATTCACCGACCGCAAGGGCGCTGGTTAGAAGTTCGTCAGCGGTGGGCGCTGGCTTCGTGAGGAAGTCAAGGAGTTCGTGAATCTTTGCGTAGGAATGAGGATCTCCCGCGCCCAAGGCGAGAGCGTGGACCGCATAAGCAGCTACGCCTTTGAGACTGTAAAGAACGAGTTCCTGCAGGTCCGAGACCTCCTTGCCCTCGGCAAGGAACCGAGTTGGCAACAAAGTTTGCTGACCTTGCGCGAGCAGACCTTCCAGCGACGAAGCTGGAATCCACGATGCGGGCCCACCGAGGTAGGACGGAGCGATTCCTGCCATCACGCTGGCACGCTCATACAAGTCTCGAGCCGCATTGCGCGTTGTGACGGCCTCATGAATCAATCCAATCAGGCGGTCTGGATCGAAATTCACATTGGTCAGCGTCGAGAATATGGCTTGAATGGTGAAGGCGTCGATTTCTGGATTGGAAGCGTCTAGCTGCCGCGCCCGATGCGCATACATTGCGATGCCCTTAGTCACGTGGATCAGGAGATCCTGGAGAGTAGCAGTTGTTTCATCTTTCCCGCAGACGCCAAGAGTCTGGCAGCCTTCACCTTTTGAAGTTTGCTCACACTGGTAACAAAACATCGAATGCACCTTCTCCGTCTAAATTGGTTTGCATGCCAAGCATATGCGGACGGGAAAGAGATCTCAGCGACTTTAGTCACAGCTACGTTCTGCGGGTTTCGATGTTTTGATACTCCACATGAACCAAGTTGCTGTGGAGTACATCCTCTACTCCGCGTGGATTGCGAGTGCGTGCTGAATCTAGTGGACGAACAGCGGCTGAGATCCGGTGCAGAACAGCTCAATCAGCTCTATAAGAAGCACATCTAGGTAGAAGAGAAGATCGTCTTCTCGCGTGCGGCCGAGATGCTTGACAGCCGAACGATCGTGAATACCGGACTAGAATTCCACGCTAGGCGGGAATGAGTTCGCGCTGAACAGACCCTATTGCGCCGGACTCTATTGCCTGCCGGGATAGGTTCCTTTGTTCGCATGCGGCACCAAGCTCATGTGAAGGGCACGGGGTCAATTCGTCTGCCGGCGGCTTGTGGCCCTGGCAAGAAGCAACAGCACGAAGAATATCTACGCGATAATAACCGTGACCGCCGCAGGTCCTACCCTGCTTGATCGATGGACGCACTTGCCCGGTGGGAAGAAAATACTTGGAATTCATGAAGCCTGCAATGAAGTAGCCAAACCTCCACGTCCGTAGCACGATGCACGACCAATGACCTGCGTCCATCAATAGGTTGAGGGTCAGCGGCGACCTGAGTGGGCCAACGGGACGTCGCTCTGAATTAAGCTAGGTGGCCTCCAGCGCGGGATTAGTTCTACGCCCAACGACGAGCCTGTCTGCGCCTACGACAAAAGTCATAGCTCGCACCCAGCCCTTTCACTACTCTTAGATTCAGAGTGTAGAAGAAATGGCGTCCAGACAGGAACGGACATTCCCTTTCATGCTGAGAAGAAGACGCTGATGCGTCGGTCAGCGCCAGACCTCTCGCAGTGCATCCGGCAAATTGCGCAATGGTTCTTTGTGGCGTTGAAGGCGTGGATGGATGTGCGGTTCTATTTGTGAGTTCAGTACTTCGAGTCGGGCGGAAAGAGCGTGTACGCAAGAACGGTAACTGGAGTGGTGTTCTCGCGGACCCTCCTCAAGTTGTCGCGTCGCAGGCAACAGATCTTTCCCTAGGAGATCACTCGACGATGCTCAAATCTCGGCTGCGCTGCTGGATGTCGTTTGCATTTGTCGCGATTCTTTCTCTCTCAGTCACATGGACTGTCCGCGCTGCCACCGAGCAAGCAGCAACCATACCCCCCACCTCAACTCCCGCGACAACACCGACAGTAATGCCCGCTTACTCCTCCCCAAACGGCATCGCCGGCCCCACCACACCCTTCCACGACGGGGTAGCTGCAAAATACAACTACGCCTTTGGAAAGGACGCGCCGTTTTTTCCGTCGAACGCCACCTCATCCAACGGCCAGTTTCTGGATCCCAAGAGCTTCCCAACCGCCGAGTACTGCGGACATTGTCACAAAGAGGCATACCGCCAGTGGCTGCAGTCGGTCCATGCGAACGCATTTCGCGAGCCGTGGTATCTGAAGAACGTCGACATGCTCATCGACGAAAAGGGCGTACAGTTCTCCCGCCACTGCGAGGGATGTCACAACCCAGTGGCACTATTCTCGGGCAGCCTTTCGCAGGGCATGCCTAACAAGCGTCCCTTTGAGGACGAGGGCGTCACCTGCTCCACCTGCCACTCGATTCAATCGACCGACACTACGGGAACCGGCAGTTACGTCATGGGCATCCCGGCCGTGCTGGTCGATGAAAACGGAGGACCCATCCGTGGCCCTGTGTCCGACGCAGAGATTCTGGCGCACCTTGATCGTCATTCCAAAGCCGTAATGCGCCCGCTCTACAAAACTGCCGAGTTCTGCGCCATCTGCCACAAAGCGACCATCCCGCGTGTGCTCGATGATTACAAGTGGCTGCGTGCATTCACCGTCTACGACGAGTGGCAGGCAGCCAGCTTCAGCAAGCAGTCTCCCCTCCCGTTCTACCGTAAAGACACCGTCTCCAACTGCCAGACATGCCACATGAAAAGTGAACCTCTCCCCCCTAGTGCATCCGACCCTGGAGCCAATGACGGCATGCTTAGGAGCCATCGCTGGACAGGTGGGAACACGCTCATTCCTGTGTATTACAAGTACAGCGAGCAGTCGGATAAGGTGACCGCCTTCCTCAAGAACGGTCCTGACGACAAGGGTGTTCTCAACGTCGATATCTTCGGCCTCGAGAAAGAAGGAGTTGAAGCCACTCCCACTGAAGAAGCGCTCGCAGCACCTTTGGGCCTCGCCAGTGTTTCCCTCGCCGCCGGCGAGACTCTTATCGCCGACGTGGTCATCCAGAATAAGGGCATCGGCCACTCCTTCATCCCTGAGCAGCGCGACTTCTTTGAGGCCTGGGTTGACTTCACGGTGAAAGACGGCACAGGCAAGATCCTGACTGAGAGCGGGTTTCTGCAACCCGACGGCAATCTCGACCCCTCCGCACACTCCTTCACCAACCGCCTCGTCAATGTGAAGGGCGAACTCAATGGCCTTCACGAGATCTGGCACAACCGCGTTATGGCCTATAACAACACCATCCAGTCCGGCCGTTCGCAGTTGGTGCGTTACCGCTTTCGCGTGCCCAAAGAGATTTCAGGCCAGATCTCACTCACCGCCGCCGTCAAGTACCGCCGCTTTAATCAGCGCTTCGCGGACTTTGTCATGAATCAGAAACACTATCCAGAGCCCATCGTCGATATCGCCACAGAGACGCGAACTTTTGCCATTGGCGCTAATGCGCCTGCACCACCCCAGTCCGGTGAAAACCTCGAGTGGATGCGCTGGAACAACTACGGGATCAGCCTGCTGGATGCGCTGCAATACGAAGCTGCGGTTCATGCGTTCGAGCGTGTCGCGGTGCTGCGCCCGGATTACGCGGATGCCTACACCAACATGGCAATTGTTGAGATTTCGTGGGAGCGCTACAACGACGCCAGGTCAAACCTCGCCAAGGCCCTTGCCCTGCTACCCGGCGACCCCCGCGCCCTCTACTACCGTGGACTCGTTGAGCGCAACGCCGGCCAGGTGAAGGATGCCATCACCGACTTCGAAGCCGTGCTGGCAAAGTATCCACGCTCCAAGGACGGTCTCCGCGAGTTGGGCTTCAGCTACTTTCAGCAGCACGACTATGCCGCGGCCCGCACCGAGTATGAACGGCTACAGGCTATCGATCCCGATGACCTCGCTGCTCACTACTCGCTGGCCATCATTTACAAGCGTCTGGGCGAAAAGCAGAAATCTCTTATCGAATCAGCCAAGTTCGCCGACCAGAAGGACGATCCGCCGGCCAGCGTCTACGCTCTCGAATTCTTACGCAAACACCCCGAGGTGGCAGCTGAAAGCGTTGCCTGGCACATCCACGACCTGACCGGTGATCCAGGAAAGAAACCCGCCAAAATCGAATATCAATATATTCCAGGCGCGGGACGCTAAAGCTCCTTTTGGAGATTGGCGGAACGAGAGCGGCAATTCTAAGTCGGTGCGACCGCGTCATCAGGATCCACAACCTTTGCTCTTCTTGGCTTGGGCGGAGGGTCGGCACCACGACTCTTCAACAAATGTCCCACGCTAGCTCTGACCTCTCACGTGTTGCCATTCTCTCAAGTTCGTGCACAAGAGAACGACACGGAGTCGCAGAACCGATCAGCAGTTGTGAACAATAGGATGCGTTCTGAAGTTCGGTTGACCGCGGCCCTCTGATCGACGTGCATGTGGATAGGTGTCTAGGATCAGCGTGCAGCAAACTAAGATCGGGAAAGCTTCTGGGGTTGGAGAAGATTTACCGCGATTAAGATAACGGGCACCAGAAAGACCAGTGAGCCGATAACCCACATGATGACAGCGCCGACAATCTGATCGGTCATGGGGGATATCTGGAACGGGTTTGGTTGCCTCAGGTAGTAGCTGTAGACGGGGCGGTCGCAGAAGGCGAGAAAAGCAGAGAGCGCGGTGTTGACGATATCAGCAGAGGCCAGGTAGAGCAGCATTAACCACCCAGAATGATGCACTCGCGATGGCCACGGATGGATGATTGGCCACCAGAAGAGGATTGCCGAACTGAGAAAACAAATGTGTTCGAAGTCGTGCCAGCGTTCGTGCTCGAGCGCGAAGTCGTAGGCAGCAGGGATGTGCCATCCGAGGAAAATGAGGTTCATTGCGAGCCAGGCAACCAGAGGCGTTGTGAGGAAATGTCCAAGCCTGCGAAGGAACTTTGAGCGGATGAAAGGAGCGAGAAGGTGTACGGTAACTCCGTGGGGAAGGCCGCGTAGGAGTGGAACGATTGGGAATCCGAGGAGCAGAAGTGGAGGGACGAAGGATATCAGGAGCAGATGCTCCACCATGTGAGCGCTGAGAAGCGCGTCGGCGAAACCATCGAGCGGCGAGGCGATGGAGAGCCAGATGGTTCCGAGACCAAGAAGGAAGGCGGCTAGCCGCCAGGTTGGGAAGAGGTGGGAGCGCGTTTTGCGAATAGCGAACCAACCGCAGGCGTAGACAACGGCGACGATGAGAGTCGCCGCAGTGAGGAAGAGTGGAGGCGACCAGTCCGCAAAGATTGCCCAACACTCAGGAGACATGGCGATAGGGTGAGTACAAGGTTAGTGTCCGTTCGGCATGGTTGATGGTAGCTTGCCCGACAGAGCGATGTGGCGCGATGCGTCGATCGCCGGTGCAAGATCGTTGCCGCGGAGAGTGGTGAGAAATCGGACGACGGCGGTGGTTTCGGAGGGGCTGAGCGAATTGCCGTAAGCGGGCATATTTCCTCCACCCTGCAGGACCTGGCGGATGATCTGATCCTCCGTCATGCGAGTAGCGATGGAGTCCAGCGCCGGGCCGCGGAGACCACCTTCTCCGCCGATGGAGTGACAGTCGCGGCACTGCTTGTTCTGGAAGACGATGGCGCCTTCTCGTTCGAGTGGAGTTCTGTCGTGAAGATAAGCCGTGGGAATGGGATCGCTGGTCCATGCATTCATGATCGGACTCCATGGTGTGTACATGCCGAGACGAGTGAGTACACCGAGAGTGACGGCGATGATGGCAATCATGAGAACGGCTACGGGGCGGCGCGACCAGTGCTTTTCGCCTTCAGCGGCAACGAGTGGAAGAAGCAGCATTGTGCCGATAATCACGATAGGAGCGATGAAGAGGACCGGGGTCTCAAGATTCGGTGGAAGGTAGGCGAGGACAGCAAATATCCAGAGGAAGGCGAAGTCGGGTTTAGGCGCTGTTTGGATGATGGTTGGATCAGGCTGGCCGGTGGGGCCGAAGGGACCGAAGAAGAGGGCACAGGCAATGACGGCGAGCATGATTGCCGCAGCGAAGATGGCGTCCTTCCAAGCGGAGTCAGGGGCGAAGGGTATGCCAGTTTCCTTGGTGAGGGTGCTGTACTCCTGGGCGTAGGTGGCTCGACTGACGATTCGGCCGGGCATGGGCCACTCGTTGATACCGAGGCGCAGAACCATCCAGAGATGGAGGCCGACGAGCACGAGGAGGATGCCGGGAATGATGAAGACGTGCAGCGCGAAGAATCGGGTGAGTGTGGGGCCAGCGATAATGGGGCCGCCAAGCATGAGATCAACAAGCGAGCCTCCGATGAAGGGCACGCGGCTGAGGATTGAGGCGCCGATGCCGAGGCCCCANNTAGGAGTCCTGGTCGAAGCGCAGAACCTGGCCGGTGAATGCCATGCCAAGGGTGAGCAGCAGGAGGAAGACACCGACGATCCAGGTGAGCTCGCGCGGAAATTTGTAGGCACCGAAGAGAAAGACCTGCGCCATGTGGATGAGCACAATGGCGATCATAAAGTTAGAGCCCCAACCGTGCAGGGCGCGGAGGAACCAGCCAAGCTGGATGTTGTGATCGAGGAATTGGATGCTGCTCCACGCATGACTCGCGGAGGGTGTGTAAACGAGCGCGAGGAGAATGCCGGTGACAACCTGAAGGCCCAGAATGACGGTGGCGGCGCTACCGAATACATACCACCAACTGGAGGTGCTGGCGGGAACTTCATGCACGGCTGCCGCTATGGCAGGCTGGCCAAGACCGAGGCGTCGTTCGAGCCAGTTGTAAAGTGCGATACCGCTTTTTCTCAGCCCTGACATGAAGCGCACCCCGATTTGGGTTTCTCGATAGAGACTAGCTTTGTGAATCCTTCGCGCTGCGTGAGAGGCGGTTCGGCACACGCCTTCTCAGCGAGAGTGGGCATCTTGCCTACTTTGATCATCAAAGTATTGGCGATGATTTTGTGGTCGTACTCAAATAGGCCGCGCTCTGGCGGCCCTGAGGCGCGTGATCCGTCAGCATAGTAGGCGCCCCCGTGGCAGGGGCAGAGAAAGAGTCTGGACTGAGCGAACCAGCGAACTGGACAACCAAGATGTGCGCAGTTGATGGCGAAGACCTGAAATGTGCTGCCAGAAACGCGACGCACCCAGCAAGGGATATCTCCTGTCTGGCCGTCCCAGGGGGTTGTGATCGGATTGCGGAAGTTGACGAGGCGCGTCTCGTTTTCAGGAAAATCACTAATCGGGCCAAGCGCAATCCATGAGTCGGAGCTCGACCCCTTCTTCATAGCGGGGCCCAGAAGATAACCGATAATAGGCACCGCAAGGACTGCGCCGACCGCTCCGTTGGCGAGGAGCGAGAGCTTGAAGAGAAAAGCGCGTCTGGAGTGTCCTGCGCATTGGGCGTTCGAATGCTCTTGCGGTTTGTCCTGACCGCTCTGCGGGGTTTGATCGCTTTGTGGAGTCGGCTTACTCGGTGTCATTTCGCTTTGCTCCTTCGAAGCTCTTCGCCTTTGGCATTGTGGTATCAATGTGCTTCATGGTTGCGTGGGGTAGGGCTGGCCTGGGTTGACGGACCGCTTCGATGCAAGCCATGCGACGATGTCGGATACCTGCTGGCTGGTCATCGCTTGTGCTGGTTTTGATGAGGGGAGGTCTGAGCGCCAGTCGGGCATGTCACGGTCGGGAAGGCCGGCGATCGTCATGCTTCGCAGACTCTGGTCGCTTATCAGCGCGAGATAGGATGAGTCGACAATGGAACCTAACTTGCCTGATTTGCTCTTCGGATCTCCAGGGGCGCCTTCCCCGGCGGCGCCGTGGCAGCGGGCGCAGAAGGTAGCGTAGGCTTGCTGGCCTCGGATCGGATCGCCGGGTGGAGTAGCGAGATAGGGNNCCCCCTGCGCTCTTTGCGAAAGGCGGCATGAGCTTACCTGGAACGCCATTCGCGACGATCTGACGCAGACGGTCTTCTCCGGCGACATCGAGATAGACGGGATTGGCAAGCGGGATCGCCACTCCATTCTTGCCGTTTTCCCCATGGCAGGCGGCGCAGTTTTCTTTATAAAGCGTAGGGAAGGCAAGCACTTCATCGGGGCGCAAGACTGCGGGTCCAGTTCCAGGACGACCGGAAATGTGATTGCAGCCGAGCGAAGCAATGCAAACCGCAACAAGGCCGAGTGCACTGCGTCGCGCGGATTTGAGCGTCGCCAGTTTCATTTCTTGTCGTCTTTCGTTTCGATTTGATCTCCGTGGAGGCCGGCGCGAACGGAGAAGGGCAAGGCTTGAAACTGCGGGGTTCGCACCTTGACATGAAGATTTACCACGAAGCCGCAGACCAAACCGAATGCAATCTGCGAGACGATGAACCAGGGCCAGTTGATTCGTGCATTGAGGATGGGACTGATGACGCCAATCGCGGAATAGAGAATTCCCGTCCACAGAAAGGGCGCGATGAATCCAGCGGTAAGGATTGGCTTCCAGGGGAACATCGGCAACATGGCTCCGTAGAGCAGGCCGATGAGGACCGAGGCGAGAACGTGGATGGCCGTGGCAGCGAGCAACCCCTCGATATGAAACTGGGCCAAAAAGGCGTTACTCTCTCCCGCCCAGCCGACGAAACCGCCGGCGGCCAGAAGATTTACCGCATACCAGACACTGTGATAACGGAGAAGGCCGTAAAGAGCAGCGGGCACAATCATTGCAATGCCCCCTGCGATACCGCCTCTGACCCCCGCCGTCAGGCTGAAGGTTTCAACCGGCAGCAACTTGCGATGCATGAGGTTCCCCGAAATGCGCTCACGGATTGTACGAGTGCTTGCGATGACGATGATCGCGTCGTGGACCGGAACCATAATGTGATGCTCGTGCGGAAAGACCTGGAAGAACCATCCCCAAATTGCTCGGAGCGCCAAGAGAAGGCCGAGCAAGCTTATGGCCCAGTGCGTCACCATGCCCGCAAGCATGAGGGCAATTCCAAGCGCAAGCACCATGGGCCACGCTGTGGGCGCTGGAAGTGAGACAGCGCCGGTCGTGCTTCCACGCTCATCGTTCAGCCTGTTTTGATGGATGAATCCGCTTCCTTCCATTGTTGTTCCGCCTTCTTGAAACCTATCTGCCAATGACGTATACGACCAGAAAGACGGCTACCCAGATGCCATCGACAAAATGCCAATAGAGAGAAAGTACTTCGAGCCGCTCCGAATGAACTTCCTTCAAGCGCCCGGCGAGGGAGATTCCGAGCGCGACGCAAAGCATGATTAGTCCGACGAGGACGTGCGTTGCGTGCAGGCCAACCAGCGAATAAAAAGTAGATCCAAAGAGATTGGTGCGAATCGTCAATCCGTCATCATGGATGAGGTGATACCACTCCCGCGCCGTCGAGAGCAGGAACAGAGAACCCAGAAGAACTGTGGAGGCTAGACCGATAGCGCAATTCCGGAGGTTATTCCTGCGTAGGGCGGCGACCGCGAAATGAACTGTGAAACTGCTGGAGAGGAGGCAAACAGTGCTGAAGATCGGCAGCTCCAACACCTGTGCGGGGTACGGACCGGTCAGGCTCTTGCCCATGTAGAAGACATAAGAGACGAAAAAGATTATGAAGATCGCGGCCTCAGCCACGATCAGACAGATCATGCCGACCGTACCGCGACTGGGCAATACCCACGGTGGCTCAGCTTGTGCGTCGATAGCAATCGTGCTGACGGTATTCATCATTCGTAGTCCGAGTCTGGATCTTCCGGGTGTTTGAGGTCCCAAAGAGGCCGGCGGCTGTGAACCGTTGGTTCAATTGCGAAGTTGTAGGACGGGGGTGGGGACGATGTGCCCCACTCCAGCGTCCACGCATCCCATGGGTCGTGGTCGGCGATTTCGCCGCGGAAGTAAGAACGAACCAGATTGAAGACAAAGCAGACAATGCCGGCTACTTGGAAAATGGCCCCGATGCTTACGATCAGGTTCCACATCTCCCATCCGCGGCCTGCTTCGTATGTATATATCCGTCGGGGCATGCCAAGCAGGCCAGGGACGTGCATGAAATCAAAGGTGAGATGGAAGCCGATCAGGAAGAGCCAGAAGTGCCACTTGCCGAGCATCTCGCTCATCATCCTGCCTGTCACTTTCGGGTACCAGTAGTAGAACGCGCCAAAGAGCGCAAACACGATGGCGCCGACTAGGACGTAGTGGAAGTGCGCAACAACAAAGTAGGAGGCACTCAATTGCCAATCAAAGGGAGCAACCGAAAGCATGATGCCTGTGAGGCCGGCAATGAGGAACTGAAATAGGAAACCAATGCAGAACATCATAGGAACGGCGAAATGTACATCGCCACCCCAAATGGTCGCCAACCAATTGAAGATCTTGATTCCCGTCGGGACGGAGATCACCATGGTGGCAAAGACGAAGAAGGTATTGCCTGCAGGGCCAAGGCCGACAGTGAACATATGATGTGCCCACACACTGAGACTGATGAAGCCGATCGCGATCGAGGCCGCAACCATCGCCGGATAACCAAAGACGGCCTTGCGGGAGAAGACGGGGACGATCTCGTTGACGAACGCGAACGCTGGCAACACCAAAATGTAGACCTCCGGGTGGCCGAAGATCCAGAAGTAGTGCATCCACAAAACGGCTGAGCCACCGGCCTGGGTATCGAAAAAGTGGGAGCCGACATAGCGGTCCAGAGTCAGCATGATCTGCGCGGCTGTAAGTGGACCAACAGCAATAAAAACCATGGAGCACATCACAAGGTAGAGCCAGACCAGAAGCGGCAGGCGGGTCATCTTCATGCCTTTGCAGCGCATGCAGATGATAGTTGCTACGACGTTTAGTGCAGTTCCAATGGATCCGATGCCGCTTAGGAAAACCGCGAGCGTCCAGTAATCGGTGCTGTGACCGGGCGAGAAGGCCTTTGCGGTGAGGGGCGCGTACGCGAACCAGCCGACGTCCGGTGCGGAACCGGCGCCGTAGAGTCCACTTCCTCCGAAGTAGCTGAAGTACAGAAGCAGACCGCCAAACGCGGAGATCCAGAAGCTGAATGCATTCAATCGCGGGAACGCCATGTCTCTCGCGCCAATCATCAACGGGACAAGATAGTTGGCAAAGCCGAACAGCATCGGCATACCCATAAAAAACACCATCGTGGTGCCGTGCATGGTGAATAGCCGGTTGAATACCTGGGGGGAGACAAAATGATTGTTGGGAACAGCAAGCTGAATTCGCATCAGCAGCGCTTCGAACCCCCCGATGACAAGAAAGATGAGCGCATAGGCAATGTACATCAAGCCGATCTTTTTATGATCGACAGTCGTTATCCACTCGTAGATAACTTCCAACCCCGGACGCTTGAGCGCCAGAGACTGATCGATTCCTTCCATTACGGGAGTTGAATCTGCCATACGCGCTTCTTTCTGGAAAGGCGTTTAGTGAAGCGTTGTGAGATACGCCGTAATCGCGTTCAGGTCGTGATCGTTCAGATGCATCGGTGGCATCAGCGCACCAGGCTTCATCGAACTTGGGTCGTCTATCCACTTTTTCAGATTTTCTGGCGTGTTCTGGATCGATCCGGAGGCAAGCGTGTCACGGCTTGCGAGATGGGTGAGATCAGGTCCAAATCGACCTGTCGCCGATGTTCCAGCGACTGTATGACAGTTGATGCAGGCGTTATGCAAGAAGACGGTCTGTCCTTCGGCCGCGGCCGGGTTACCCGTAAAGTCCTGATTGGCGGGTTTCTGTTGCTGCTTGATCCAGGCAGTGAAGTCCGCAGGGGACTGTGCGTAGACGCGCAGCAGCATTTTTGCGTGTTGGGTTCCACAGTACTGTGCGCACTGCCCCAGGTAGAGGCCGGGGACCTGGGGGTCTATCCACATAGTGTTGATGCGGTTTGGAATCAGGTCCATCTTGCCCGCAAGGCGAGGCACCCAGAAGCTATGGGTGACGTCGGCAGATGACATCCTGAGGTAGGTTGGCCTTGGATTGGCGGAGTCGCTGATGGGGACATGAAGTTCGTTCGCGGTGATGACGCCGAATCCTGGATATCGATATTCCCACCAGAACTGGTGCCCAATTACGGTGACATCAAGCGCATTCGCCGGTTTGGGGATGCTTTCGGTCGTGAGGATAACCCGGGTGGTTGTGAGAAAAAGCATTATCACGATCAGAATTGGAATCACGGTCCAGGCCAGCTCAATCTGATTGCTACCGTAAATCTGGGCCGGTTCGCGAGAAGGGTCTTCGGACCGATGGCGGAAGCGGAGCAGCGCATAAAGCAACAGAGCACCGACGATGAGAAAGATGGCGGCGGTGACAGAGAACACCAGCATCGACAGACTGAAGATGGAATGAGCCGGGGTGCCTGCCGGATCGAAGATATTTGTCGGAGACTCCGCGCGAACTGTATCGGCAAAGAGGAACATCCACCAAGCCGCTCTCCTGGATAGCAGGGTAGAGATGAAGTCGATTTGTCTGAAAGGCTTTGTCATGGGGATTGGGGGCGGCGCAGAGGACATTCCTGTCCCCCTTCATGGTGTCTCACGCGTGGCGGCGTCGTTCGGCACTATCAGTCGCAGTGAATGACCTTTCAATTCGCGTCGTTATTCGCGGTCGTAAAAGCTCGATAGCCAGGGAGGCAGAATCTAGTGAGGGCATTGTGCTGTTTTCGCACATTCTTTTTCTCGGTGGCACAATGGCGAGAGCAGCCCCGATGAAAGCCTATTACGGGGGTCGCGAGGTATGCTATGACTTAAGTCTGAGGATGCACCTTTGCTTCAGAGAGCCGCTAAGTGTGCGGAGAAGTCCATGATAACAAGACGAATCGCGGCGCTGCAATGCACGAAGCTCTTCGGGAGCCTGGTCCCCGAAGAACTCTCGGACATCGCTCGACGAGCCAACGACCTTCACCTTCAGAGAGGTGAGATGCTGTTTCTGTCAGGAGAGCCTGCGAAAGGTCTCTTTGTGGTTGTCGGTGGCGAGATTCGTGTGTTCCGACAGAACGAAGATGGACGCGAACAGGTAATGCATATAGATCGGGCCGGGGCAGTGTTGGGAGACGTTCCCGTGTTCGATGACGGACCCTATCCGGCTTCTGCAGTATCAGAAGCTGAGACAGATTTGCTCATTATCGAAAAGGGCGACATTCGTGATTTGTGCGCGCAGTATCCATCCCTCGCACTAGCGGCACTTAAGTTGATGGCGGGGAGGGTCAGGAGTCATGCAAATCTGATAGAGGCATTGTCGCTCCATGAAGTTGGACAGCGACTTGCGCTCTTTCTTCTTACAGCGGCGAAAGCCGCCAACTTCTCTGCAGACGTTCCAATCGCATTTCGCCTGCGTCTCTCCAATCATGAGATTGCCAGCCACATCGGTTCTGTAAGAGACGTAGTTTCGCGTGCTCTTACTCGACTCAAACAGCAGGGGCTGATTTCTATCGACGACCGCGACGTGACGATCCTGAACTTGCGGGGTCTTGAGCGTTATGCGGAAAATTCACGGAGTTCTGCCAATTTATAACAAACCCTCTGCTTCTCCAAATCCAAACATCAGATTCATGTTCTGCACCGCCTGCCCTGCGGCGCCCTTCAGGAGATTGTCGAGGCAGGAGACCAGGACGAGCCGCTTGCCGTCCTTTGCGAGTTCAAATCCAATATCACAATAGCTGGTATGCGCCACATGTTGAATCTGCGGCAGATGCGGCGTAG
>PKXI01000017.1:33205-52897 GCA_003133425.1 Acidobacteriaceae bacterium
CATAAGCAGAGAGATTGCCGGCCACATTCATGAAATGCGTCGTCGCCGTTGCATGCTTACCAGCACCGGAAACGCCAGACTTGGCATCGGCGACGATGCCGTGGCTGAAGTCAATCATCCCGGCCTGTACCAGAGGCGCCAGCGCGAGAATGACAGATGTGGCGTAGCATCCTGGATTGGCGATCAGNNCCAGCGGCGATTTCAGAGCGATGTAGTTCTGGGCAGCCGTATACAGCTTCTTTCTGCAGCCTGGCGGCAAGCGCGAGATCTGCGTCCACAAATTTGTAGACCGCACGATTTGTAACTTGTTGTAGACGCCATGCGCCGCTTAAATCGATCACGCGAATGTTGCGCTCGAGGAGCGCGGGAACCCATTCGCGAGATACCTCATGCGGCGTGACGAGGAAAATCACGTCCACACCCCGGTCCTCAAGAAGTTGCCAACTGAATGGCTTTACCTCATGACGCGCGGAACTGGTTGCGGAAGCAAGCTGAGGATGGAGGGTCTCGAGTCTCACTGAGGCAGTATCCGACTCCTCGGCAATGCGACCAAGGAAAAGCGGGGCAGTGACGGAGAGTCGAGGGTGATGAAGCAGAAGGCGAGCGAGTTCGCCGCCAGCGTAGCCTCCGACGCCGACAATGGTGGTTCTGACCGTGGTCTTCACCGATTCGTTGTTGTTCGCGAGCACGGTCGCGGCGGTGTCCATCTGATAATTCCTTTTGCGCGCATGCAGGGCACATACTTCGTATTGCTGGCAGGAGCTCTTACCACGGCGTCAGCACTGGAGTTGATACCAATGACCTCAAGCTAGTCCCAATGCTCCTCGACCGTTGTAAGAGTCCAGACCGAGTCCGTGGGCACCACAAGGTCGAGTAGTTTCTTCGTCTCTCGGACACCCTTGATGGGCCTCTTACGGTGAGTCGCTCCGGCATCGTCATTCGTCGGCAGCCCGTTTCGAATAGTAATCCGCATTCATCCGTTCAAATCGGTCCCATCGATCTGGAAGATCGCCTTCAGCACGGATCGCATCGACCGGACAGACTGGGGCACATGCTCCGCAATCGATACACTTCACTGGATCGATAAAGAGCATCGCGACGGCTCCAAACTCTCGCTCATCCCTTGTCGGATGGATGCACTCAACCGGGCAGACATCAATGCATGCGGTATCTTTTACTCCGATGCACGGTTCTGCAATGACATACGCCACGATCCACTCTCCATCCAGTTCGGTAACGGAAGTTGTGCGCTCTTGAACAAAGCGAAATCTATGAATTACTCCGCCCTTGCACCTTGCGGCTACCGAAAAGTTGCACGCGTCAACATCGCNNGGGGGGCGCAATCCGCCGAATGCGTATGCGGAAGAGACTGGGGCCGCGAACGATATATTCCCAAAGGGCCTGTCCTGGTCGAATGTTATCGAATTGCCTGTTCAACGGTATAGGGTCATGGTCGTTCAGCAGCCGCAGTGAGCCTCCAACCGCCAGGGCATCGAATTTCGCGAAG
Organism: Acidobacteriaceae bacterium; assembly: GCA_003133425.1. Next base: position 34,713 of record PKXI01000017.1, read on the forward strand.
ATAAGCGAATGACGTTGGGGGCGCGGAATCTCACGAAGATCGAGCTCTTCAGAATCATCCGCCGGCGCATCGGCCTTTCCAGTCGCCAGAACCAAGAGGGCTGAATCTTCATGGGCTTCGACTCTGTGCGGAGCACCTGCCTCGCCGGAGACGACCTCTCCGGCGTGCAATTCGCACGAGGTACTGCCCACGTGAAAAGTAATATGGCCGCGCAGAGCATAAACCGTGACCATCCCTGGCGTCGAGTGTTCCGGAGTAGACTGCCCCGCACGCATACTCATGAGCACCATACGATATCCGGACTCGTTAATCAGAATCTTGGGGTTTATCTTGCTGCTGTCGAATTCAATCAAATCATTGAGATTGTACTTTTTCATTCCTGTCTCCCTTTCGGCTACTCCGAAGCTTCATTTCATGCGAATGCTACGCCGCGCAATCGGAGTGAGCTATGACTTGAGTCGTAACAAGAAGCTAATTGTGCGGAACAGNNCCAACATCTCAACTTGACGCAAAACGATAAAGACACTTCGGATTGTCCATTCGCCTCTACGTTGCTGCCGTTTAGCGGGAGATTCCGCCGTTCGATGCACAAGGTTTGGGCTGATCGTGCTTCGCAATTACGCTGACGGTGATTTGTCAACGTCTGAATTTCCGCGTGGAATCGAGACCGAGCCGAGCAAGCGCCGTCGGCGAATTTTCCCAAAGGAGATCGCAACCATGTCCAGAGTGATTAAGTGCGCCGAGAAAGCCGTGGTCTACGCAGCCAAAGGTGCGTGGGTGATTTACGAGCGTTTGAACCGCATCAGTCCCAACCCCTCCTTTACGCCCAAGTGGAGCGATAAACCCCTCCTAAAGAGCTATCAGAAAGAGAAGCCGCCCCTCGGCTGGCCGCGCACCACCGACTCGCTCTGTCCGAAATGTGTTCCCGAAATCCGCAAGCAGATCCTGCATGGCAAGCTGCCCCACGAAGTCCTGCTCAACGAGAAGGTTGGCGAAATCAAGGCCCAGATCATTGAGCGCGACGGCACGATTCTCATGGTCAAAGACTGCCCAAAGCGCGGCCACTTTGAAGACGTGATGTCGATCGACACCGCGTTCTTCAAGCATCTCGAAGAGAGCTTCCCAGGCCGCGACATCCGCGCGCATAACGACGAGAAGCTTCACCACCACGGCACTTCGACGGTGACCCACGGCCGCGGTTCGGTCCTTACCATCGATCTCACCAACCGCTGCANNGCAACATGATGTGCGATCCCTGCTTCATGGATGCCAACCAGGTTGGCTTCGTCCACGAACTCATCTGGGAAGAAATCAAGACCATGCTCGACAACGCCATCACCGTGAAGCCCAAGCGGCAGATGAGCGTCCAGTTCTCCGGCGGCGAGCCTTCTCTGTCGCCGTACTTCCTCGACGCCGTTGCCTATAGCCGCAAAGTCGGATACAACAGCGTGCAGGCCGCTTCCAATGGTATCGAGTTCGCCAAGTCGAAGGAACTCTGCCGCGCCGCAGCTGAAGCCGGCCTCCGCTACGTCTACCTTCAGTTCGACGGCATCGGTAACGCTGCCAACTCGCACCGTAAGGTCGGCAACCTCTTCGACGTCAAGCTTCAGGCCATCAACAACCTGCATGAAGCCGGCGTCGAAATCGTTCCCGTTACCACCATAATCAACGGCATCAACAACGAGCAGGTGGGCCGCATCATCCAGTTCGGGCTGAACAACCCGAAGAAGATCAGCTTCCTATCATTCCAGCCTGTCAGCTTCACCGGTCGCGACGAGGACATCACCGACGAGCGCCGTCTGGCGCAGCGCTACACACTCAGCCATATGGCCCACGACATCAAGAAACAGACGGGCTTCGGCGAGCCGGCGCGCGACTGGTTCCCGCTAAGCTTCATGAGCACCTTTTCTGATTGGGCCGACCTGATTCACGGACCCACTGCCGAGTGGGGCCAGCTCTCCTGCGGATGCCACCCCAACTGTGGTATCGGCATGGCTATGATGATCGACAAGGAAACCAAGGAAGCAGCACCCGTCACCGCTTTCTTGAACATGAACAAGATGGCCAAAGATGTGGCCAGGGTAAACGACGCAGCGCGAAGTAAATGGATTTCAGTCCTCGGCTTCGGACTTGCGCTGCTGCGCAATTACGATCCGTTCCAGGCCCCTACCCACTTCAAGATCACCGACATGCTCAAGAAGATGGACAAGACATTTAACGCCACCGGCAAGAACTACGGCTCGGTCAACGGCGACCGGACGCTCGAGGACATCCAGAAGCGACGGGCTGATCGCTGGAACTTCCTCTTCATCGNNTCAACTACGACTTCCGCCGCACCGAGCAGTGCATCATCCCATATGCCACGCAGGAAGGCGAAATCAGCTTCTGCGCGTACAACACCGGCGTGGGCTGGCGTAACATCATCGAAAAAATGCACATGACGGCCACGCTGACCAAGTGGTACGACGAGCATGGCCGTCACGAAATCTTCGCTGGCGGCAAGAAGGTGGGCATGTGCGATGTGGGTCACGATTTGGCTCTCAACATGGAGCACGTCAACGCCGAAGCCAACCACACGCTCGACAACCTCGGAATCGCCAAGAACGCCCACGAAGAAAAGATTCGCGCCCGCGCCGTGACCACCGCGGACAAAGTCAAGGCTGATGCCGAAAACGCCGGCATGGCCAAGCTTTACCGCGAGCAGGTATTGGGAGAAAAGCCCGTCGAAGGTTTGGTGAGTCTCGACTCCATCGCCCCCGCCAAGCCGACAAATCAACAGATGGGCGAGCCTGTTGCGGGTGACTGATCATTCTCGAACTGTTCCTCGAAACATGACGGGCCGTTCAGTTCCATACTGACCGGCCTGTTGTTCTTCTACCGCACTATAACTTTCTTGCTCCTCGATATCCCTTCACTTCTCCTTTGTCCGATTGGTTCCTCTCGCCACTGAAAGCCAGGATCCTCGGCGGATTGAGGTAGTTCCCTCGGCAGGAGAGTGGCTGCCGTCGTCAGGGCGGACCCTTCTTTGAACCACCTGTGAATGTCCAACCAGATCCGGGCTTACTCTGAATGCGGCAAGCGATTTCTCAACAGACAGCATGAGAACCGCCCACAAACGACGGACCTGACTCATAAGACCCTCCCTGTGTTGGAGACCGGGTGGTCAGGTTGTTACAAATGCGCCGGTTGTTGCATGAGCGTCCTTACAAGCCGGCAAGAATCAACCCGGCAGCAATTGGCGCCGTCCGTCCTGAAGTAATCGACTTCAGCGCAGCAATGAAGGCAACCCGTAGCGAATGAGTCGCTAGGCAAGTTCACCGAAGCAGAGCGACCGCTGCGCTGCTCCGCAATCCAAATCGGATCCTTTTGTTGCCTCGATCCCAATAACTGAGAACATTGCGCGTCCCCGATCACTATCATCGTTCATCGGGCCGTTCTGTGACCGGCTTATCTCCAGCGCCTGGCAACTTCGTCTTCCTTCCTCCGGCAGCTTCGCCTTCCAAGAGAGCGTGCAGGTTTGGGTAAGCGTAGATTGTCGGAGCGTGGTTTTGCATCAGACCGCCTGTATCGGCGGTTGGACCATAGTTGCTGTACTCTTCCCGACCGAGCATCCGTAAAAGAGCCAGCTGCTGCCCACGATGATGAGAGGTATGGGTCATACGGCGAGTCATCACCCACGCCCGTGATCGCCGCACGTCGAAAAATGTCGTATCTCCTTCCCACCATTCCTCATCCTTGGTGCGCAGAACGGCGAGGCGCTTCTGGCTGTCTTCCTCATACCGCAGCATAAATGCGAACCTGGCTTCTTCACTCGGCAGCGGCGGTGCTCCGACGTCTATATCGAGCATCGTCCGGAACCAGGTGTCCTCGCTGATGCACTGATGCACCATGTGTTCGTGGAGACTGCGGCCGCGTCTATCGGAAGCGTTTGGACGGACTGCGAGATCAATATCTGTGAACATGCTCCAGGCGCTGATCACTTTTATGCGCTCCGTATCATAAGTCTCGATCAGAAAGTCGTACCTCATTTTGAACCTCCTTGGAGTGTAGAACGGCCCTTAGGGGCGCTTTATCTAAATGTACTCGGAGCTTGAGGCTGCGAGCCAAATCACTACAAGGCAGTTATGCAAATGCAACACGCCGGATGGGATTCCACATTCACATGGAGGTTCCTGGTACTCACGACAACAGGCGGGAGGTATCTTCCCACAACTGTTGAGCGATGATGCCGGCCGGCTCAGCTCGAGCTAGCTTGGCGGCCTGGCCAGCCCACATTTGCATTCTGTCGGCGTCCCCTACCTTCCGCGCGTCTTCCCGCATCGCACGAGTGAGTCCACGTTGGATAGGATATGAAGCCGGTGGAGGGGCACTCGATGCAACCGAGGCACGAGTGTACTTGGTTGCTACGGCACGTCCGGGCCGACCAGTGAATGCACGCGTAATCATCGTTTCTTGGGATTCCGTCTTTGCGATCTCGTCTGCATAAACTGGATGTACCATCGCTTCCGGAGATCTTAGGAAACCAGTCCCGATCTGTACTGCGCTGGCGCCCAGGATCAATGCTGCCGTCACTCCGCGTGCATCTGCGATTCCACCCGTCGCGATGACTGGCACATTTACTGCATCCACGATCTGTGGCAGGAGAGCGATCAGGCCAACCATTTGGCGTTCAGCCTCGTCTGCATGGAAGGCTCCACGGTGTCCACCAGCTTCCATACCTTGGGCAACGATGACGTCCGCACCTGCGCTTTCAGCAAGCTTGGCTTCGGTGACCGTCGTAGCAGTGGCAAACCACAGAATTCGTTTCGCCTTCAATTCGGAAACGAAGGCTGGTGAATATAGCCCCATAATCGACGAAATGGCTTTCGGGCCGATGGTGATCATTGCCTGACACTGTGCCTCAAAGTCCGGCAGGACCGTGTCGCCCGCTTCCGGCGGAACTGGAGGTCCCCACGTCGCCAGATACTCTCGCTGGTGACTTTCCAACTCGTAATCGCGCACAGGTGGCAGATCTGGAATCCAAAGATTGAGTTGAAACTTTCCCTTACTCTCTCGACGAAATTCGGCGCTCCATGCCTTGATCGCTTCCGGCGTCATCAACAAAGCCCCGCACGCTCCCATCCCTCCAGCATTTGCAACAGCGATCGAGAGGGATGGGGGGCACGCCCCCGCCATAGGTGCAAGGAGAATCGGGAGCTGAATACCTAGACGGTCGGTGAAGGCTTTGGCGCGTGCGCGCGGAGAAAAGTGTAATTTGTTGGCCATTCGGGTAAAACCTCCAGGCAGAATGTTTGGCCCATCGCGGGCCGCGCGGGAAAGGGAAAATCACTCCGATCTTCAGGAAAGCCATTCCTGCCGAACGGAACCTACAACTGCTTGACCACAAATCCGAAGTTACCTCCGACCACTGGAAACTCGAGAGCGATCCGTTCATGGCCCAGTTCGAATTGAGGGATCTCGGCAACTCTTGAATCGTTCTGCGTACTAAGAGAAAATATGGCCACTAGAGATGGAAATAATCTGACTTCGGTCTACGCCGGATCGTGCAATCCGTTCGAATCCCAGCTTGGTCATCCTTCTTTTTGTGACTCAAGCTTGAAGGTTCTGTTCCGCTCCGACTCCCGCACGACAGCTCGCCTCCGTCCAGTCAATAACTCCTGCGCACCGATACTCCCACAGATCAGGCCGGTCTCCCGATCTACCACCGGCATCATCATCACTCCAGTCATAGCCATCTCCTCGGCGACAGCCCGGCATGTCTCATCTGAATAAGCAAGCACTTCGGGCAACTGCGCAGGTTCGCAGCTTACTTCCGTAGGCTCGACGGACAGCTCCGTCATCACCTCTGCAACGCTGATCATTTCGAGTGGATCAACGCCGTACTCGCGTGACAGATGATGCCCACGGCGACTGAGCTTTTCCGTCAAAATTGAGCGCGGCATAACCAGTGAGGTCACCAGATAGGATGCGGTGCACGCTAACGCTAATGGCAGCAGAGCCGGCAGGGCATGGGTAAGCTCTAGCGAGAAGAGAATTGCCGTAAGTGGTACACCGAGAGCACCCGAGAGCATCGCTCCCATTCCCATTAGCGCCCAAAGCGCCTGCGTTTCGCCTGGCAGATGTGCGAGTTGGGCCGCACCTTCTCCTAGCGCCGCTCCGATCATTAATATAGGCGCCAGCACGCCGCCTGACGTCCCAGAACTCAATGAAAACGCCCACATCAACGACTTGGCCACAATGAGTCCGAGCAGAAGCGCCACCGGAGCATTCCCGCGCAGGACCTCCGCGATGTTGTCGTACCCGACGCCAAGTCCTCGCGGAAAGAAGAACCCACCCACTCCTACACCGATCCCGCCAATTGCCGGCCACCACAGCCAGTGCACGCGCAAACGGCCGCAAAAGTGTTCAAACCCGTCTTCGAAGCCGTACATCAGGCGGCTCAATCCAGCCGAGGCAAATCCAACCAGTATGCCCAAAGGAGCAGCCACCAGCAGAGACTGCTCCAAGTGAATTGCCGAATGCAATGTGACCGGGAAGAGCGGCCCCGGCCCGAGCCAGTAAACGCGCAATGCACCGGCCATTATGCTAGCCACAGCCACCGGAACCAGGGAACGTGGCCGCCACTCGAAAAGCAGTAACTCGACCGCAAGCAAGATCGCTGCCAACGGAGCCGCAAAAGTTGCCGACATGCCGGCCGCAGCTCCTGCCACCAGCAGCGTTGTTCGTTCGGCATCGGTCAACTTGAGCCATTGCGCTACCAGTGAACCAAAGGCTCCGCCCGTAATGATGATGGGGCCTTCTGCGCCGAAAGGCCCTCCCGAGCCAATCGCAATCGCTGCTGAGAGCGGCTTGAGCACTGCGACCTTGGGATCTACGCGCGCGCCGTTTAGCAGAATCGCCTCAATGGCCTCTGGAATCCCGTGCCCACGGATCTTGTCCGACCCGTAGAAGGCCATGAGCCCAACCAGAAGGCCACCAACGACCGGAGCCAGCACCAAGAGCCAGGGCGAAAGGGGCGATCCGGCAGGCCCTACCATGGCTAGACTCAGCCTGTGGTAGTAGAAGATATTTGTCGCCAGCGCAATGGCTCTCAATAAGATCACGGCCAAAGCTGCCGCACCCGTGCCGATTACGAGGGCTACCCCGGTGAGGAGCCACACCCTGCGATCCACCGTGAAGTCACGCAACGCAGAGGGACGCGATATCATTGAGCCTCCGCGCCAGTGCCGCTGTGCGCATGCAGTGCGATATGCTCCATCGCCGATGCCAATCGCGGTGCCAGTTCGTTCAACTCTCGCGCATGACTGCCCGCTAGCTTGCCCAGAACCTGCTTGCCTTTGCGAGTCACTCGCAATATTGCCCGTCGTCTGTCGTCTGTGTCCGATGTTCTCGCCAGCAGGCCTTCGCGTTCCGATCGATCGACAAGTTCGACAGCACTGTTATGCTTCAGCCCAAGTCGATCGGCCGCATACGCAATCGTCACTACCACACTCTCAGGTGCACCAGCCACCTGCAGCAAAAGTTGATGCTGCTGCGGGTGAAGTCCTGCTTGCACCGCTGCATACTCGCTAAAGTGCAAGAAGCGGCGTAACTCAAAACGAAATTCAGCCAAGGTTCTGAGCAGCAAGTCTTGACCTACTGTCAGAGATTGAGATCTCATGGATATATCGTTACACGATATACATCATTGCGCAAGTATTCGCTCCCCATTGTCATGAACTCGCGTAGCGAAATCGGTCGCCCACATCTTCCAGGCCAAGGAGAACTTGGATTTGTGAATTATTGGACCTTTAGATAGTCATAAATCGCCTCAGCCAGGGTAATGAGGTGCACAATTCACTTGCGCGCAATGCCAACCTCTCCGCGATTTTGGCGGTGAGGCGAAGTGAGTTCGTGAAACTCGGCGTCCCCCTTACGGTGATTCCAGAGGGATGCGGCGTTGTGACGTGAGAAGACAGGGGAACTTTCTGAAGCGGTGGATTGCTCAAGTAAGTGCGTTCAACCTGACGCTCCTAATGTGCATGCACCTGAGTACCGGCACACCGCAAAATCGGATTCACGCACATTTCAGATGGCGCATGGGCTTGTGTTCGGACGATAATCTCAAAGAATCGGGTACTCTCTTCGAGACGACGCTTCAAATCCAAACTTTTCCAGACGAACACGCCGATGCGATACAGAAATCCGAACCGTTACACCACTGACTGACGGTATTCAGGCAGACGCACACTTTGCTAGTCCTTTAGGTTCCAAGAATCGGATTTGATTCTTCCGATCCTTGTAATGAAATGATTCCATTAGACTTGACCATGGAATAGTTGGGGGGTGTTGTTAGCTGTTATGAGCTTTCCGTCCTCCTGAATCGTGATGAACGTACTCTAGGCCGTGATAAACGATCTATTGCGAATCGATTCCCTGGCGGACAATCTGACATTTGGCCTCACCGTTCATCGTTGAGTCCGAATAACGAAGCGACGGGGGCAAAACAGTGATGATCTGGCCTTTGGCTGTCTACTTTGCGGCGGTGATTATCATCGTCGCGGTCATGCTGTCCTTGTCGTATGTTCTGGGGCAACGGCATTCGGAACCGGCCACAGGTACTCCGTTTGAGTCGGGAATTGTTTCCGAAGGCTCCGTGCAAGTACGCCTATCCGTCAAGTTCTACCTCGTTGCGACATTCTTCGTGGTATTCGACCTCGAGGCGGTCTTCATCCTCCTCTGGGCAGTTGCGGGTCGCGAACTCGGTTGGGCAGGCTACAGAGAAGTTCTCATTTTTATCGGAGTTCTCACCGCAACGTTTGCATATCTCTGGCGCACTGGTGCGCTCGACTGGTATCCGGCGGGGCATAACGCAAAGAGGAGAATTTGATGCCGTCTCCGTACGCCCAACGTAACGCCTTCGCGGAGCTTGTACACCCCGGTGACGATCCCAATGAGAACGCCATCCGGCGCAGCGTCGTTTTTTCACGCCTTCAGGATCTGCTCGGCTGGGGGAGAAAGAATTCTATCTGGCCATTCAACTTCGGACTCTCNNACACCTCGAGAAGCCGACCTGATGGTGGTTGCTGGCACCGTATTCATCAAGATGGCCCCGGTGATCCTGCGGCTCTACCAGCAAATGATGGAGCCGCGGTGGGTGATATCCATGGGGTCTTGCGCCAATTCGGGCGGAATGTATGACATCTACAGCGTGGTACAGGGCGTGGACAAGTTTCTTCCTGTCGACGTCTACGTGCCCGGTTGCCCTCCGCGCCCCGACGCTTTTGAGCAAGGGTTATTGTTACTACAAAAGGCAGTCGGGACAGAGAGACGACCGTTGAGTTGGGTGGTGGGGCCGCAGGAGACGACCCGTCCACCGCTGCCTTCCGAACGCGATCTTCATCGGGCGGAGCGGCAGCGCGCCACAGACCTGCGACCCATTGACGAAATCTGACATGATGCCCGCCCCTATCGATACCGACGCCAGAACTATCACCGCCGCTGTTATCGCTGACGGTTTGCAGCAGAAACTGGGCGGGTCTGCGGTCAAGGCTCAAGCCACCGCCGACGGAATGCCGACCTTCTGGATTACGCGAGAAAATGCTCACGGTGCACTCAGGTATCTGAAAGAGGAAGTGGATCAGCCGTACCGAATGCTTTACGACCTCACCGCCATCGACGAAAGTATGCGGGCTAATCCCAATGGACCGCCGGCAAGCGACTTCACGCTGGTGTACCACCTGCTGTCGTTCGATCGGAACCAGTACGTGCGCATCAAAGTGCCGATAACGAAGGATGAGGCGGAGACGGATACTTGCACCGATCTTTGGCCTGCAGCGAACTGGTACGAAAGAGAAGTCTGGGACATGTTTGGAATCCGTTTCTGTGGGCATCCGCACCTGGAGCGAATCCTCATGCCGAAGACCTGGGTGGGACATCCTCTCCGCAAGAATCACCCCGCGCGAGCTACGGAAATGGGTCCCTTCCAACTTTCCGACGAAAAGCAGGATGCCGAACAGGAGGCGATGCGCTTCCGGCCTGAAGACTGGGGCATGCGGAAGAGCCGGGACGGAGAGGATTTCATCTTCCTCAACGTCGGGCCGCAGCATCCCGGAACCCACGGTGTGCTGCGCGTCATCTTGCAACTCGACGGCGAGGAAATCATAGATGCAGTACCGGACATCGGTTTCCATCACCGCGGAGCAGAAAAGATGGGAGAGCGGCAAACCTGGCACACATACATACCTTACACCGACCGAATCGACTATCTGGGCGGCGTGATGAACAACATGGCCTACCTGATGGCGGTGGAGAAGCTGGCGGGGATCATCGTGCCGCCGCGTGCCCAGGTCATCCGGGTGATGCTTTCAGAGCTGTTTCGGATCATCAGTCATCTTGTCTGGTACGGGACGTTTGCCCAGGACCTGGGGCAGCTCTCGCCGGTCTTTTATACCTTCAATGATCGGGAACGCGCCTTCGGCATCATCGAGGCCATTTGTGGAGCGCGGATGCACCCGAACTGGTTCCGCATCGGCGGTGTCGCGCAGGATCTGCCAAAAGGGTGGGATGGTCTTATCCGAGACTTTCTGAAGTATCTACCACCGCGCCTGGCCGAGTACGACAAGCAAGTGATGCAAAACCGGATCTTCAAGAGCCGCACCCAGGGAGTGGGCGCCTTCACTAAGGAAGAGGCCATCGACTGGGGCGTCACGGGACCTGGCTTGCGTGCTTGCGGCTTCGCGTGGGACTTCCGTAAGGAGCAGCCTTACTCCGGATATGAGCAGTTCAAATTCGATGTTCCGACCGGCACTCATGGAGACTGTTATGACCGTGCGCTGGTACGCGTCGAAGAGATGCGCCAGAGTCTGTGCATTATCGAACAATGCGTGAATAACATGCCAGAGGGCACCTATAAATCACCCCATCCTCTTGCCTGTCCGCCTCTAAAAGAGCGCACCATGCACGACATCGAAACCCTAATTACTCATTTTCTGGGGGTGAGTTGGGGACCGGTGATTCCGCCGGGCGAAGCGCTTGGAGCGATTGAGGCCACGAAGGGGAACAACGGTTACTACTTGGTAAGCGACGGCAGCACTACTTCGTACCGCACTCGTATTCGGACGCCATCGTTTGCGCACATGCAGATGTTGCCGCGGCTTGTTCGCGGCCGGATGATCCCGGACCTGTTCGCCATTTTGGGCGCGATGGACTTTGTGCTGGCGGACGTGGATAGATGAGGCGAGGAAACCTATGTTGATGGATGAGGAGCGGCAGGAGATCGAGGCCGAGTTGGTTCATTATCCCACCAAACAGGCCGTATGCATAGATGCAATGAAGATCGTGCAGCGCCACCGAGGATGGGTTTCCGACGAAAATATTCGCGACATTGGCGAACTGCTTGATATGTCGCCCGCCGATCTCGATGGCGTGGCTACGTTCTACAACCTGATCTTTCGTAAGCCGGTAGGCCGGCACGTCGTCATGCTATGCAACAGCGTGAGTTGCTGGATCATGGGTTACGAACGCATCCGAGAGCACGTGACCAGACAATTGGGAATTGAATTCGGCGAAACCACAGCCGACAACCGGTTTACCCTTCTGCCCATCGTGTGTCTTGGAGCATGTCAACATGCACCAACGATGTTGGTAGATAACGAACTTCACGGCAACCTCGATGCGGCAAAGATTGACGGGATTCTGGAGGAGTGCAAGTAGCGATGCCTACGGAAAGACCACTTACCCAAGCAATACCGACGGATGGCCAGGCTCTCAGCCTCCAGGGCTATGAGCATTCGGGTGGATATCAGGGCCTCCGCAAGGCCCTGCACGAGATGACGCCTCAGAAAGTACAGGAGGAAGTTAAGAACTCGGGCTTGCGCGGCCGTGGCGGCGCCGGCTTCCCCACCGGGCTCAAATGGAGCTTTACTCCTATGGGTGCCGATACTCCCCGGCCCAAGTACGTGATTGCCAACGCTGACGAAATGGAGCCTGGAACCTTCAAGGATCGCCATCTGATGGAAGGCAATCCCCATCAGNNAGACTGGCACGTGCGATTGCCGAAGCCTACTCGGCCGGATATTTGGGAACGAACATTCTGAAGTCGGGTTACGGGCTTGAAATGTATCTCCACATCAGCGCAGGACGGTACATGTGCGGCGAGGAGACAGGGTTGCTGAACGCGCTCGAGGGCAAGCGCGCCAACCCGCGTGCCAAACCGCCATTTCCGCAAGTATCTGGCCTCTGGGGCAAGCCCACCATCGTCAATAACGTTGAAACGCTTGTAAATGTACCCCACATTATTGAAAAGGGTGCGGCTTGGTTCCAGAGCTTGGGCCGCACGAGGGATGCTGGCACGAAGCTCTATGGCGCCAGCGGAAAAGTCAAGCGTCCCGGCCTATGGGAACTGCCGATGGGGACCCCGCTGCGCGAGATCCTGGAAGAGCATGCGGGCGGCATGCGCGATGGGCTGCGGTTTCGAGGAGTTCTTCCCGGCGGCGCCTCCACGGATTTTCTCGTCGAAGAGCATCTCGATGTGCCAATGGATTACACCGAAGTCCAAAAGGCCGGGAGTCGCCTTGGGACCGGAACCATGATCGTCCTTGACGATCAGACCTGCCCGGTGGGAATGACCTCTAATCTCATTCAGTTTTTTGCTCAGGAGTCCTGTGGCTGGTGTACGCCCTGTTGGAGCGGCCTCGGCTGGGCGAAACAAATCCTCGCTGCAATGGAGGAAGGACATGGAGAACCCGGCGATCTGGACAAGCTTTCCTTTCAGTCGAACTTCTGGTCACCAGGGCACACCTTTTGCGCGTTGGCGCCTGGTGCCGCAGAGCCTCTACAGAGTGCATTGAAGTTTTTCCGCGATGATTTTGACCGGCACATAAACGAGAAGCGTTGCCCCTGGAGACCCTGATGGGAACCATCTACATCGACGGCAAAGCCTGCGAAGCAGATCCGAAGCAGAACCTGCTGCACGCCTGTCTCTCGCTCGGGCTCGACCTGCCGTACTTCTGCTGGCATCCCGCCCTGGGTTCGGTAGGCGCATGTCGTCAGTGCGCCATCAAGCAATTTAAGGATGACCAAGATACTCGCGGGAGAATTGTCATGGCCTGCATGACGCCTGCCGTGCCCGAGTCCCGCATTTCCATTCTCGATCCCGAAGCGGTTGCTTTTCGCGCCGGCATTACTGAGGGAATGATGCTGAACCACCCCCATGACTGTCCAGTATGCGACGAAGGCGGCGAGTGCCACTTGCAGGACATGACGGTGATGACCGGCCATAATTACCGTCGCACACGATTCGCCAAGCGCACGTTTCAGAATCAGGACCTCGGCCCATTCGTTTACCACGAGATGAATCGGTGCATCCAGTGCTACCGCTGTGTGCGCTTCTATCGTCAGTATGCCGGAGGCAGTGACCTGAACGCGTTTGGCATCGGGAACGCCGTTTATTTCGGGCGGGACGAAGATGGCGTTCTTGAAAACGAATTTGCGGGTAACCTGGTGGAGATTTGTCCAACTGGCGTCTTTACCGATCGAACGCTCCGGCGCCACTACACGCGAAAGTGGGATCTTCGAATGGCGCCTTCGATTTGCGTCCATTGCGGAGTGGGCTGCAACATAACCGTTGGAGAGCGCTACGGATTGCTGCGCCGGGTAGTGAACCGCTTCAACAGGGAGGTGAACGGCTACTTTCTTTGTGACCGCGGACGCTTTGGCTATGAGTTTGTAAACAACGCGGCTAGAATTCGCGCTGCGCAGCTAAAAGGAGAGACGATTTCGAGCGAGGAGGCGGAGCGCCAATTTCAATCGCTCATTTCCAGGAGTGAGAGACCGATTGGCATCGGCTCGCCCAGGGCTTCGCTCGAGGCAAATTTTGCGCTGCAGCGGCTTGTCGGGAGAGGCCGCTTTTTTGCGGGCGTTGCCGGCAGCGAGTGGGCGCGGATCAGGAAGATGGTGAAGATTCTTCAGACCGGGCCCGCCAGGCCCCCATCGCTGCACGACATTGAATGTTCCGATGCTGTGCTGATTTTGGGCGAAGACGTCACGAACTCCGCACCCCGGATGGCGCTCAGTCTGCGCCAGTCAGTTCGTCAACAGCCCTTCGACGTCGCGAGGAAATCGCACACTCCTCTGTGGACGGACGACGCAGTGCGCGAAATGGTGCAGGACCAAAAGGGCCCATTCTTCATTGCGGCGTCTGGCGCGACGCGATTGGATGATGTCGCCACTCGAACGTACCGGGCCGCGCCCGATGACATCGCGCGGCTGGGCTTCGCGGTTGCTCATGAAGTTAACCCTGATGCGCCCGGAGTGCCCAACTTGCCTGAAGAGATACGGGAACTGGCCCGCGCTATTGCAGACGCACTGAAAAGCGCGGCACGACCACTGGTCGTTTCCGGACCCAGTTGCCGGAGCCTGTCCGTAATAGAATCCGCGGCGAACGTAGCCAAAGCCTTGTGTGACATCGGCCGGCCTGCAGCGCTCAGCCTGATTGCACCCGAGTGCAATAGTTTCGGTCTGGCGTTGATGGGTGCGCGCCCGCTGAACGAGGCGCTCGCGTTGACCGGGAAGGTCGATGCTCTGATCGTTCTGGAGAACGATCTGTACCGACGTCTCCCAGCGAGACAGGCGGATGGATTGCTGAGTTTGGCGGCTCATCGGATCGTGCTCGATCACCTGGCGAACCGAACCACGGCGAAAGCAGACCTGCTTCTTCCCGCCGGCACATTTGCCGAGTCCGATGGAACGCTGGTCAACAACGAAGGGCGCGCACAACGGTTCTTCCAGGTGTTCGCGCCGGAGCAAGAGGTGCGGGAGAGTTGGCGATGGCTGCGCGATCCGACCTGGTCGTCTCTCGACGATGTTCTGACCGCCATCACAAAAGAGAATCCAGAATTAGCCGCTGTAATCAAGGCTGCGCCGCTATCGGATTTCCGGTTGGCAGGCGCGAGGATCCCGCGGGAGCCACACCGCTACAGCGGGCTCACCTCCATCACCGCGAATGTCAGTGTCGTCGAACCCAAACCGCCGCAGGACCCGGACTCTGCGCTCGCATATTCCATGGAAGGCGCATCTCTCCAACCGCCCAGCGCACTACAACCATTTTTCTGGACCCCCGGCTGGAACTCCATCCAGGCTGTGAACAAATTCCAGAGTGAGATTGGCGGGCCACTGCACGGAGGTGATCCCGGGATTCGCCTGTTCGAACCATCGCAGGGAGGAGAGTACTTCACCGCCGTGCCAGCCGCCTTTAGCCGGGACGAAGCGGAATGGATGGTCCTTCCTATCGAACACATCTTCGGCTCTGAGGAACTTAGCCTTCAGGCTCCGGGGGTTGCGGAGCTTGCGTTTAAGCCCTACCTGGCCCTCAACGCTGCCGACGCGGCCAGTCTTCACTTAGATGAGAATGCTGGAGACGTCGAGATCGAACTTGGTGGAGTAAAGCAGCGACTGCCATTGAAGGTTCTTCCTGATCTGCCGGCGGGGGTCGCAGGAATTCCTACTGGCCTGACGGAAGCTTTTGGAGAAGAATTCCCTGTCTGGCGCCGGATCGAGCGAGCAACATGACCAGTCCTTACCCACTTGCGTCGATTCTCGGAATCCTGATCGTGGCGCTCAGCCTTTCGGCGCTGCTCATCTGGGTGGAACGCCGCCTTCTGGCGCTCTGGCAGGATCGCTACGGTCCGAATCGAGTCGGACCGTTTGGCTTGCTGCAAGTGGTNNGCCATCATTATGGTCACGGTATTGTTGTCGTTCGCCGTACTGCCCATTGCTCCGGGAATCATCGTTGTGGACCTCAACATCGCTCTGCTTTTTTTCCTGGGTATGTCCTCGCTTGGCGTCTACAGCATTGTGCTGGCCGGCTGGGCCTCCGGCAATAAGTACTCCCTGCTGGGAGGGCTGCGCGCCGCCGCGCAGATGATCAGCTACGAAGTTTTCATGGGCATTTCCTTGATGGGAGTTGTGCTGCTTGCTGGCTCCTTCAGCCTGACGACAATCGTGGAAGCGCAAAGGAATCGGTGGTTCGTGCTTCCTCAATTTCTCGGTTTCGTTCTGTTTCTGATCGCAGGCATGGCCGAAGCACGGCGGTTGCCGTTTGATCTTCCGGAGGCCGAGGCTGAGCTTGTTGCAGGATTTCATTCCGAGTATTCAGGCATGAAGTTCGGTATGTTCTTTGTGGGGGAATACCTTGGCATCACACTGATCTCCTCCATGATTACGGTCTTGTTCTTCGGCGGCTGGATGGGGCCGTGGCTGCCTCCCCTCGTATGGTTCCTCGTGAAGGTGTTTGCGTTCATCTGCTTTTTCATCCTGTTACGGGCTTCGCTACCGAGGCTGCGTTTCGATCAGCTCATGTCCCTTGGCTGGAAGGTAATGCTTCCGTTGGCGTTGGTCAATCTCGTGGTAACCGGGGCCGTCGTGACGGCTTTCAAGTGAACCGCTCAGAGAGGTGGGTTAAGCAATGCTGAGCTTGTTGAGAACCATCTGGAGCGTGTTCCTGCACACCTTTCGCCGGCGGGTCACCATCCAGTATCCAGAGCAGAAGCCATATCTGGCGCCGCGCACCAGGGGGCGCATCATTCTGTCGCGGGACCCGGATGGCGGCGAGCGATGCGTAGCATGTCACCTCTGTGCGGTCGTCTGTCCGGTGGACTGCATCTCGCTGCAGGCGACGGAAGATGAAAACGAGCGTCGCTATCCGGAGTTCTTTCGCATCAATTTTTCAAGATGCATCTTTTGTGGCCTTTGCGAAGATGCGTGTCCGACATATGCAATTCAGCTCACGCCGGATTTTGAAATGTCCGAATACAAACGTCAGAACCTGGTTTATGAGAAGGAAGATTTGCTGATTGACGGGCCAGGGAAGTATCCGGGCTACAACTTCTGGCGCGTCTCGGGAGTGAAGATTGGCGGCAAAGAGAAGGGTGAAGCGGAGAATGAAGCGCCCTCGGTGGACCTCCGCAGGTTGTTGCCATGATGACTTTCATGGAATTCGCTTTCTATATCGCGGCAGCTGTGGCCGTGACTTCCACGCTCCTGGCCATCACACGGTTGGTAGCCGTGCATGCGCTGCTCTATCTGATCGTTTCGCTTCTGGCTGTGGCCGTGGTCTTCTACACGATGGGCGCTCCCCTGGTAGCTGCGCTTGAGGTAATCATCTATGCGGGCGCGATCGTGGTTCTCTTTGTTTTTGTGGTGATGATGTTGAACCTGGGAACGCAGGCCCGCGAAGAGGAACGTCAATGGCTTGCGGGAGGCGCATGGATCGGCCCTGTCATTCTTTCCGCGCTCCTGCTTCTCGAGGTGATCTATTTAATAGCCCGCGTTGGCCCCTATAGCAAGATGGGCGGCGTCGCGGATCCGAAACAGGTTGGAATCGCTCTCTATGGTCCCTATCTTGTAGGTGTGGAGTTGTCTTCCATGCTTCTATTGGGCGCGCTAGTGGGTGCTTGCCACCTGGGTCGGCCTGCGCCAACAAGGAAGGAGGTTTGAGGGTGACGGTAATTCCGATGTATCATGGGTTGATTCTTGGCGGAGTCCTGTTTGCGCTCGGCCTCGCTGGACTCCTGATGCGCCGCAATCTCCTCTTTATTCTGATCTCACTCGAGATCATGCTGAATGCGGCCGGCGTGGCCTTCGTTGCGGCGGGTTCTCGATGGGGACAGCCAGACGGCCAAATCATGTTTCTCTTCATTCTGGCCGCGGCAGCGGCGGAAGTCTCTGTTGGCCTGGCGCTGCTGCTTCGGTTCTACCGTCTTCACAACACGCTTGACGCCGACTCCACGAGCGAGATGAGAGGCTGATGATGCTTGAGCTCCTCTGGCTGGTTCCGGCGATTCCATTCGCAGGCGCACTCCTGCTGGCCGTTCTGCGCTTTTCAAGGAAGGCCGTAGCCTGGATCGCGGTAGGCTCAATCGCTGTCTCTTCAATTGTCTCTCTCCTTGTGACGGTTTCCTACTTGCTTGCTCCGCCGGCCGCCAACTCTTACACGCAAGTGCTGTGGACATGGTTCGATGTCGGCGGTCTGCGTCCGGAAATCGCGCTCTATCTTGATCCGCTTTCCCTGATCATGGTTGTGGTAGTCGCCTTTGTCAGCTTCCTTATTCACCTCTATTCGACGGGATTCATGATTGAGGACGAAGGATATGCTCGCTTCTTTGCCTACATGAATCTGTTCGTTGCGTCGATGCTGACGTTGCTTC
>PKXI01000070.1 GCA_003133425.1 Acidobacteriaceae bacterium
TAGAGGAAAACTTCAGAGTGAGCAGCTGACCATTGGACTCGATCTTGGGGATCGGTCGAGCTTCTACTGTGTTTTGAACGGAGCGGGCGAGGTGATTGTTGAGGAAAGGGTCGCCACCAGTCCGGAAGCGATGAAGAAGACATTCGGAAAGATGCCGCGGAGCCGAATTGCACTGGAAACCGGCACGCATTCGCCATGGGTAAGCCGCCTTCTCTCCGACCTGGGGCATGAAGCGATCGTGGCGCATGCCCGCAATGTCCGGCTGATCGGGCAGAGCCGGCGAAAAGATGACCGGCTGGACGCGCAGGCGTTGGCCAGGCTGGCCAGGATCGATCCGCAGTTGCTCTCACCGATTCAACATCGCAGCGCTCAGGCGCAGGCGGATCTGTCGGTGATCCGGTCTCGATATGCACTGGTGCGCACGAGGACGGCGCTGATCTGTTCGGCGCGTGGACTGACGAAATCCTTCGGAGAACGGATACACAGCCGATATGTGAGGGGTTTTAAACCAGCTATGGGCGAAACCCTGAGTCCGCAACTGCAGGTTGCTCTTGCGCCCATGTTGAGCGCACTTGAAGCGATCACCGCCCGGATCCGCGAGTACGATGCTCAGATCGAGAAGCTTGCTGAAGAGAGCTATCCGGACGTGGCGCTGCTCAAGCAGGTCAAGGGTGTTGGGACGCTGACCTACATACTGACGTTGGAAGACCCGCGGCGCTTTCGCAAGAGCCGCGACGCAGGTTGTTACATTGGGCTGCAGCCGGGCAGAAGGAACTCCGGACAGAGCGAACCTCAACTGCATATCACCAGGGAGGGAGACTCCTATCTGCGCATGGTGTTGGTGCAAGGGGCACAACACATCCTGGGGCCGTTCGGAGAGGACTCCGATCTGCGGCGGTGGGGACTGAAGCTGGCTGAACGTGGAGGCAAGAGAGGAAAGAGACGAGCGATTATCGCGGTGGCCCGCAAGCTGGCGGTGCTACTGCATCATCTCTGGATCAGCTGCGAGGCATACGAACCGCTCCACAATGTGCAGAAGCGGAGACTGGCAGCAGCATAGTTCAGGAAAGGCTGGAATGCACCACAACCAAACGCCGAGTTCCGGCGACTGCGCCCTTGGCCTGGCCCCCGCTCCATCACACGATGGAACGAGAGGGCGTCCAACAGATGGCAGCGCCGACTGTACCGAGAACACCCAATGTGCACCGAGCGCATAAGTCGCTCACCAAGAGTGCGGATGGAAGGGTGACGACAGCTTAAGCTCGGCACGGCAGTGGTGAGAAACAGGTCGGGAAAGGAGAATACCCATGTCTTCCTTCGCCCGGAGTGCCTTGCTATGGCTTGCTGCGGCGGCCGTCAAGGCTCGAGATAAACTCGCTGCGCTCGGCCTTGACCGCCGCCGCAGCAAGCCAAAAGATTACCCGCTATCCGGGCAAAGGAAAACATCAGATATGAACTTACCAAACCTCAAATAACTTGACAGAGACCGACCTTCTCATGGAAGGCCAACCCACTCACTGACATGGATCCGGCCGGTTCGTCGGCAAGTGGGACCAAAGGTGAACCGAGGCTCATCCCTGGGGATACATCGTTTCGTTCACCGCGTCTTGGGCCGCCTCGACCGCCCATTCCGGGTCAGACGCAAGTAGATCTGCAGGCCGCTGGTCATTCAGAAAGCTGTTCAAGCCAATAAACCAGGAGGCCAGCCCCCATGAGTTTTCGCGATTGAGGATCCGGCTCAAAATCCGGATCACGTCGGCGACGGCCGGATAGGGCCGGTATCCCTCGGCAGGATTCAGCGCGAACAGGGTGTAGTAATCGACGTCCTCGTGCCAGACCGAAAGTATCCGGCCATCGGCTGCCCACTGATCGAGATCGCGCCGTATATCGTTGGTACCGCGGCCGGCCAAGGTGGCCAATTGGCCTGCCGTACGCATTTCGCCAAGCACCACCCGCCGCATCTCCTCTTGCATCGCCGCCAATATCGCCTGGCCCCGCTCAGTGGATGTCGTGTTCGTGTCCGGTTTCATACGCCTCCTTCGGGCGGCCCAGCGGTTTGGGGTGCGCGGCCTTCAAGATGCCGTCAAGATCCATGGTCGGAATCAGCATCTTACACCGAGATCACGAATGATAGCTGCATTCTACCTCCGAACTGATCTCCGCAGAGTCACCCAGCGGGGGCCGACGTGATCTGGCGCACGTTGGTTCCCGCTGGCCGGCTACTCAGGTGTATCAAAGAATTACCCTGCGGCGAACCTCTCGATCCGCTGCACCTGCTCGGCGGTGTCTGGAACTTGTAAGGCTCGTGCTTTTGCAAGCCGTTTGAAGGCGAGAAACGAGTGGGTTTTCGCGCCCTCCTATGACCTCGTCTTTTCCTACGGACCGGGCGGCGAGCAAAGCATGCTCGTCATGGGCGAGGGGAGGAATCACGGCGTAGCCCAACTTCAGATATTGGGCAAACAGCACGGCATAAAGAACGGTCCGGAGATTCTGGCAAAGGTACAAAGCGAATGGTGCTCTTCAGAGAAACTGGCGAGCAGCCGACTTGCCGGCACTAATCCGCCGTGATCGGAGCATTCCTCATCAGCATCGCAGAGTACTCAATGACGTGTTTGCGATCATGGATATCAAGTATCTCAAGGAGTCCGCGGACCTGATCATTAGGTATAGGAATTGGAAAGGGAGATTCCGGTAGGGTAAATACGGCTTTGACGATCGGCTTGATTTCTGACTTAGGATTAAGTCCCAGAATGTCGCTCGGCTGAAAGGCTTCGTTACTTCCAACATTGCGTTCAATGAACATAAGATACGATGGCGACGCTGTTGGAATATCTACAGTACAGGACCGAAGACGAAGGGAGTTGTCATCTGCACTTTGATTGCGCGCGTTCATGTAAATGTCAGCGACCACAGTATGGCGTCGTGCTCCCAGCACCATTACTTCTCCAGCCTGCGTATGGGTCTGACTCAAGGTCAGCGCGCTTGTGATCCCTTCCAGCTTTCGCGCTAGCGCAATGTACTCGACACAACTGGAAACGAAAAAGCCGATCACGAAAAGAGTTAGTGGGACCACAAGGCGTAACAGCGGATGTTGGCTCGCATATGGTGTCAGACCGAATATGGCCGAAATGATACTTCCGAACGTCCAGAAACTCTTCGCAGTAGAACCCCAGAACACGTTTTTAAGCCATGTTTTGATCATGCCTCGAGTGTAATCGGCTCGTATGCTGCAATCCGTATCTGCTGTCCCCCTGACTTAGCTGTAGACCCCGTGAACGGGCCTGCCGACTGCTATCCGTGACCGGCACCGGGCTCCGGCGAGTTGGCGCGCAGCCAACGCACCGGAATAAGACCATGGCGAGGTTAAATAGGCTAAAAATAGCTGCCAGCCTAGCGAGCCTCCTTTGATATGCAGCACAATTGCAGCAGAGTAAGGGAGATCTTAACCCTTGCATCGCAAGGAGATCAATCAATGCTCACTCCTCACGAACTCGCCGCAACGCGGTTTGCCATGAGTGCGCCGCCCCAACCAGGTGGTGAGCCAGGTCTTTACGAGGAGCAGGTAGCGCAGTGGGTCGCGGAGAAGTCGTTTTTCAGAGACTTCGTTTACCGAAACGCCAAAGGCAAGAAGAAGGGAGACCAACTAGTCGATGGAATCGTCCTTTTCGGTGATGTAATGGTTCTCATTGAAGTCAAGGCGCAGATTGGATTTGCCAAACGAGATGATTGGGTGAGAGATCGTCTGGGTAAGGCCGTGATCCAGTTGGAGAAGTCAAAAGCCCTATTGCAGGAGGGAAAGGTCCCCAAACTCCGGAATGACTTTTACGGTGAACTTGAATTCGTCCCCCAGAATTACCCGAACGTGTTCGGAATTGTTGTTCTGGCCCACGATTCCGACCCGTATTACGCGCCCGGCCTTGTGCCGGAACTACTGCACAGCACTTTTCCCATTCACGTCTTTTCGTTGAAGGACTTCGCACTTGTTTCCGACCGCTTCGATACCGCAGGCGATATGATCAATATCTTGGAAACTCGGACTGACACGTCGAAAGTAAATCGGCTTCTCGTCCAGGACGAAGCCCAAAACCTGAAACACATGGTTAATGAATTTAGGATGATCTGGGCGCCGCATTTTCTTAGCGATCAGTCTGGGCTTCTCGATAGGGCAGTCCAGATGTTTGAAAAGAAGGCATCGGGCAAATTTCAGCTCGACAAGGATTGGAAATACGGGCTACTCATCGACGACCTTATAGCACACGTGCACGATTTTGACCCGAATCTCTCCTGGAATGAAAATACGACCCACGAGGCCGGGCTCCGGGTTGCCAGTTTTCTGGGATGGCTTACGCGTGATCGGCGGATCAAACTGGGAAAGTTAGCGTATGAACATGCGGAAGCGGCGCGAGACGGTAATGCACACTATTTCCATCACTTTCATCCGAGCAGAGGCACATGCTTCATTTATGTTGCGTCATCGGCGAGTCGAGCTGACCGCGTCAAATACCTGCAAGTTCTCGTCAGTTACGCTCAAATGCTATACGGTTGCCAAGAATCCTTGGGCGTCGCGACTGAGGCCACTGGTGGCGGCGGCCGGTCCTACGATTTCGTAGCTCTACGTGGTACGCAGTCGGCCGATCAGCTGAAACTTCTAAAAACGATGGCTAATCCGTTCTCCTCGAAACTTGTGCCGTTATGACGGCGAACACTCGTTGGAATCCAGACAAACGGGGCAGCATCCCGGACCGCTAGCGAGCGCCTTCATCCGAAGAACTGGCGCAGAGGCGACTCTTGAGGAATAACCAATCCCGTCGCCGGGCGGATCTCACGCAACGATCTTTGTGAAGCTGCGGCGCTGCACCTGCGTTGGGTCGCACAAATAGACCTCATACAGGAGTGGATGATTGGGGAACTGTCTCTCTGTGGTGCGGTGCATGATCGACATCTGTGGTGGGAACCTGGTTTCGAGCAGGAATACGATCAACTCAGCGGCAGTCCGCCATGCATGGACGAATACTGTTTCGGCCCGTGCAGGTTCGTAGAACTTCTCCACCTGTGCTGCCACGTCCTCGTCCCGATGCTCCAGGTATTCGTTGCGGAACGTCTTCAACTTCTTTTGCCATCCGTCGCGCTGTCTGGGCAGAAATTCCGCCAAGTCGAGTAGAAGATGATCCCGGTTTTCCGCGACAAACGCCTCCAGTCCCGTTTTGAACTTGCCGTCACGCTGGAATAGGAAGCCGATGTCGTAGCCGAGCAGGGCAGTAACCTTGGGCATCAGGTCCTTGTAACCATGCCAGAGCGCCCGCACGAAGTCATCGTAATGCTTCTTCCGGTTGAGAACTGGGATCTGCTGATCCTTGTAAGCGCAGATCGCACGCAGGTCCTCATACGCAGGCAGCAGTCCCTCCGTAACCATGACTATAATCGCGTCGCGCAGTTCTTCCCGATCCTTGCCGTCGATGGTCGAGGTATTCACTAAGTCGTAGATTTCGCCGAAGAAGAACTCCATGAACGGGCCCTCGCCGGGCGTGCTGGAAAACTGGGCCTTGTCCCAGTCCCTCGGCTCTTTGCCGTTACTCTTCAGCGTGTGCAGGCCGGACTCGGTGCGCAGGTAGAGCTTGCCACCGGCTCCAACGATTCCCTTGATTGCCATACTGACTTACCTTACCGGCGCTGGCATGCGCGGGTCTGTGCCCCTCACGATGCAGTTGAATGTCTCTTTGAACTGCTCCAGTAGGGACTGCGGCAGCTTGGTCGTCAGGAGCGCGTACGGATTCTCGTAAATCACGAATTGGTACTCGATGCCGCGCGATGGCACTGCTGAGAATGCATAGAAGACGCCAAGGCCACCGGGGTTCTCGAAGCGATTGCTGGTGAAGTAGCCGTCCTCGCCGTATTGCCACTTGGCACCGTAAAGTGAGCCTTCGACCTGGAAGAGCGTGTCATGCAGCGACAGGTTTAGGTCGTCCGCGATGATGAGCAGGTTCGCCTGCGTGGTAGTGAACTTCGGATAGGAGTTCGGACGCGCGATGCACTGATGCACCGCCTGGAAGTTGCCGACGGCACCGCCGCCCACGCCTTCATACTTCGGCCGGTGCTGCCTGCCAGATGCACGTTGCGCCGGGGTGAGTTCGCTCTCCCAGCCCGGACTCTTCAACTCGACGAAGACGTCGGTCTTCTCCGGCGTGGCGAGCAGATACTCGCCTTTCTTCCCATTCGCGCCGGGTGGGTCCAGTTGCACAACAGGAAAGCCCGTTTGGTCGAACAGATAAGCGAGACGCAGTTCATTGAGTGCCTCGTCGCGCTTGGTGTTCTTCGCCTCGATATTTGGCACGAACCGCTTGAGGTAATTCCTCTTGCTCGCCCAGTCGAGCAGCACGTCAAGCTCTCTGCTGTATGCCGCTGGCCCTGGATAGCCGTCGGTCCACCTGTCGGGTGAAATCAACTTCCGCGCAGCCGGCCCTAAACGCAATGCGCCCGTTCCTGCCATCACTACCTCCTCGGCGTGGCAGGTCCTCCCCACCCGGCCCACAGCCTCTTCGTATTATCTTCGCCTAGGGAGTAGTAATCGTCAATTCACGGGGCGGCGGTGTCGTTGCGGACAAGAGCATGCCGCGCCTGCCGAATCTATCCTCGGCGAAGCGTGGACCAATCAGCTATTCGCGCTTGAAAACTTAGACGGGGCAGGAGATTAGTCCTCAAAACGCGCATGACACCATGCAAACGGCATTGCGCAAGCGAACTGAACTTCGCGCTCTCTCCCGTTGAAACACTAGCTGTTCAAATTGTCCGGAGCCGCCTTTTCATTCCGGAGATAATCGACACGGCAATTTCCATGGGATAGCCCTTGGGCAACTTCGCCGCTTCACGATCAATGGCTGCTTCCGCCGTCCCGCGTAGTTCATCGAAGATAGAAACCACGACCTCTTCGCCGATGCCGGCGCGGTTCGCTGTTTGGATGAAATGCCGCGCTGCAATCGTCTTCATGATGTAGTGACGGTTGTCCCCGACCGCCATTGCAAGGCGGAATTGGTTATGGCGAATCTGATTGGAATCGACGCTCGGCTGCGCCGAGATCACGTCGTACAGTGGCGTTATGTGGTAGCGGCCGCCAGGCAGCAAAAACACGCTGAAGTTCTTGGCGTGCCCGTCCGTCGCGCCCAGCAGCCAGAATGCAATCGCCGCTTTGAGAAAGATTCTCTGATCCTCGGCGGGGGTATCGCTCCCGCGCAACAGATGAAGAATCGCTTCGATCCCCGGCCCTCCATCGCTTTGATACTTGCGGGACGGAACGACAGAAAGAGCCTGGCAACAGTCCTCCTGGGGCAAGCGCAGTAAGCGCCCATCCTGTGTCCACAGCCGATCGAACCGCTCCACAATCAGGACACGACGCTCTCCATACGTCGCCATCTGTGCCTTGGCAGCAGGCAGACCGATAGCAGCAAGCAGTCTCAGGCACAAATATTCGTTTTCGACGCTGTGGGTCAGGTCGAGGCCATTGGGGAGCCGTCCGATTGACGGCTTGAAAATGTGAGTGGTTGCCGTGGTTCCGTGCGGCTTGTACCAACGCCGGTTCCAATAGAGCAGAGCTGTCTTTTCCTGCGCTCCTGCAATCGAGATGCGAAACTCCTCATCTTCGCCAATACCCAATGGTGAGGTGGCAAGATTCGCAAGCAAGGTCGAGATTTCGCCTTTGCTGATCGGGGCTCCGTTGATCGCCCCAGCCTGCCCGGGATCAATATCCGGCGGCAGGAACTGCAATGCGCCCACACAGTCGCGTCCAATCGCATTCAGCAGGCTGTAGGCGTCAGTCCCTTCTGCTTGCGTACGCGCGGCGATACGCCTGCGCAGTTCCCCGTTGTCTGGCAGCAGATTCTCAAAGACCGCCAGGACCGGCGTTCCCGTGTAAGCAGCTTCGCGCAGAGGCAAAGAAAGAGATACAGGTAGCGTGTGCGGCCATGCCAGCCAGCCGGCATCGTATTGAAAGGCGATTGCTCCAGCAGGATCGCGCCGAAGCTGTCCGACGAGCCTGCTGTTCAAGTAAACATTCAGGGGGACATAGCGAGGCTGTCTGGCCATCAGAAGATCTCCTCAATGTCCTTCGTCGAACCCTTGGATCTCGGGCGAACCACCAGTTCCAAGTTGAGAGCCGCTAGCGTGTCGAACAGCGTACCCAGGCGAGCATTCGTCGCTGAATTCTCCAGGGCTGAAATCGTTGCCTGGCGCAATCGAATGCGGGCCGCAAGTGCTTCCTGGGTAAGGCCTGTCGCTTTCCGGTAGCGCTGCAGAACCGCGCCGAGTTGCTTGGGGGTGCGAGTGATCTGATCCATCGAAACACCTCCGCCTTATACGGAATGCCGCATAAGTTGTAAATATACGCTAAACCGTGTTATTTGTAAATATGCGCTATAGCGTATTTCTGATAAAGCCGAAATCCAGCCTGAACGCCCTAGGGGATGGGATGGTGTAGTGCTTTTCGGGTTGATGACAGTCACCGATCTCGGCATCGCACTATTCAAGGCGTCCTCTTAACTTAAGTTCGCTGCCTAGGCTAACGATGCATTGCCATCGAGCTAACGACCGGAGTGACTCCCGCCCAAGACGCGACAACTTAGTCGATATCGCAGACTTCGCTCTACAATAGAGATGCTAAGGATTTGGGCTGACGCCCAACCAAGCTCCCACTGGGAGTATCCGCCGGACATGGTATCGCTTCACTGCTGTTCTTTTGCACATCATGTGCTCTGAAATTTTTCGTTTCAAACCCGAACACCTTGGAGGTGCCTATGAAAAAGTCAAAACAGTTGTGCCGCACCATCGCTTCAACCCTTAGTGAAGTACTGAGCCATGTTTCGGCGGCTCTGATTCAAGTCATTTGATTTGTTTAAGGCCGCATGGTGGTCGGCGCAAGTCGGCCATTGCTAATGGAATGCATGTCGTATGTTCTGACGACTGCTTGCGGGCCCATGTGCTGATTGACATTTCTCGGCACCAGAAGCCTGAATAGGTCTTTCGAACGGCCAATGAACTGCCCGGATTCTGGAATACGGCCTTCGGGATAATAATCTATAGACCGAAGCAAGGGAGGATTCAATCAGGCACCCGAATGCGTACGATTTTTTATTCTTGGCAGAGTGATAGGCCCACAGGCGTCTGCCGCAACTTCATCGAGCGGGCCCTTCAGTCGGCTATAGACCGGCTTCGTGCCGATGTAGAAATTGAGCCCTCTCTGAGGGAAGATCTCGAACTCGATAAGGACACGAAGAATACACCTGGCTCTCCAGCAATCTTCGACACGATTATGGCTAAGATCGCAACGGCCAGCGTCTTTATTCCTGACCTTACGTTCGTCGGTCAGCGTGAGAACGAAAGACTTGTGTCAAACCCAAATGTTTTGATCGAGTATGGTTGTGCTCTAAGAAAGCCGGGACCGGGACGAATCATCGCGGTGATGAACGAAGCATATGGGAAGCCAACCGGCTCGGACATGCCGTTCAATCTAGCGCACAGGCGCTTTCCAATCTCGTATGCGTTGGCCGAGGGGGCAAGTGTAGAGGAGACAAAGGCTGCCCGAAAGGTACTCACAGACTCACTCGAGTCAGCGCTACGGATGATCTTCAGTGGCAAAGAATACAAGGCCGAGGAGGCGGAGCGTCCGCCAACGGTCCTCGACATTGCTGCCATCCATCAAAGAGAGCTGGATTACGAAGATGCTCTCTCAGGCATTCGGTGCGGTGATGGGCCAGCGAAGGTCTGGAAAAATGTTGAGAGCCTCTTCGGCGTCATCAAGTCCAAATGCAGCGAGGTTGCAGTAAAGCATGACTTTGGGATTGAGTGCGCATGGGCGCCTGAGCCCGGGAATGTCGCGATATCCTGCGTCCTGAAGACCCCAGATCTCGGAGTCGTTGTGATTTGGGAGCAACCATTCTCCAATTCGCTGGAAAATGCGAAGCTCAGTGTACGCGAGTTCAAAGGGCATTTACATCTTCCGGGTGAGTTTCGCGGAGGTGTGTATTTTCCTCCCGAAATGGCGGGTGAGACTCGTTACAACGCAACGCTATCCCAAGAATTTGATCTCGGCTGGATAAAGGCTAGCGGTCCTAGACAGGAACCTTCGTTCATTTCGAACAAAGAACTGGCAGACGCGTGCGTAGCGAAGCTACTGAATATGCTTCGTCGTAGGCGTTGACTGCTGTCAGAAATGGGCCCACGCGGGAACGCCTTAACTGACAAGTCCTCACAGAAGGGCCAGGGTCCAGGCATTGACCATACTGATGCAATCTGAGCGGAAACGCGCGAGGTCTTCGCAATCGAATCTCGATCAGACCGTCGATCTCTCTTTGGGCTTTGCATTGGCGAGCAGTTGCTCCACCCTGATTTTGAGGCGCTTCAGCTCTTCGAAATCTTGATCAGTCTGGACCGGCTGAGCGGTGGTTTCGGTTCGTTGGGGTTTCACCTTTCCCTTCAGCCTCTCTTGCTTGCTTCGCCGGCGCCCGTCAGCCACGAGTTTCCGCACGTCGTAGTCGGGCTCAATTGCCTGAGCGGCCTCATAGCGGACTCGGACACGCTGATGCGAATAGAATTCGCGCATTCTCTTGCTGACATGACCGCTGATCGCATTCACCAGCTCGCCATCAACCCCGTTTTCAAGCATGCGCGTAATGGCATGGTGGCGCAGATCGTGGGGCCGCAGCTGGTGGAAACCGGAGATGTCGCGGAGGTGATTCCATGAGCAGCGCAAGAACCACCGCGAGGCAGAGCGCGTGGGATCGTACTCGTTCCGCTTCACCCGAATGGGGAAGAGGTAGTGTTCCGGTTTTGTGGAGCCGAGCTTGATGGCGCGCTGATAAACTTTGCTCACAGCCCATTTCGCCACTTCGTTGAGAGCGATTTTCCGGGGGCGATAGTTGTTTTTGCATGCATCCGGCGGAATGTAGATCTCGGAGATTTCGCCTGTGGGCCGAAGGTACACGTTCTCCAGCCGGAGGCCGCGGAGTTCAACCCCGCTGGCGGTGGTGTTGTTCGTGATCGTGGCGACGCAATAGGCGAGTTCCGCTTCCGGATAGCCGGCCGTCTTGCGGAAGAGCTCTTCTTCTTCCTTCTCGCTGAGGATTTCGCGAGGGCTCCAACTGTTGGTCTGCAACGGGAAATAGTATGGCCGGATTTTCTCCCACTCGTTACAGGCGCGCAGCATCTGGCCGAGCACGTTCAGTTCATGGTTGATGCGCGAGTGACTGGCCATCTTCCGCCAGGGACGATGAATCTTGCCTGCAACGCCAATCGCATTGGAAAGGCGGGCCTGCTGGTACGCCTTCAGCATGCCGGGATTGATCGGGCTCATTCGAATATCTTTGAAGAACTTGTTCAGCGCCCTGAGGTACTCGGCCACTGTTTCTAGAGTTCGAGGTCGCAGCTTATCCGATTTGCGCTGTGCGCTTATCCAGACTCGAGCAGCGTCCAGGAATTTCTGTCCCGCCATGCCGTGAAGGTCGGACTTTACGAATTTGTCGTAAGCCTGGCACGATGGGCAGTTGATGTGATCGATCGTATGCCCACGTTGTGGTGTGAGATCCCTAGCCAGATCCCCAGTCAAGCGAGTGTCGAAACCCCATCGCTCGACAATTTCAGCGGAGACCGCAGTGAACTCAGGGACTCCGCTATCTTCCGCGGTTCTCATAGATTGGTTATCGGCAGGTCGTGGGACAACGTACAGTTCGGGAGTCGGGCCTTTCGGAGTAAATGGCATTCGAAGCACCTCGGTGATCTCGGTTGGTAGAGGTGGAGATCAGCCTCTCGCCGGGGAGCGTTGCGCATGCCAAAAAGGGCTCAGAACACCCGGCCGAAAGGAGGAACGGCGCCTCGCCAGCCGGGTTTGCGGAGGGGTTTTAGAGCACCGGCCGATTGGGCGCACGTTACGTGCCAAATGCTGGGAAGTGGAGATTAGTGAGAGACTTGAGTGACACCCGGCGGAGCGGCTGTGACCACCCGAACTTCTAAGCCGGGGGTTGCGGGTTCAAACCCCGCCTTGCCTACCACTTCGAATCAATAGGTGAATTTACGTTTGCCTTCCCCTGCTCTTCCTGCTGTGGGGGATTTTGTGGGGAGTCTCCTTCAATTTAGCCACTGGTGAACGTCAGAACTCGAGCATTAGAATGGGATGCGGCGCATGACGCGCCTAACTAACGCATTTTCAAAAAAATGGGAGAATCTTGAGTTTGCATATAATTTATGGCTCGCATACTACAATTTCTGTAGAGTTCACAAGACCTTAGGCGTCACCCCCGCAGTAGGAAGCGGCCTTACAGACTATGCGTGGCCAGTTGCCGAATTGATCCGCTAAATCCTTTGGAGTAGTATTCAAGGCACAAGAAAACCCGCCAGCCAGCGGGTCATTTGTGTTGCGGATGTTTCGCGTTGGGCAACTCTTACTAAGAGCGTATAACAGGAGACTGCCCAATGCAAGCTGTGCTTTATGAGTTTCCATCTGCTCCCCTAGAGAGTAGCAATGGCATGGCAACTGTTGAAAGTTTGAACAAAGAAGTATCCGCGTTGGCGCAGCGCGTGACCGCAGTTGAAACGGAACTACGAATCTGGGGGAAGGTTATCGGCGGATTTTCTACTGCGGGTCTATTGGTCGGCATGGGCGCATTAGGGTGGAGCGTTCACATTGGTAATAAAGTGACCGCTATTGAGCAGCAACTTGCAGATGGTGGAAATACGAAGCTCGTAAGCGAACTTAAATTGCCGAAGTCTCCGCAGCAACTCCAAGCGAACCTAACAATGGTTACAGCCCAGATTCAAACGGCTCGCGCAAACGGAACCAAGCCGAATGCTCAAAAGGTTGCGGCCTTGTCTGATGCACTTTCAGCCGTAGTTCAAAAAGACCCCAACCTGCCGGAAGCATGGCAGGCCGCCACCGAACTCGTGACCTATCGTTCAACGCAACCGGCGACTATTCAGAAGGCTTGCTTCGGTAAATCGATGAGTTCTTTTCTCAACAACCCTGCCAATGGTATAAAAGTACCCGATTCTCTCAGCGACAAAGACTGCTCTATAGACCTTGGCGATATCGAGACTTTCAAGAGCAATCCAGATATAAAGGACCTGAAACTAAACCTACTGAGTCTCGCATAATA